>DATJHZ010000502.1:0-30582 GCA_035493595.1 Cyclobacteriaceae bacterium | reverse complement strand
GAATCACCCTGCACGCGAAATGCAGGATACATTCTTCATTGAAAAAAATCCTGATATACTACTGCGTACGCACACATCAAATGTGCAGATCCGCATGATGGAAAAGCAGAAGCCTCCAATCAGAGCAATCATGCCAGGACGCGTTTATCGTAATGAGGCTATCTCAGCCCGGGCACACTGTTTCTTTCACCAGGTTGAGGGTTTATATATTGATAAAAATGTTGGCTTCGCAGATCTTAAGCAGACGTTATATCATTTTGCTAAGGAGATGTATGGTAAGGATATTAAAATACGATTCAGGCCATCATATTTTCCATTTACGGAACCCAGTGCGGAAATTGATATAAGTTGCTTGATTTGTAAAGGCAAGGGCTGTAACGTCTGTAAATACTCTGGCTGGGTAGAAATTGGTGGCTCCGGTATGGTGCATCCAAATGTATTGAAGAGTTGTAATATCGACCCTGAAGAATACACTGGCTTTGCATTTGGTATGGGGATAGAACGCGTTACCATGTTACGTTATTCAATTAATGATTTGCGTTTGTTTTCAGAGAATGATGTTAGATTTCTTCGTCAATTTCATCCGGTAATATGATGCCTAGCCCCATTCAGCGGATAGGTATTATTGGTGCTGGCACTATGGGGCAGGGCATAGCACAGGTATGTGCATTGGCTGGGTATGAAGTTTTACTCTATGATACTCAATATGAAATTATCAGCAGTGGAAAAACATCCATTACCAAAAGTCTGGATATTTCAATTGAAAAAAATAAGATCACTCAGGAACAAAAGGCAAAGGCATTATCGCTCATTTCATCCGTCAGCGATTTCCGACAACTACAAGTTGATTTAGCCATAGAAGCTGTTTCAGAAAAACTTGAAATCAAACAAAAAATATTTGTAGAACTTGAGAAGATCAATGCTAAAGATTGTCTTCTCCTTACTAATACTTCATCTATTTCTATAACTCAGATTGGATCAGTTTTAAAACATCAAGGTCGATTTGCTGGCTTACATTTTTTTAATCCTGCACCAGTCATGAAGTTGGTAGAGATTGTTAAAGGTGTATCAACTGAAGATCAAACTATAAGTACTTTAAAAAGTTTTTCTGAAAGTTTGGGTAAGGTAAGTGTCCTTGCAAAAGATTCACCGGGCTTTATAACTAACAGGGTGGCACGTCATTATTATCTTGAGGCACTCAAGCTGTTAGAAGAAGGTGTTTCAGACATCGAGACGATCGACAAGCTTCTAAAGGCTAGTGGCTTTAAAATGGGTCCATTTGAACTAATGGATTTCATTGGCTTAGATATTAATCTGGCAGTAACACAATCTGTTTATCAAGCCTTTAATCAGGATTCCAAGTTCAGACCAAACTATATTCAGCAACAAAAAGTAGATGCTGGTATTTTAGGTAGAAAATCAGGAAAAGGTTTTTACAATTACGAAGAATAATTTCTTTAAGAATTAATTCAGAATCTAATTCTTTAATGTCTTTTCAACTACTGTTCTGGAAGTTGATTTTTAGTAGCCAGCCTGCTTAGTATCAGTCGGTCAATTAATAAACTCAGCAGTAACGACAAAACTGAAACTCCTGTCAGCAGATAGCGCTCAGGCAACTGTGAAAAAGTAACTACAATTACAATGTAAACAAGTTGAGTCAGTCCGAGGATAATGGTTGTCTGACTATGATTCTTGCCCAATCTTAAAATAGCATGGTGTATATGACTTTTATCTGGGGTAAGAGGTGATTGTCCCTTTCTAAGTCTAAGTATAATAATGCGAAGTGTGTCGATCAAAGGGATAGCGATAAAGCAAACACCTGTTGTAACAGAAGATCTGAATTTATACACGTGGCCCGCAGGTAAATTATAATTAGTATCAATGAAGTGGATTGCCAAAATAGCCAATGTTAATCCGATGACTAACGCACCAGTGTCTCCCATAAATACTTCTGATGGCTCCCAGTTAAAAAAAAGAAAAGCCAAAATCGCACCGGCCATGGCGAAAGGAAATACAGCAAAAAGCTGATCATCTATCAGATAAAACCATATTCCAAAACTTATCAAAGACACAAGTGCAACAGTGCCTGCAAGACCATCAAGCCCATCAATGAGATTAAATGAATTTGTTATAATAATTAATGTAAAGATCGTGACTATATAACTGGCAACAACCGGAATATCATGCAGACCAAAAAGTCCATAAAAAGAATTTAGTCTTAAGCCAAAAAAAGAAACCAGAATTACGGCAGCTAATAACTGACCTACTAGCTTCAACCACGGTCTCAAAGGAACAAGGTCATCACGAACTCCAATGAAAAAAATTATGAACAGAGCAACCATGATAAACTTGACCTCTTTCCAGTCAGTCAGTTCAATCCATATTAGAGATGAAATAAAGAAGCCAAAAAATATGGCGATACCACCCATAGAAGGGGTGATTTTTTTGTGAATTTTTCTGCGACCCGGAACATCAACGAGGTTCTTCTGCAATGAATATTTAATGATGACCGGTACGATCAAAAAAGAAATAACAAAAGCTGTAATCGCTGACGCGAGTTGAATCATCATAGGCTTAATTCAACCCAAAATTAATGAATTAGAAGAGATTTTAATGATCAGACTATCGATTAAGATTATTACAGATATAATTCTATCACTCTTCTGTTAATTTTCTTTCGATCAGAGTCAAATAGCCAGCCCCATTTCATAAAGTAAATAGCCGCGCCATGGATATTATAAAGCATGAGTTTCAAGCTTTTATATGATCCCTTGGCATAATGATGATGTACTTCGCTGAGTGGGAAGAATATAGTTTTATACTGTTCATGTATTCTTCTGGTAAGATCTACATCTTCAATATACATGAAGAGACGCTCATCGAAAAAACCAACTTCTTTCAATGCAGAAGTTCTAAGAAACATAAAGCAACCTGATAGAAATGGAATGTTCATTATCTTATCATAGCCGCTATCCTGTAGCTCATATCTTCTGTTTCTTTCTTCTGCACCAGGGAACCATGGAAAAAATCTTCTTAAGAATAAGTCTACTGGTGATGGTAAGAGTTTGCAAAGTCGTTGGATATCGCCGTTAGGGTAAAGAACTTTTGGCATTACCTGACCAACATCAGGGTTGGCTTCCATGTAAGCAAAAAGTTTTTCAAGTTCGCCTGCAGCAAAATATATATCTGGATTTAAAACGATGTGGTATTTCGACTCCTCAATAGCCTTTTGCATGGCAATATTATGAGCCTTACCAAAACCTAAATTTTGTCCTACATGAATATACTCACATCTCTCATCTTTTTTAAAGACTTTGAGTTTCTCTGTTGGGGAGTTATCAATCAGGTATAATTTAAAATTAAGCGAAGTCTTGTATACACTCTGAATTGCATTCTCCAATAACTCAACATTGGACTTGTATAATACAATTGATATGGTTACATCAAATTTCATGTGCTCTATTTTATTTGGAGTCAAAACAATATTCTATTGTTATTAGAAAGCAGAATTAATTATCCTTGGTTTCTAACAAATAATTTAAAAATGATACTTGAAAAGAATGCCCCGAACAATTGAAATTGACAGGTATCTGTAATTGATCCAAAGGACCAAAATCTTGGAGCAGATTGCTTAACCGTATTTGCAAAAAATAATGAATCCATTTTTGGGGTCTTTACGCAATATATTTTTAATATCTCAGGCATACTTTCCTCCAATTTGGTGTACGTAAATTAGTAGACACCATAATTTATGAATTGGTTGTAAGCCAAAAATCATCTTTTTTAAGAAAGAACGAATAAGTAAGCACTTTAAGTATAACTAATGCTTTCTCATTTATACTGAGATCTCAGCAAAGCTAATACTTTCATTCTGATATGTTGAGAGAACTTGAAGAGTTTCGTGATAAAGCCATACATTAATCCGTTGGTAACGATTTCGGAGTGGGCTTAGTATTGCAGTAATTAGGCTTTATTCTTGTGTAATAGTATGGGGCGGTAAATAATTAGAGATCGCCTCACTTAAATTCGTGGGTTAAAATTCTTATTTAAAAGATTGGCCGCATGTTCTACAGAATAATATTCATCATCGGGGAGAAGACTTAAATGAGTTTTGAAAGAAACACTATCCATCACTTTCTTAGAAAACTCAGCCGCATTCCGATAATCAATTACAAAACCATTGTTCTTGTTCAAAACATCATTCGCAAAACCAACATTCATTGACACTACAGGGGTACCACAAGCAAGACTTTCTAATAAAGTAACAGGTCCTGATTCACTCCATGAGGTTACGAGAAAAACATTTGCCAAACTATAATATTTACTTAAGATAACTGGATCATTTACTGAGCCTTCGAAAATGAATTTATCCTCTAAATTTTTCTCCTCTATATAATTTCGAATTTTATTTTCATAATCTCCATTTCCAATAATTATAGCCTTCCAGGAATTAGTAGGATCATTACTTAATAATTGAATAGTGTCAACAAATAATTCTAATCCCTTAACCTGTGCCAGTCTACCCACAAACAAAACTATTTTTTCGTGTGTGATCCCTAAGGATGATTTTAAGTTGGCATCAAATCTAAATTTAAACTGCTGAGTGTCTACATAATTAGGAAATCGAATAACACGACTTTCCTGGAGACGAGAGGTGATCATATTACTAATATCATTGTTAATCGAAACTACCCTATAAGCCTTGTTGATTACTCGATTTCTAAGAGCACTCCAAATGCTCTTGAACAGCTTAATCTTTGACGAACGACGGTGAGAAATTTCAAGAACATTTACGAACGTATGTATATGATGAATATAGTTGATTTTAGTGAATGTCACCCAAAAGCAAAGTTCTTCGGAATGTGTGTATGCGAAATTAATTTGATGCTTCTTTAAATATCTGTTAAGTCGCCATCCTTTTAAAAAAGCAAGACTCCTGATTGGAAATTTTGTTTTAGGTGGAATATATAAGATAGGAAAGATGTAAATATTTTCTCCAATCTGTTTTTCCTTAAACAAATTATCTTTATCAAAGGTGTGACCAAACAAGATAATTTTATCTGCCTTTAAATAAGGCACAATACTTTTTACAACACTATTAATACCTCCTGTTTGAGTGTAGTTAGGATCATTCCAATCATTAAAATTTACTAAGCCTACGATTCCTAAATTAATCATAATGCAACCTCTTTATAGAAAAAACATAAAGCAGTACAAATAAGGGCACAACTGCGGACTGTATTATATGTCCAGCTGTAAAAGCAATGCCCATCAATACAACAAATACATACAAATTATCCAATGATCTATCAACACTAAAAAAAATCCTCGCATACAAGTACATATATAGTATCAATCCAATAATTCCAAAGAAAAAATATAAGTCAAGAAAGTCTGTTTCTGAATATAGAAAACCATCACCTACAAGGTGATTCATCAAGTTCCATTTTTCTCCTATATACTTAAAATGATGAATAATAAAATCATTCCTTCCTGACATAAGATAGGTAAGCGGATTACTATTTAATTTCTGAATTAAAGAGTCCAATAATTTTTCCTTGATGTAATCCCATCGATAATATCCATACACTAAAATGAAAGAAAAGAGGGGTACCATAACGCCGAAAAATAACTTAATTCTATATCTAAACATGTAATATAGTCCAATGGCTAAAACAGCAATAAAGGTTGCTTTTGTACCTGTGAACATTGCTGATAATACAGTAGCAATTAATAGTAGGTAGCCTCCCTCTTCATAAACAAATTTCTTTCTGAAAAAATACGCGACTCCAATTATATATAATCCTGCAACATCGTTTCCTCCTGAAATCAGTCCCTTATATCCAAACCTCTGTTCTGAAAGAGGTATCAATCCAAATGGATTATAAGTTGAAAAAAAATTGATATGGAAAATGACGCCTAAAAAAATCAAGATGTTATTAACTATAAAAAATGCTTCAAATATTCTCTTACACCTCACGTCAAAAGAACTATCCTCAGCCAGATGAAAAAACAAGCAAGACATGATGAATAGAAAAAAATAACGATTCAATACTAGAAAGGAATAGGGATAACTAAAAAGTGGATTATTGAAAAAAGAATTTAAAGACCCAATTATCCAAATTGAAAATAAAATTATCATTGCTATAAACATTGATAAAATCGTTACATTTTTTACATGAACGATATAATAACCTAATACAATAAATTCGGTTGTAATCTTTACTAAAAGGCCTATTCTGAAAAAATCGGCCCCAACGTTAAACAGGAAACCTGTCAAAAGATCAGCAATTATTAAGGATGAAATTATCAATGTAAATCTATCCTTCATACTAAGAACTAGTTACGAACTCCAAATCCAATTTTATTTACAAGTTTATAAATAATTTCCTTTTCAGTATGATCAAAAAGATTTATCAACCAACCAATAATACAATATGCTATTGGAAAAGAAGTGATTAATGCTAAGAGATTAATCCAGCTAGATGCATAGCTTCTTAAAAAGAACATGATTGTTCCAAGAAAAAGTCCGAGTGCTATTGGCTTAATGTGTGCATTACTGACGGCACGAATATTAAACTTTAACTTATTTCTTAAGCAATAGACTAAGAATGCAAAATCAAGCACTAAAGAAATAATATAAGAATAACCAGCCCCCTCAAGTCCATAAAATTTAATCAGGAACGCAAAATTTATCATCAATAAAATGCCTCTAGTAGCTCCATAAAATGTAAAAGTTTTTAGTTGTCCAATACCAACCATAAATACAATGATAGCAATAGTGAAGCATGTATTTATATAAAAAGCGCTTAACAACATTACCAAGACAATATGACTCTGGCTGGATACTTCAGTAGAAATCCACAGTGCTAAAAACTTGTCGCCAAAAATTATAAATGGAACAAAAACAAGTGTAGAGATGATAGTTATAAATTTAGATATCCTTATAAAGAATGGCTCCATCTCGGATATTGACCGAGTAAAGCTCATAGAACTTGCCATCGGAAAAGCAAAGTGTGTTACACTTGCTATAAGGCCACTAAGGGTATTAGCAATTAAGATGGGAATTGAATAAACGGTTAGCACTGCAACACCTAAATAAGAACTAATTAATGTCTGATCCATTCTAGAGAAAATCATTCCAGACAATCTCAAAACAAAACCATATCCAATTTGTTCTTTGAGATAACTCCACACTTCATAGTCTATTATTGGAAATAGTGTAAAACGATTCATTAATTTCCTCGCCAGAAAAATATAAATCAAACCTGATACTAGTAAACCAACAATGCGCGCCGAAAAAAAACCAATAACCCCATAGCCATTCACTAATAATAGAATTCCAATTATTACGCCAAATAAGTTGTTAAAAATACTAACGGCATTGGCTAAATCATATCTATGAATTCCGTTGAAAACGGCCTTACCCCACATATTAATTATGCTTCCCATAAACCCAATGCTTGTCATATAAAATACAAGTTTTGCGTCATGCAGTAGACCAGATGGTATTGCCAGTAGTGAAATTAATTTTTCAGTAAAAAGAAAAACTATTAATGTTCCCAACAAACCAATTATGAAATATAATTTAATTGTCGCGATGAGGAATTTACTTTTGTATCCTTCATCGTTTTTAGCGTAGTACTCGGCTATTTTTTTTGTAATTGGGATATCCAGTCCCATATCGGCTACAATCAAATATCCGATAATAACATTACCCAAGACCTGAAGACCAAATGCTTCTTTACCCAATATCTTAATTACATACGGGGTTGAGAAAAAATTAATTGCCATTGGTATTACAAAGCCGACACCACCGGAAATCATATTGATGCCAACACGTTTCAGGTTATTCATAAATCTTGAAGATAAGTGATGTGAAATTATTTGATGCCATACTCTGATGTTGGAGAAGGGAATTTATAATTACCTGTGTTGGGTAGCATTCTAAAAAAAATGGAAAATCAAACTTAGCAACGCCTTCATTTCTCATAAAATTAATCATCACAATTTTTCAGGATAACGATCAATGCGATTTAAAATATCTTTAATCGTATCCTGCAAAAAGTATTTATCAAAGTCCTTACTGGCCAAGAATTTTTTAGCCGATTCCAGCATTTGATAAGCTTCCTCCTCAGAGAAATTCTGAAGGTAAACATCAAGTTCATTAAAATCTTTAAACCTTCTAAAATCTATAAATGTATTCTCTGGTACGAAATCATTAATGTCGGGAGCTCCAAAATATATAGGTATTGCACCTGCCAAGAAACAATCAAATATTTTTTCTGTTACATATCCCGGGAAAGAACAATTCTCAAAACATATTACAAATTTAAATTGATTCAGCACATTCAATTTTTGGTCTGATGGAATACCTCCTTTAAAAGCCTTCAGTGCCGCCGTGTGATAGCTCAATGGAAAACCTGGAATTCTCTTCTCCCAATCTTTACCATATAGACAGAAATCACTGTACTTAGAAAAAAATCTTATAGCTTCAATTCTGTCTTTATATATCTCTTTAGAACGTATCCAAGGATCAATCCATTTCAATACTCTAAGTTTAATTCTTGATAGTAACGATCTAACTAAATCATTTATGGATGAATACCCTGTGAAAAATATTCTTTTATTTCTATTGATAAGGGTCAGAAATTTTCGATTCCCCCAATCTGAATAGTCCAGCGGTGTTCTCGAATCGACCGGGAAATACATGGGAAGAAATATGGTAGAGGTTTGATTTAATCTTTCCGCTGTACCTCTAAACTGCATGTTGTAGATGAACTTACCCGCTAACTTCTTTATGTTGAAATAAAAATCTTTCGCAATAAGCGGAGATTCGGTACTCAAACAAATAAATGGGATAGCTCCTTTTTTTAGAATCAAATCTGTTCTTTTACTGAGCATATCGGTAAGGCAAAACGCAATCGTATCTTTTGGGTAATTCTTTTTAAGAAATAAATCTCCGGTTGTTATTTCATATCCTCGTTCCACTGCAACCCTACCAAGTTCGACAGTAAAGGAATGACCTGGACCTTCTTTTGCATATGAAGTTTCAAAGCATCTATTGTTAAATGCTCCATGATGATCAGAATCGTAAACTATTACTTTATGCATGGAGAAAAATGTATGAGTCCAATATCTGTGAGTATAATGTAAAATCTTTACATCTTATAATTTGATCCATTCACCAGGGTATACATCCTTCGTGATGACAGTGTCCACATTTAGCCATGCTTTTGGTGCTATTACGATTTTATTACGATAACCGCCAAGCCATGCTCCCCACCATCCAAATGTACTATTTGATATTATAAAATGTTTACACTCTTTCATAAGCTGTAAATAATCTGAATTACCTACCGATGCACCTACTAATATCTTCTCAACAAAATGGGCTGATCTCAAATCTTTAAAATTCTCAATGCACCAATCAATATCATCTGAAAAAATAAAAAATACAGGATTCTCAACATTCATTTTTATCAAGTCAATAGCTTTATTAAAATATGTTAGAGGTGTAACCCCATGAACTTTTGAAACATCAGCTTTAGTGACATAGTCGCCTCTTCTAATCTGTATGCAAACAGCGTTTGAGTTTTGAATTTTAAATTTTAAATCCCTGGCAGAGTCGACAACATCTTGTTTAAAGGAGAACTCATTTCTTATTATTGGCTCTATACTCTCAAAATATCTTTCGCTGATCCAATGGCCATCTAAGTAGCAATTGTCCTCTCTTTTTAAAATATGAGGATCAAAATGAAAATGCTTTTCTTTTACATAAGGATTATGCTTGTAGGAAGGAATTATTTTTAGTAGGGCCTTATTCCAAAAATTCTTTAGTTCTTCAATCTCATCCGATTTAGCAAAATTTTCAGCTATATTAAAAATGGACAATTCATAATCACGATAAGTAATGGCTTCATTGTTCCTTTTTAACAAGAATGATCTATCCAATTTTAATTCAGTTCCATGAATCACAGAAAGATTTCTCCCCACTGCATATTGAAACATCTGATTTCCGAGCCCTCCCTTAAGATTAATAATAATCATGCTTTCTTATTTTTACCGAGACTCTGTGAAAACACACGTACTAACATTTTTAATTCTGAATACAATAAATAAATAACCGTATTGGTCAATGTGTAGTCAAATGAGCTTAACCTTATAGATTTATAAAAATACTTCGAACTCAACTCAAATTGGCCTTTGTGAAAATAGATGGTTCCGAAATATCTGTAATAGTGTCGCCACATTATTCTGGGCAATACATTCTCATTTTTCAAGATTTTGGCAATATATACTTTATACGCCTTTTTATATTTGCCAGTCTGTTTAGAGATCCCACTAACCGATAATCTGTATGACGCTAGAACTTTGTCAATGAATCCGAACTCCTTTCCAATCTTCGCTATCCTTACCCAAAGATCTTGATCCTCCATTGTTTTCAAAGACTTATCAAAAAAATTAACTTCATTTATCAAACTTCTTTTCAAGACCACGGTTAAAACTCCAATTGGATTTCTGTAACAAATTGCAGGATATAGAAGGCCCTCCTTAATTCTTCTTGGTTCAATATATTTCTTAAGTGGTCTCTTATAGATTTTACTGTCATCAAAAAAAACATAGTCAGTGTGACTGATTTCAATTTGAGGATTTCTCAAATGAAAAGAGACTTGCATATTCAGTTTATCTAAATGCCACAAATCATCAGAATCCAAAAAAGCTATAAATTCACCTTTTGCCAATTTACATCCTTCATTCCTTGCATTTGGCAACCCCCCATTTTTACTAAGCTTTACATACACTATTCGCTTATCTGAAATCTCAAACTGTTTTGTAATTGAAGCTGTTTCATCAGAAGACCCGTCGTCTATTACTATTAATTCCCATGTCTCATAAGTTTGAGCTAAAACACTCTCAATTGATTTGGCAATAGTATTCGCAGCATTATATGCAGGCATTATAACTGAAACCAGAGGTGAGACTTGAGGACTGTGATCAGTTTTTAAAATCATTTCATTAAACAGGTACTCATTAACTTATTATTCATTTCAAATTCAATTTTTGCAAACAAATTTGTACTGCTAACTAAGCCAATGACTTCTGGTAAGGGTGGGGTTAATGGTAGTTATTAATTTGATTTTATATTTCTAATGGAATGCACCAGTTCAATAGATGCCCTGGCTTCTGTCAATCCAAATCCATTACCTTTCAATATCTCTTCATAACTTTTTGTATGAAGGTCTGTGAAGCCATCGCTGAATTCAATTTCTTCACCTTCCATAACGAGAGATCTATAGGTGCGTTTGCCAGCTTTTCTTATCTGTTCTGGAATGTGTTCGTACTTGATACTCAGGAACCATTTTACATTAGCGCGTTCTAACTCCAAAACTCCTGCAGCATGGTAGTCATCCATTGCTGTTATGTTCATTTTTTTCACTGGTCCGAAAATCCAGATAAGCATATCAAAAAAGTGTATTCCAATATTTGTGGCAACACCACCTGATTTAGATATCTCACCCTTCCAACTGGCATTATACCAGTTGCCTCTTGAAGTCATATATTGAAGATCGACGTCATAAATTTTATCCTTAGTACCACTCAATACTTTTTCACGCAATGCAATAATACTTGGATGTAATCTCAGTTGAAGAATCGTATTTATTTTTTTTCCTGTTTCTTGTTCTATCTCAGCAAGAGCATCTACGTTCCATGGATTGAGCACTAATGGTTTTTCGCAGATTGCGTTTGCACCGTAGCGCAATGCAAAACGAATATGTGAATCGTGAAGATAGTTTGGAGAACATATCGAAACGTAATCAACTGGATTTCCTTTACGTTTTATCTTGTCCAGGTGCCTGTCGAAACGTTCAAATTCAACAAAGAAATCAGCAGCAGGAAAATACGAATCTAAGATTCCAACATTGTCGTGCTTATCGAGTGCTGCAACCAGTTCGTTGCCAGTTTCTTTTATTGCCTTTAAATGTCTTGGAGCAATAAAGCCAGCTGCACCAATTAACGCGAAACGTTTCATGCTTACTTAATTATTTTAGAAACAATATTATTCTCAATTCTATACTGTTCTCCACTCTCAGGGCACAGTGCAAAACCGTCTTTATCAAATTTTAATTTATGTCCGTATTCACTCATCCATCCTGTTTGCCTTGCGGGATTACCAATGACTAAAGCATAAGGAGGTACATTTTTTGTAACTACAGCTCCAGCTCCGATAAAAGCATATTCTCCAATATCATGACCACAAACAATAGTAGCGTTTGCTCCTATTGAAGCACCTTTCTTCACAATTGTTTTAGCGTATTGGCCTCTACGGTTAATCGCACTACGCGGATTCGTCACATTTGTAAATACCATTGATGGGCCAAGGAATACATCATCCTCGCATTGGACACCCGAATAGATTGAAACGTTGTTTTGTACTTTAACATTCTTGCCTAATGTTACTTCTGGTGAAATGACAACGTTCTGACCAATATTACAATTCTGACCAATTTTGCAATTGGGCATAATGTGAGAAAAGTGCCAGATCTTAACACCATCCTCAATCACACAGCCATCGTCAATTATGGCTGTTGGGTGAGCGTAATATTTTTTTGGTTCATCCATTTAATAAAACTCTCTAATTGCATTGCAAATAAACTTCTGCTCATCCTCTTTCATTTCCGTATGAATTGGTAACGAAATTACCATTTTTGAAAGTCTTTCGGTAATGGGAAAAGAACCCTCTCCATAGCCAGGTCTTCTATAAGCGTTTTGAAAATGGAGCGGCATAGGGTAATAAATCATTGTAGGAATGCCTCTTTGTTCCAGATGGTTCTTAAGTTCATCCCTTCTTTCTACACACAATGTATATTGATGAAATACGTGTGTTGAAAACGATGATCTATATGGAGTTTTAATTTGTGGAATTTCTTTTAAACTAGTATCATAAAAAGTTGCAGCTTCATTTCTCTTCTGCTCATACTCTTTTAAATATTTCAACTTCACAATAAGAATGGCTGCTTGAAGAGTGTCTAATCGACTGTTAATTCCGATAACATCATGATGATACTTTTGCTTCTGACCATGATTTGCAATCATCTTAATTTTTTCAGCCAGCATTGTATCATTCGTAAACAATGCACCACCATCGCCAAAACATCCTAAATTTTTAGATGGGAAAAATGAAGTAGTACCAATGATCCCTAATGTTCCAGCTTTCTTTTTTTGACCATCATTAAAAATATAGTCGGCACCTAATGCCTGCGCTGCATCTTCAATTACATGAAGGTTGAAGCGGCCAGCTATTTCCAAAATAGCTTCCATGTTCGCACATTGACCGTAGAGATGGACAGGAACTATCGCAACTGTTTTAGAAGTAATTTTACTTTCTAATTGCTTAACGTCAAGGTTAAAGGTGCTTTCATCAACATCAACAAAAACGGGAGTAAGACCAAGCAAAGCAATTACTTCTGCTGTAGCCACATAAGTATGTACAGGAATGATTACTTCATCTCCCGGTTTATAATCCAGCGCCATCATTGCAATTTGCAAAGCATCTGTTCCGTTGGCACAAGGAATGACTGCTTTCGCACCTGTATATTCAGCTAGCGCCTTTGCAAATTCCTGAACTTGTTCTCCTTGAATAAAAGCTGTTGAATTCAGAACGTGTTGAATAGCATCATCAATCTCTGGCTTTATGCGCAGGTATTGTGTTTGAAGATCAACCATTCTGATTTTGTACATCTCTACCTATTCTTATTTGTTCATTAATTTTTGTTCCCATTGCCAGGCATGTAACAACGCCTCCTCAATTGAAAACTTAGTAGTCCAGCCTAACTCATTATTAACCTTGGTAGGATCTGCATAAACTTTCTCCACATCACCAGGTCTTCTAGCACCAATCGTAAAGTTCAATTTAACTCCAGTAACTTGTTGAAATTTGTTGATCAGTTCTAGTACTGATACACCAACACCAGTTCCAAGATTAAAAACTTCATATGCAGTTTGCTCTGAAATCCTATCCAAGTGCTGCATCGCTTTTACGTGCGCAATAGCCAAATCAACTACGTGTATATAATCCCGAAGGCATGAACCATCGGGTGTATTGTAGTCATCACCAAAGACTGTAAGTTTTTCACGTTTGCCTGCTGCTGTTTGTGTTACATACGGCAGTAGGTTATTAGGTACACCAATAGGAAGCTCTCCTAACAACGCAGAAGGGTGTGCTCCTATCGGATTAAAGTATCGCAATGAAATTACCTTGAAACCTGTTTTATACGCATCTTCTAAAATACGTTCACACATTTGTTTTGTCGCGCCATAGGGAGACTCTGCTCTCTTAAAGGGTGCACTTTCGTCTACTGGTATTTGATCTGGTTGCCCGTAGACTGTACATGAAGAAGAAAAAATAAAATCCTTTATATTATTTTCCTTCATAACCTCTAACATCGTAACAAGTGAGCCTATGTTATTTTGATAATAACTAAGCGGGATTGTCACCGATTCGCCCACAGATTTAAAAGCGGCAAAATGCATCACGCATTTAAACGTTCCTTCTTTTTTAAAGACCTGTTGCACGAAGTTTTTATCTCCACAATCGCCATTGTAAAATGTTGGCTTTACGCTTGTGATTTTCTCAATGCCGTTGAGCAGCGTGAGATCACTTCTTGAGAGGTCGTCTATGATTACAGGTTCATAACCAGATTGAATCAATTCAACTACAGTGTGAGCCCCAATGTATCCGGCTCCGCCTGTGACAAGGATTTTTTTAGAATTCATTATACTTTTTTAATTATAATCTCGATGTTACAATTGATCTATCCAGTGTGCCTTTCACATCATAAACAACAGTATTGCTATCTCGAATAGCATTCCAATCAAGGTTGTTAAATTCAGCATGATTTACTGCCGCTACAATGGCGTGATATTTTTTATTGGGAGCCTCAACTAATGACAACCCATATTCATGTTTAACTTCTTGCGCGTCGGCAAGCGGATCATAAACATCAACGTTTGTTCCGAAGCTTTTTAACTCCTGGATTAGATCAACTACTTTACTATTTCTAATGTCAGGGCAATTTTCTTTAAACGTAATACCTAACACCAATATATTGGCTTTATTAATTGGCATCTCATGTTGTGCCATTAGCTTTATGACGCAATTGGCTATGTGCACACTCATGTTATCATTGATTCGTCTTCCTGAAAGAATTACTTCAGAATGATAACCCAGGCTTTCAGCTTTATGTGTCAGATAATATGGATCTACTCCTATACAGTGACCACCAACTAATCCAGGTTTGAAAGGAAGAAAATTCCATTTTGTTCCTGCTGCCTCCAGCACTTCATGAGTATCTATACCAATTCGTTCAAAAATCAGCGCTAGTTCGTTTACAAAAGCGATGTTCACATCACGTTGTGAGTTCTCTATCACCTTTGCTGCCTCCGCTACTTTTATAGAAGAGGCTTTGTGAGTACCCGCAACAATTATTTTTCTGTATAACTGGTCAACTTTGTTAGCTACATCTGCAGTGCTGCCGCTGGTAACTTTCTTAATGGTAGTAACCCGATGTAGTTTATCTCCTGGATTGATTCGCTCTGGAGAATATCCGCAGAAAAAATCTTTATTAAATTCAAGACCACTTGTTTTCTCAAGTATAGGAACACAAACCTCCTCGGTACATCCAGGATAAACGGTTGACTCATATATTACAATGTCACCTTTTTTCAAGACGTTGCCAACCGCTTTGCTGGCATTCTCTAAGGGTCTTAGATCTGGTTTTTTAAATTCATCAACAGGTGTTGGTACTGTTACGATAAAATAATTTACATCACGTAAATCACCCAGAGTGTAAGTGAACTTTAGCTTCGTTGAACTTTTTAATTCATGTTCATCAACTTCTTTAGTTCTGTCAAACCCTGTTGAAAGTTCTTCTATTCGCTCTTTGTTAATATCAAAACCAACAACGTCTACAACCTTACCAAATTCTACTGCTAATGGAAGGCCAACGTAGCCCAAGCCTATAACTCCTATTTTATCCATTCTAATTCGATTTTATGTTGTAGTAATCAAGATACCAATCAATAAATTTTCCGACACCTACTTCAATGGGAGTGCCAGGTTTAAAGTCGACTTCCAGCATCAGGTCGTTCACATCTGCCCAGGCTTCTGGAACGTCACCTATTTGCATTGGTAGGAAATTCTTAATTGCCTTTTTACCAAGTTTGTTTTCAATGAGTTCTATATATTTTAGAAGCTCTATCTGAACATTATTACCTACATTAAAAATTCTATATGGAGCAAAACTGGTTGCAGGGTCTGGCGAAAGTGCGCTCCAGTTTGGGTTAGGTTTTGAAGGTCTTGGTATTAAACGTGATACACTTTCTACAATGTCGTCAACGTAAGTGAAATCTCTCTTCATCATTCCGTTGTTGAAAACATCAATAGGTGATCCTTCTAATATTGCTTTAGTAAAAATGAACAGCGCCATATCAGGCCTGCCGTAAGTACCATATACGCTAAAGAATCTCAATCCCGTTGTTGGAAGGTTATACAAGGATGAGTATGTGTGTGCCATTAACTCATTCGCCTTTTTTGATGCTGCGTATAAAGATAAGGGGTGATCAACATTATCATGAACTGAAAAAGGCATCTTTTTATTAGCGCCATAGACAGAACTTGACGATGCATAAATTAAATGTTCAACATGGTTATGTCGACAAGCCTCCAGGATGTTAAGGAACCCATGAAGATTGCTTTCCAAATATGTATGCGGATGTGTTAATGAATGTCTTACACCTGCCTGAGCTGCCAGATTTACTACGTATCTGAATTTGTACTTCTCGAACAGCTGATTTAATGACTCCGAGCTTGTCAGGTCAATTTGATAAAAAGTGAAGTTGGTGTTTTTCTTTGCTATCTCAAGCCTGGCTTTTTTGAGATTGACATCGTAATAGGAATTTAGATTATCGATACCAATTACTTTATAACCTTGATTACAAAGGCTTTGAGAGAGATGAAATCCTATAAATCCGGCTGCGCCTGTAACTAAAATCAGATCCTGAGATGGCATTTAACCTATTTTACTTGTGCAAAATGGAGGCAAAGCTAAATAATTTAGTAGTGACTCTATAATTGAACTTTAATTTATATAAAATTGCACCCCATGGAATATAAGGCATCAAAAACTGAAATCGATTTACTTAAAGTGGTCACTAAATTTTGTTCGGTTGTCCTAAAAAACAAAATTTTAATTGTTACCTGCACAATACTTGGCATGCTCTTGGGTTACGCGATGTCTGTATCTCAAAAGCCAACATGGGAAGCACGTTTAATGATTTCCACACCCCTCTTATACAAAGAAGAAGCAGAATTCCTGTTAAATGAACTCACAGCATCAGGAAGTATTCAAAGTAAAAATGTACTGAGTATTAGCCCAGAAGCGCATCAGGCCAAAGATTCAGAAAATATTTTCATTCAAATAGCAGCGAAAACAGATTCCAAAAATGTATTTCCTGAACTTCAGAAAGAACTCATAAATTATATAAATGAAAGTGAGCCCGTGCAGCGCAAAATCAGAGAAAAGAAAATATATCTTTCTGAATTAGTTAATAAAATTACTACAGAGTTGGAGTCTATTGAAAAGTTAAAAACTAAAATGGCTAACCAACCAAATGTATCAACTTTTAGTCCCTCAGATCTTTCCGTAAAATCAATAGAGTTGTATAATAATAAAATCCAATATCAGCAGGCACTCAAAGACCTTGATTCTGTATCATTTTTAGTTAAAGGTTTTGACCCCGTAGGGTCAACAAAATCCATCAATTTGTTTCTTGCCTTGGGTGCGGGGTTGGGACTTTCTCTTGCTGCATTAATTATGTTATTAAAATTCTTCATTCCTCACTATAGGCAATTTATAAACACACAAGGTTGAACACTCTTCTTCATCTGATAAAAAAAGAGTTCAAACTTGAACTCAGGCGTAAAGCAGTTATTTCAGGGATTACCTTATATCTCTTTAGTCTGGTTTTCATTTGCTATATCACCTTCAGTTTGCGTCAAAATTCTATTTCGCCAGCCACATGGTCTGCTTTGTTCTGGCTTGTTATTTTATTCTCTGTTGTAAACAGTGTGGCCAAAAGTTTTATCGGCGAACGAAGGGGCATTTTCATTTATTATTATACCATGGCCAGCCCGCAGGCTATTATCCTGTCGAAGATTATTTACAATACAATTCTCTGTTTCTTATTATCACTGGCGGGCTATCTTCTTTTCTCGCTTTTTATGCAGCATGTCATTACAGATCATTTATTGTTCCTAGTAACACTGGTGCTCACTTCCTTTGGATTCTCTTCTTCACTAAGTCTTATTTCAGGTATTGCATCGAAGACAAATAACAGTAATATTCTAATGGCCGTGTTAAGTTTTCCTGTGGTAATTGCTGTGTTACTGATGGCTATTAAAATAACAAAAAATGCCGTAGATGGTATTGAAAGAGCCGCCAGCACCGACGAACTTCTAAATTTACTGGCAATAAATTGTATCCTTACTGCATTAGCGTACCTGCTCTTCCCGTATATTTGGCGCAGTTAAATTCAATGCTTTTTGCTTTGAGTTGGATCCGGATTGTCATAACAAGATTCTATTAATTTTTCGAAGGATGAAGAGTTGGTTAAAGATTACGGCTGTAGTTTTATTGGTTTATGTTCATGTTGGAGGACTCTTGTTTGATGTGCCGCGATTAGACATCCTAAACGAAACAATTCGTGCCCTGTATTTTCATGTACCTATGTGGTTTGGTATGGTTCTTTTATTCCTGGCATCACTCGTTTTTGCAATACGCTACCTGATTAAACCAAATCAATTAGATGATTGGTATGCCGTTGAATTCGCCAATGTTGGGATATTGTTAGGCGTTTTAGGAATATTAAGTGGCATGGTTTGGGCAAACTATACCTGGGGATCTCCCTGGCATGGTGACCCTAAACAGAATGGAGCTGCAATTGCCCTGCTGGTTTATCTCGCATATTTTGTTCTGCGAGGTTCTCTCGACAATGAAGAACAGCGCGCACGACTCAGTGCCGTTTATAACATCTTTGCGTTCTTTGCCATGATACCGTTGATCTTTATTATTCCACGTCTCACAAGTTCAATGCATCCGGGTAGCGGTGGCAATCCGGGATTTAACATGTATGACCTTGATAGTAAGATGCGAATGGTATTTTATCCCGCTGTAATTGGTTGGTTTCTGATCGGTCTTTGGGTAGTTTTCTTACGGGTAAGAATCCGAAAAGTACATGAACGTTTGCTGGAGCTGGAGGATGAGGCTATGCAACCAGTTAAATAAAATAGTAAACATTAACCCTTTCTTGAAAGTTAATATATAATGCTATGAAAAATATTTATAAAATAATCTTTGCTCTGTCATTTATGATGGTGAGCATCATTTCAAAAGCTCAGGAAAATAAAGTAGAAATGGCTGATACTTTCCGCGCAGACGGTAAAATATACGTAGTGGTAGCTATTGTTTTAATTATCCTGGTTGGATTTGTGGTATACCTGATTTCGTTAGACAGGAAAATTACAAAGCTTGAAAAACTGGTGCAGCAAAAGGACCCTAAAACCAAATAGTCTGCATTTCAGTATAATGACTAAAATCAGCGCAAACATTGAAGCATTTCCTTTAATTTTGCATGATCATAATTGAGGGCTCGGGTATGAAAAAATCGCATATTTTAATCATTGTTGTCATTGCAGCGGCTATTGCCATTATTATTTCTACAGCAGGAGATGCCAGCACTTATGCTTCTTTTAGCGATGCCTATAAAATGGCATCTAATGGCAATACAAACAGTATTCACGTAGTAGGTCAGTTGCCAAAAGATCATTCAGGACAGGTAACGGGCATTGAAGAAGGGGCTGACAAAGTTTCTTTCTCATTCATCATGATTGATGAGAATGGCAAAGAACAACGAGTAGATTATAATCAACCCATACCGGCTGATTTTACCCGATCTGAAAAAGTAGTTGTAGTAGGTCATTATGCTGGCGATGCCTTTAAAGCCGAGAAAATCCTCCTTAAATGCCCCTCAAAATATCAGGAAAAGAAAATTAATGTTTGAGCTTCAGACGTTATCGTCAATAGTATTTAAATCTTCATGATGCATTATTTCATAGGTGACCTGGGGCATCTCTTTGTCATTACTTCTTTCATCACTTCACTGGTTGCGTTCTATTCATATTTCAGGGCAACTGGCATTTCCGATCTGGATAAGAAAAAGGGATGGCTTGTTAATGGTCGACTTGGATTTTATACTCATGCTGTCGCTGTCGTCGGCATTTGTGTTACGCTCTTCATCATAATCGCCAATCACTATTTCGAATACTATTACGCTTACGATCACTCTGATAAAAAACTGCCCGTCTATTACCTTATCTCTACATTCTGGAATGGGCAGGAGGGAAGCTTTTTACTCTGGATGTTCTGGCAGGCCATTCTCGGTATTGTCTTGATTAACACCAACAAATTTTGGGAAGCACCTGTGATGACAGTGTTTGCCATTGTTCAGGCTTTTCTGGCATCCATGATCCTTGGAGTTGTAATACCTGGGCTAAGTGTTAAAATAGGCAGCTCGCCTTTTATACTGCTGCGCGAAGCCATGCATGAGGCTCCCATTTTTACAGCTCAGCCCGAATTTATTCCCAAGGATGGCAACGGACTAAATCCTCTGCTTCAAAACTATTGGATGGTAATTCACCCACCGACATTATTTCTTGGATTTGCCTGTACACTTGTGCCGTTTGCTTTTTGCATGGCAGGACTGTGGCTTAAAAAATATCAGGATTGGATTAGACCAGCTTTACCATGGGCTTTGTTTGGTGGCGCAGTACTTGGCCTTGGTATTTTAATGGGTGGCTATTGGGCTTATGAAACACTGAACTTTGGTGGCTATTGGAACTGGGATCCGGTTGAAAATGCTGTTTATATTCCATGGCTCATTATGGTGGCTTCAATTCACACCATGATCACGTATAAGAATAGCGAGACTGCACTAAAAGCTTCAATCATATTAGTTGTTTCTGTTTTTGTGTTGATACTCTACTCAACATTCTTAACACGAAGCGGTGTATTAGGTGAAGCTTCTGTTCATTCATTTACTGATCTAGGTTTATCAGGACAGTTATTGGTTTACCTGTTATTCTTTTTGTTTGCAGCTCTTGTATTGATGATCATCCGTTGGAAAGAAATTCCATCCAGTGAAAAAGAAGCTTCAGTTTATTCGCGGGAGTTTTGGATATTCATGGGAGTAACAACATTATGTCTCATGGGCTTCCAGGTGTTGATGCCAACCTCTATACCTGTGTGGAACAAATTAATCAAGCTTGTAGGCGGAAACTCCAATCTCGCATTGCCTGCAGATCAGGTAGCATTTTATTCTAAGTTTCAACTTTGGTTTGCTGTTGTTGTTGCCTTACTCTCTGGTATTGGACAATTCTTCTGGTGGAAGAAAATCACGCTCGAAAAACTTAAGAGTGAATTACAAGGACCTATACTCATAGCACTCCTTCTTTTTGCTGCCATTATTACTATCGGAAGAGTATATAAGATTGAATACATCGTACTCACTCTTGCGGGAGTATTCACAATCGTATTGAATGCTAAGATTCTTTTCACATTGTTGAAATCAAGTCCGTCATTATCAGGTGGTGCTGTTGCCCATATTGGCGTTGGTATGATCTTATTGGGTATTCTTTTCTCAGCTGGTTATTCTAAAATAGTATCTCTTAATAACACTGGTATGCTTATCAATCGTGAGCTTACAAAAGAATTCAATCGCGATAACCTGTTGTTGTTTATTAATGAAACACGTGGCATGGCAGGATATGATATTGAATACAAGGGTGAACGCTTAGAGCCTAGACATCATTCTGGTTTTATTAATAAGACTGATATTATTCGCACAGCAAACAAAGATGTTGTTATTGCTAAAAATGATATTCTTATTAATGGTAAGAAGGCATTCACCGCTAAAGATTCTATTGAAATATTAGGAGAGAACACATACTACGAAATTGAGTTACGCAAAGGCGATAAAAAATACACACTACATCCTCGTGCACAAATCAATCCAGCCATGGGTGGTTTGCTTGCTTCACCTGACATACATCGTACCGCTACAGCAGATATTTATACTCACGTGTCATCCGTAATGAGTCCGGATGAAGAGATTGAATGGAGTAAGACAGAAGAATTACCTGCGCAAATGGGTCATGAGTTTTATGCTAATGATTACGTGTCTGTCATTGAATCTATCAATCGTATTTATGAAGTTGAAGGTGTTCAACTGGCTGATGAAGATGTTGCTGTGAAAGCAAAGATAAAAGTGAAAGGTGAACATGGTGAGTACTATGCCGAGCCAATCTTCCTTATAAAAAATAAAATGGTTGCACGCATCCCCGATGAAATCAATGACCTGGGAATACGTTTTACGCTTATGAACATCAATCCTGAAAAGAATGAGTTTTCCATAGGCATAAATACACGGCAAAAAGATTGGGTTGTTATCAAAGCCCTTGAAAAGCCTTACATTAATTTACTATGGATTGGCACTCTCGTGCTAATGACTGGTTTCATCATTGCCATGACTCGACGAATTCGTGAGTTTAGATTGATGAAAGCGAAAGGATTGGAATAAGTACGAAATACGATTTACGAGGTACGAATTGTTATACAAACTAACTAATTCGTATCTCGCAATTATTTCAACGCTTCTACTTTAAGTAGGGACGCGAGCTTATCAACAACAAAATCAATTTCTTCTGGTGTGTTGTATTTGCTGAAGGAGAACCTGATGGCACCACGGTTTGATTCAGGGTATAGAGCACTGAGTACATGCGAGCCAGTTGCTGTGCCACTTGAGCACGCACTTCCACCAGATGCCGAGATGCCTTGTAGGTCAAGGTTAAAAAGCAACATGCTATTCTCATCTGATTCAGGAAGACTTACGCTGAGTACAGTATAGAGGCTGTTATCCAGATCGGCAGAGTTGCCATTAAACATCACGCCTGGTATATTGTTTTTTAGGCGTTCAATCATTCGTGATTTTAATGATTTGATATGATGAATATGCTCATCCATATCCCGATAGGCAATTTCAAGAGCCTTTGCCAAACCGATAATTCCGTAAACATTCTCAGTACCACCACGCATGTTACGCTCTTGCGCACCTCCTTGCATAAAAGGTTGAATCTTTTTGTCCTTGCGGATAAACATGAAGCCTATACCCTTAGGGCCATGAAACTTATGTGCCGCTGCAGTAATGCCGTGTACCTTCATCTTACTGAGATCATGTTTGAAATGACCTACAGTTTGCACAGTGTCTGAATGAAAGTATGCCTTATGCTGATCACAAAGCTCACTCACTTTTTCAAGATCAAGTATGTTACCAATTTCATTGTTGGCATGCATCAGTGATACTAAAGCATTCGGATTTTCTTTCAACAGCGTATTTAGATGATCTAAATCTACTTGTCCCTTCTCATCTAAATTAACAAAGTGAAGTTTTATCAGACCTTGCTTGGCCAAATTACCAAGTGTAAGCTCTACAGCATGGTGCTCTATAAGAGATGTGATAACATTTTTTATACCATAGGTACGAATGCTACTCGCTAAAATTGCGTTGTCAGCTTCAGTGCCACCCGATGTAAAAATGATTTCACCTGGAGTGCAGTTAAGTAAAGAAGCAATTTGTTTACGTGCAGATTCAATAGCAGCTCTTACTTTTCGGCCGTGAGCATGCGTTGAAGATGGATTACCAAAATCTTCAAGCATAAAGGGTTTCATAGCTTCGAATACTTCCGGATCTAGCGGAGTAGTTGCTGCATTATCTAAATAGATGCTCATTTACACCAAACTTTTTTCTGAAATGATTTCTTTAATATCTGAGATAATCTTTTTTGCAAGATTATCAGCTTTAGCTTCCATATCACTCTCAGCATAAATACGGATGATGGGCTCAGTATTTGACTTGCGCAAGTGAACCCACTCTTTATCAAATTCAATCTTCACACCATCTACAGTGTTGATAGGCTGTTTCTTGTATTTCTTTTTTACAGCTTCAAGTACCTTATCAACATTAATATCTTTTGTTAGTTCAATTTTATTCTTTGAGATAATGTAGTTGGGGTATTTTGCTTTAAGACGTAACGCCGACATATTTGATTTTGCCAAATGCGTCAGGAACAATGCTATACCTGTTAACGCATCACGTCCGTAATGCATTTCAGGGTAGATAATACCACCGTTACCTTCGCCACCAATGATGGCGTGACATTCTTTCATCATCGTTACTACATGTACTTCGCCTACAGCGGAAGCAAAGTATTCACCGCCAGCTTTCTCGGTTACATCGCGCAGTGCACGTGTTGACGAAAGATTAGAAACTGTATTTCCTTTTTTCTTCTTGCTTGCACTGAGTACATAGTCAGCAACTGCTACCAATGTATACTCTTCACCAAACGGCGTACCGTCTTCACAGATCAAGGCCAAACGATCTACATCCGGATCGACAACTATACCAAGATCGTATTTTCCTTTTTTTATTTCGCGACAGATATCGGTGAGGTTTTCAGGCAACGGTTCAGGGTTATGCGCAAAATAACCCGTTGGCTCACAGTACATTTCTTTAACCTGAACACCAAGTGCTTTTAATAACATGGGTACTGCAATACCTCCTGTTGAGTTGACGGCATCAAGTATTACGCTAAAATTTTTAGCGCGTATTGCTTCAGCATCAACAAGGGTCAGTTTAAGAATCTTGTCGATATGCTTTTGGATATAGTCGTCCTTCTTTTCGTATTTGCCCAGTTTGGTTACAGGTGCAAAATCAAACTCTTCCTTCTCAGCAATCGCTAATAATTCTTCACCATCTTTACCGGAAATGAATTCCCCTTTTTCATTAAGAAGTTTTAAAGCATTCCACTGCACAGGATTGTGGCTGGCCGTAAGTATGATACCGCCGGAAGCTTTCTCCATCGGCACCGCAATTTCTACTGTGGGTGTTGTTGAAAGGCCCAAATCAATAACATCAATACCAAGACCACGCAGGGTTGATGTTACAAGTGAACTTACCATCTCACCCGAGATGCGGGCATCACGCCCAATAACAACGCGAATTGTTCCTTTCTTCTTTTTCAGAACTGTGCCATACGCAGCTGCAAATTTCACAACATCAAGTGGTGTGAGATTGTCGCCAGGTGCGCCACCAATAGTTCCTCGTATTCCTGAGATTGATTTAATTAATGCCACTGAAATTATTCTTTAAAACTTTAGGTCGGCAAAGTTAAGAAGTTTAACCAATGTGAGAATGAAAGGACCCATACCTTATTAACTTTTTTATTGTTATACTAAACCTCTCGTAAAGCCTGAATAAAAGTCAAATTAAAATTACTATCATTTCAAAAAAGTTCACACCTTGTCAATAGTTCTCAGTCATTAGTAAATTTAGTCATTAGTGATTACTCTTTGGTTCAAAGGAATGCTCAGACCAATATCTGATGCTACAATTAATGACTGAGACCAATAGTTAATGATTATATCGTATGAAAAAAAATCTATCCGCGCCAGATCTCAACCGCCAGGCAAAACTCCAGGCCTTTGATCGCCTGTTAACAGTTATGGATGAGCTTCGGGAGAATTGCCCATGGGATAAAAAGCAAACCCTTGAAAGTTTGCGTCATCTTACTATTGAAGAGACCTATGAACTTTCTGATGCTATTTTAGAAGGTGATATTCAGGAAGTAAAAAAAGAAATAGGTGATATCATGCTTCACCTGGTTTTCTATTCGCGCATAGCATCTGAAGTGAAAGCCTTTGATATTGCTGATGTCATGAACAGCCTTTGTGAAAAGCTTATCATCAGGCATCCACATATTTATGCTGACGTTGTTGCTGACGATGAAGAAACTGTGAAAGCTAATTGGGAGAAAATAAAACTTAAGCAAGGCAATAAATCAGTATTAGAAGGTGTGCCTAAATCGTTGCCAGCATTGGTTAAATCAATCCGCATTCAGGATAAAGCTCGCGGCGTTGGTTTCGACTGGGAGAAAAAAGAGCAGGTGTGGGAAAAGGTAGAAGAAGAAATGCAGGAGTTTAAGAAAGAATTTAATACAGAATCAAATGAGGCTATAAATAAAGAAAAAGCCATGGCAGAGTTTGGTGACCTGTTGTTTTCGCTGGTGAACTATGCCAGGTTTATTGATATTGATCCCGAAGAAGCACTCGAGCGAACTAACAAGAAGTTCATTAAAAGATTTCAGTATTTGGAAACGGAGTCAGCCAAAGACGGTAGAAAAATGGGTGAAATGAGCCTGACCGAAATGGATACTTACTGGGAAAGAGCCAAGAAGCTTTGATCTGAAAACAATTTCTGACAGGAGACTTACATGACAAAGGTTTGGCCTACATTGAAAATCCCCACATTTTATTTTACTCCGTCTGAAAAAAAAGATATTTCATCGATTATATGAGCATCGGTTCTGCAGAAGGTTTTTTCTTTTTTATACTAAAACATGCACGCATAGCTTAGCGGAGTGAAACAGACTCTCTGAGGAGGAGTTAGCTCTTAACTTTGCATCGTTAAGCATTTAGTATGTTGGTGCAAAAAGCTATACGGGATTTAATCATTGGCAAAAAGAATTTCATTGAGTCGCATGGCGAATACAAGCAAGTAATGCTATCAGGTCAGTATGCGCTGATCGGAATTCTGCTGTGCCTGTTATATAGCTTTATAAATATCATTCAAACTCAATATGAATCATCAACATCATTACTTGTTTTTGGTATCGTCATTGGAATTCTCATCTGGTCTATAATATTACATCGGCAAGGCAAACATTGCCGGGCCAATTATTTCCTGTTGCCTACAATGAACATAGCAGTTTATTTGTTTGCCTCCAGTGAGTCGCCCAAAACAGGAACTTTTATATTTTTCATCAGTACTTCTATTTCTGCATTTGCTGTGTTCAATTATAGGCGGCGACTTCTTTCTATATTATTTGCAGTCTTCACGTACGTACTATTTATCCTGGCCTATTTTGTCGATTTCAGTATTTTACCAAAACGAAATTACTCTGATGATATCTTACTGTTCAATGTTGTTGTAAACTTTACAGCTGCATTACCGGTGTCTGTTATGGCCATTTATTTGATGATCAGTTTAAATCATTACAGCGCATTACAATTGGTATCAAACAACAGACTTCTAACAAAAACTAATGAGGAGTTAGACAGGTTTGTATATAGCACTTCGCACGACTTGCGAGCACCTCTTGCTTCCGTACTCGGGTTGATTGATATCGCAGGGAAGAGCTCCTCTGCAGAAGAAGTTACTCGTTATCTAGGAATGATGAAAGAACGTGTTCATTCGCTTGATAAATTCATCAAGGATATAACAGATTATTCGAGAAATAACAGACTAGACATTCAACGTGAAATAATAAATCTTCATCAGTTGTCTACTGAAATCTGGGAGACACTGAAATTTGCACCCGAGGCCCAGCACATAAAATTTGTTGTGGACATACCGGAACACATTGAAGTGCAGGCTGACAAAGGAAGACTTGTTACCATCATGAGTAACCTGATTTCAAATGCCATTCGTTATCACGATCATAAGAAGGAAGAAAAATTTATTAAACTTCGTCATCAGATAAATGGTAAAGGCTTTTATCTGCGGATTGAAGATAATGGTCAGGGTATTGCGCCTGAATATCAGAACAAAGTTTTCGAGATGTTTTTCAGAGCAAATGAAAAATCGAAGGGCTCTGGTCTTGGTCTATACATTGTAAAAGAAACGATCTCCAAACTTTCAGGCACAATAAGATTAGAATCCACACCAGGCCAGGGATCTACCTTTGTTATTAAGATCCCATATTAATCGTTGGATAAAATCTTTGCTCCGTAATTCTATCGTCAAATCAGAAATTCTTAAAAGTTAGTTTCACTTTCTAAGCTGCACTCCTCGTCATTGATGCATTTGATGACTGAATTCCTTCTAAATCAGCACTTAATTTATGTTAATCTCCATGTTCTGCAGAGATATTTAATATAAATTAACATCATGAAAACTTCGTACGAAAAATCGACTGCAATACTGTTACTCGTTTGCGTTTTTTCTTGTGGATCAAAGATGCAGGCTATCCAACAACAACCTGTACGAAATTATGACTCACTTGTAGCCTTGCTCAAAATTCCGCAAGTGAATCGAAAACTATGCACACCTAATTCCTCCAATGAAGCTAAGGCTCTTTATCGCTACTTACTTGATATCAATGGTAAAAAAATATTATCAGGACAAATGTGGGTGCCCTGGAGCATGGATGAAGTAAGTTATATAGAGAAAAAAACAGGAAAGTTGCCGGCTATAAAAGGAGTTGACTTTATTCACCAGGGAAGCAATGAAGCAGAAGTAAAACGTGTTATCGATTGGTGGAATAGCGGAGGTATCCCTACTATCATGTGGCATTGGGGAGCACCAGGTATTGGGGAAGGTTATGAAAATAGTAAAAAGGAAATTGACATCGACAAAATGTTTTATTGAAGGCACAAAAGAGAATACCGCCTTCTGGTCAGAACTTCAAACAAAAGCAGATCTGTTAGTAAAAATCAGAGATGCGCATGTGCCCGTGTTGTGGAGACCATACCATGAATTAAATGGCAATTGGTTTTGGTATGGCAAGCAAGGTTCAGAGCGTTTCAAAAAGTTATGGATCACGATGTATAATTATTTTGTGCATGAACGAGGATTGAACAATCTCATTTGGGTACTGTGTTACACAGGTTATCCGGATAGCAATTGGTTCCCGGGAGACGAGTATGTAGATATTGCAGGTGCTGATAGCTACGATGGCGGTGATGATCCACATCTTGGAATGTATAACAGTGTTAAAGGAATCGTTAAGAATAATCCAATGCCTGTTGCCTATCACGAGTGTGGTGTTCCACCTAATCCCGATGCGTGTGTTGATCAAGGCACTATGTGGTTATGGTGGATGGAATGGCACACAAACTATCTGGAAGATCTTGATGTCAACTATTTAAATACACTGTACCATCATGAACTCATTATTACCAAAGATGAACTTCCGGACATCATGAAAGTATATCATGAATAAGTAATCTACCTTCAATAAATTCATAATTTCTTCTGGGAGTACAACTCATCTCTCTCACTCCGCCAGTACAATTGGGTGAGAAAAAATTTCCACACATTGTAGAATCCTACTCGCACATTCTTCTATTTGAAAATAGTTTGTCCCATAATCAATCTCCATTGATCAATCATCCGTGCATTAGTGGATGGCATGCTCTTTTCTATGATACCATAACAACTAACAAACTGATAATGGTGTTAAACATTAGAAATTCATCCAAACTTATTGTACTGGTTCTGGTTTTAATCAGTGCATTTGGCTGTAAGAGTCATAAGAAAGCTATGGAAGCCTCTAAAGCGTCAGAAGAAAAAGCTAAAATTGAGCGCGAAGCAGCCGAACAAAAACTAAAGGCTGAAGAACAAGCGAGGCAGGCTGCAGAAGACAAAGCAAGATGGGAGGCAGAACAACGACAAAAAGAAAGTGAAAGTAAAGCAAGCACGCCTGCTGTAAAACTCGGTCAATACTTCAACGCAATTGCAAATTCTGGCAATGTAACTTCTGCCAATACTAGCATAAACGAGGCCCTAACTTTATTTGCCTCTCCGGCTACGCCCGTGCTAATTGTGATCAGTGATTCAGGAGGCATGAAAGATTATGACAAGCCTACCACCATAAAAGATTATCTCAATTATCTGAAAGATCAAAAGAAGAATATTAATTCCATATCTAGCCTCAAGACAGATGGTGAAGGCAAGATTACTGAATTGGAATTAAAGAAGAATTAAGATTCCATATTCCAAGAGTTTCAGAGTCAAGATTTCAATTTTAGGTTCACTATTAAATTTAATTTCGATGTTCAAAATAAATTATAAATACAGTCTTTTGTTCGTTCTTAGTTTGGCTGTTACCAGTACGTTAACTGCTCAGTCAGATGATGTAAGTCCAGAAAGAAAACAAGCCATTGATTCTCTCGCATTAGAGAAAGTGAGAGATCTAAGTAAATACATCAGCATCATTGGCAATAAAAAAACAGCTTTCTCAGAAGCCACCCGTGTGATGGATAGGGCAGAAGAACTTTTTGCACCAGGAAGTGAAATGGGTGTTTCATCGTTGGATAGAAAAGAAGTAAATTATTACAAAGTGCGTAAATATTTTGAACGATTAATGGCACTTAATTATGATCGCGTGAACATCAAGTGGTACGACATCCACTATATCAGTGATCTTGAAAAACAACCTGATGGTCGCTATGTTGGTGTAGTTACTATATACCAACGATTTGAAGGCGAGTCAGACGATGGCTTGAAATACAAAGACACTACCAAGAAAGACATCACTATTTATGTTGAGCGTAAAAAAACACAAATACAAGGAAGGATTATTGAATTCTGGGATGTGTTGCTCGGTGATATACGTGTGACGGAGACAAG
>DATJHZ010000501.1:0-2510 GCA_035493595.1 Cyclobacteriaceae bacterium | reverse complement strand
GATGCGAAGCTTTGTAAAACATATTAAAAATATCATCCTGATGTTGCTTGCCAATTCCAACGCCATTGTCAATAAATTCAATTAAAGCATGGGCCTTGTCAATGGTAATGTTGATCGTAAGAAATGACTTAGTTTTGTTGACATCATAAAAGTGGATGGCATTACGAACGAGATTTTCAAAAATAATACTCATCCGATCTGGGTCTGCGTAGAAGGGTGAATTGCCTGATGATTTTATTTCAAAATTCATCTTTTCAAAACCATGTTCATTGTGATACATGTTGATGGCCTTCCGGAGTAACAGATTAAAATCAATTCGTTCGCTTGTAATTCCCTGGTAAGTAGTTCGGGATAAACTCATGATATCACGAATGATTTTATCCATCTTATAAGTACTGCATTCAATCTTGGAAACAAAATCCAGAATTTGTGGAGCCTTAGTTTCCAGTCGAACAAGATTAGTCAGACCTAATATTGTTGTGAGAGGCGAACGTAAATCGTGCGATGTACTGTAAAGAAATTTTTCCATCTGATGATTTACTTTGGCAAGTTGTTCATTCTTTAATTTTAAGATGTTTTCAGATTCAACCTGATGCGATATATCCAGGACAGTCCAGTTGAAAACAAGAATACCATTTTCATCCTGGTAAGCATGACAATTCACAAGGCCTGTAAGCCTCGTGTTGTCTGCTTTACGAAAATTAATAGTCTCAGCCTTAACCCTTTTTGTAGTGAGCAATCGGTCTTCAAGAGTTTTATAGTGAGATTGTTCCTCGAAGAAAAATTCAATGGACGAACCTTTAACCTTTTTATAATTTTGGATACCAAAATTGCGTAAGAAGAGCCTGTTCATGAATAGAATCTTACCATCGGGCGTAGTGCGGAAAATCATTTCAAATGATGTATCAATAAATGATTTGTAAAGATTTTTAAGCACACCTACTGTATGATCACCTGATGGTTTTTTATTGTAGTAAGATGCTATCCATAGATAACTGACGGTGGATGTTCTTTCAGTAATGTTTCGAAAGGTGAGTTTTGTTAATTTTTGGCCGTTGCTAAAAATAATATAATTGTTATTCTCATCAACTCTGTGCTGCTGGATCAGAAATTCAAAATCAGGACAGGTAGTAGCATGGATGACCATGCTGGCAAATAATGGATTGCTGGCAATAATATGACCATGCTCATCTGTAATACCAATGGCAGTCTCATTTAGATTGAAGATTGTCTGAAACAGATCAGATGCATAATTCTCCTCAAAGAAAAGATTTTCGGTCTCTTTTACAGCTTGTAATTTAGCGGCTTTCATTTGCTGCATTATTGCTCTATAAAGATGCTGATAGCTGCAGGCATTTTCAATACAGCTTTATTTGGATTTGTCTGGCGTACATCTACTGAATGTCTTTACGTAATCATACGGAGTTATAATTCTATTCACTACCTTTATAAACTAACCAATACGGTATTTATCTGTGTTATCACTAAATATGACTGTGAAGATTAATCTATATTCCTGTTTGCTGCTTATTATCGTTGTTGTAACATCTTGTGGAAAAAAGAGTGCTTCCATAGTTGCACCTGATTCACTTTATTATAATGAAGCTCACAGGCCACAACTTCATTTCTCTCCAAAAGAAAAATGGATGAATGATCCTAACGGGATGATTTACTATCAAGGCGAGTATCATCTTTTCTATCAATATTATCCTGAAGCCATGGTGTGGGGCCCCATGCATTGGGGACATGCTGTAAGTACAGATATGATCCATTGGCAACATCTTCCCATTGCAATTTACCCTGATTCATTAGGTCTCATTTTTTCAGGTAGTGCAGTGGCTGATGAAAACAATACCTCTGGACTGGGCACTACAGAGAAGCCTCCTATGGTAGCGATGTTTACATATCACTCTATGGAAAAAGAGAAGGCAGGTAAAATTGATTATCAAAATCAGGGCATTGCATATAGCATAGATAAAGGGAGAACGTGGACCAAGTATGATCATAATCCCGTTTTAAAAAATCCAGGCATCAAAGATTTCCGAGATCCTAAAGTTTTCTGGCATGCTGAAACTAAAAAATGGATTGTTATACTCGCTGTGCATGATCATATAGAACTTTATTCTTCAGATGATTTGAAGACGTGGCATAAGCTTAGTGAGTTTGGTAAAACCTATGGAACGCATGGTGGTGTGTGGGAATGTCCTGATCTTTTTCAAGTGAAAGTTGAAAAAGAAAATAGTAAGAAGTGGGTGATGCTGGTGAGTGTTAATCCCGGTGGACCAAATGGCGGCTCTGGTACGCAATATTTCACAGGTGATTTTGATGGTGTAAAATTTGTTGCTGACGAGAATAAAAAAACAATTAAATGGCTTGACTATGGTCCTGATGATTACGCAGGTGTTACATGGTCTAACACTCCAGGAGAACGCAAGTTATTTTTAGGATGGATGAGTAACTGGGCTTATGCACAACAAGTACCAACTTCACCATGGAGAAGTGCCATGACT
>DATJHZ010000500.1:0-20857 GCA_035493595.1 Cyclobacteriaceae bacterium | reverse complement strand
TGGTTCATTTTAAGGGCGTAAATGGCTGAAGATTTATCTGATCAGAAAATAGTCATGTCCATTCGTGAGGGCAATGCAGTTGTCTTTCAACAGGTATTTGATGCCTGCTATGAAAGCCTTTGCCAATACGCTTTTACCATGCTGAGGGATGAGAATGAAGCCGAAGATACTGTTCAATCGATGTTCATGAAGCTTTGGAGTAAAAGAGAAGAGCTGGACATCAAGCAAAGCATCAGATCATATCTTTTCAGATCGGTGTACAACCAATGCATGAATCAGATTGAACATAAAGCTGTAAAGCAAAAATATTTCGAATACAGCAAACTGGAATTAACACAGGCAGTACAACCTGATGTGTTTCCCGATGAGCTTGAGGATAAAATAAGGGAAGCTGTCGACGCGTTACCTCCGCAATGTCGTGCAATTTTCATCATGAGTAGATATGAAGAGTTGCGTTACCCCGAAATAGCGGAGAAGCTGAACATTTCTGTAAACACCATTCAGAATCAGATTTGTAAAGCATTGAAAATTTTGCGTGAGAAATTGAAGGATATAATTTGAGACCAATATTCAGAGTAGTATGAAAAGTGAAAAAGAAATGGAGATTAACGAAGAATTGATTGTCAAATATCTCTCGGGTGAAGCTACACCTGAAGAGGCTCTGGCATTACATGATTGGCTCACTACGCCTGAAAACAAACTTCAATTTGAACAACTGGAATCAACCTGGACAGCTACACATCCTGTAAAGAAAGCTTCATTTAACAAACAAACCGCTTGGCGTAAACTTGATCTCAATACTGCAACAACAGCAAGCGAAAAAAAGGGAAGAGTTGTATTTTTTGGTCTCTCCTACCAGGCACTCAAAATTGCTGCATCACTTCTAATACTATTAGCCGCGGGCGTTTTCACCTATGTGAAATTCAGCGAAACGGAATTGAAAAATATTACAACCCTAGCTGAATCGGAGACTGTATCTCTGGTCGATAACTCAACGGTAACCTTATATCGCAATACTCAACTTGATTATCCTGTTGAATTTAAAAAGGATACCCGCGAAGTAAAACTGGTAAAAGGTGAGGCATTTTTTAAAGTAGTCCATGACAAAAGTAAACCCTTTATTGTGCACACCGCCATAGCCGACATAAAAGTTATTGGAACAGAATTTAATGTAACGATTAAGGATAACCAGGCTGAAGTAAGCGTAAAAGAAGGCAAGGTACTGGTCTATACAAGCAAAGACAGCATCTATCTCACCAAAGGATTAACCGGAAACATCAAGACAGGAAAGGACATTTTGGTGGACACCAACGCGAATTCCAACGATTGGGGCTACGCCACCCGCAAGTTGGTATTTAAAGATGCCCCTTTAAAGGCCGTAATTAAGGATATTGAAAAAGCTTACCCCTGCTCTATTTCAGTGTCTAACGAGACTATCAATAACTGCCATTTGACTGCTACTTTTGACAATGATTCTATCGAAAAAATTGTAAATTTGATAGCTGAAATACTAAATCTTACGGTTAAAAGAAATGACAGAGTCTTTATGCTTGAGGGTGAGGGGTGTCCGTAACTTAATTTCCATCATACTCTTCCTTGCGATTTCATTTCCTGCTCTACCTCAAACAAAGGGTTCAGTTAAAATCTCCTGCTCATTCAAGTCTGTCAGATTAGATCATGTAATTGATTTTCTGTCCAAATCAACAGGCATGCATTTTATTTATAGCACTAATAAAGTTGAAGCTGCAAAATCTGTTTCGTTATCAGCCAATGGAAAAACGCTGGATGAAGTTCTCTGCACGTTAGCAAAAGAATTCAACCTGTCGTTTAAAATAGAAGGTCAACATGTATTGATTAAAACTGTTGTGCCTGCATTAATACTCAAGAAAACAGATTTAACAGCATCTATTGTTCCGCATAGAAAGTCATCTACCTATACAATACCTGTAGCAAAGCCTCAACCGCTAGAGGCAACCAGTACACAAACTGATATCAGCGAGAATGAATATGCTACCAGCACTTCAAAAAATATTGATTTGTTTGCGTCTAACGATTATTCGAAAAAACAACTGGCTCAGCTTCAGCCTTACTTTGATTCCACTTTTCTCAAGAGAATTCCGGCGCGATACACACAAGCAATCAACAAAAACAATATTCACACCGGCTGGTTTATGTCTGCAGGAGTGTTAGTCAATAATTACTCAAGCGGCTTGGAAGTTCAAGCTGGTCTTCGAGGCATTTATGGTATTTTTAGTCCAAGCTGGTTACGGAAAACCGGAGAACTTCATAATGCATATGGCCTTGGTACTTCGATAAATCTGAAACGAAATTTATCAGTAAATCTTGCTTATTTGTATGCGTCTATAAATCGTGAGGAGAAAGATTACAGCACTAACATTAATTCAGGAGCAACGTATGTTCCATGCAGTAGGAGAATCAACCATCATCAGGTAAAACTATTGCTCCAGTATGCACTTACTAAGAACCTGAATATAAAAACGGGCTTAACATTTAATCAAACTCAAACGAGGACTACCTATGTGCAGGTAATAGAAGTGTACAACACACATAACGTAGATAGTGGTCCTAAGTCAGGAGCTTATGGTCCGCCTCCATCACCTCATACCGTTATGGTAGTTAAACATGATCAGTTTACCAATATGTGGCTTGGATGGGAAGCCAGCCTATCCTACAAAATAAACTTTCTTCGTAAGCCGTAACGCATGGCTTGCTGCCAGTTAAATAGACTGGCTCAATATTTCCATTGAAAAACCACTTCTTAAATCATCGAAATTCCACAGGGAATTAGCTTTTCTATTATGTAAAAAGGCCATCCTGATATTAAAATAAAATTTCCTGATATGGCATAGTGGCCCCCGCCAGCTTACCTGTCTCTTGATTAGAAACCCTTATTAGAGACACGTAACAAACTGGTGATATATGTCAAAGAAAACGAAAGAAACCATTAACCTATTTCTGTGGCTGGCCCTGATTGTTTTAGTACAAGTATGCGCCGGACTGGAAAACTATTATCAGGCATATTATGCGCACAAAGATGCTCATCGACTTGAGCCCCGAAGGGACACCATCTCGTTGAAGAGAAGCAATGATAAACACGTTGATGTTTTTATTAAGTAAGATTGATAGAACACGAGGTAGATCTGTTTCAGCAATTTATTCATATGATCTCCTCACGCTGAGAATTACTTAAAAAATATTTGTTCAATGTCGTCGACTTAAGTTTTCTTTTATAGCCTCACCTCTTTCCTCTCCAGAAGAGAGGATGTCAGAGGAGATTAAGTCAAAGACATTGACTATCTATTCATAAAAAAGAGTGCGGCTCTTTTACACAGTCCTCCAGCTATGCCGCACTCATTATAAAAGATTCTCATTTCCCGTTCACTGTTCTCATCCGAAACAAGGATGAATAAGCAACAGCAACCAATGCGAGTGCACCGATCATCCACGGTGCATAGATCACTAATCCTTCTATTGCCCTTGTTATAGGATTAGGTTGATTTAAAATTCGTTCTGTCATCCAGGCAATAGCAGCAATGCCTGCGAAAACTGCGCCGCCAATTCTCACACCTTTATAACTATTAGACCAGCATAAGAGTATCAGCCAGGGTACAATCATTGCAACAACAAATAACTGCATGAGTTCTATGCCAATATTAAATCCAAGGATACTCAGCACCATTTGTCCTGCATCAAGATTTAAGTTTGTTAATGTATTGGCAAACGCCAGTCCATGGATCAAACCAAATGTTGCTGCAGCATATATCTCTCGTCCGGGAAAAATAGGACGCAACGCATGTATGGCTGACATTAAAATAGAAAAAGCAATAAGTATTTCTATCGGCTGACTTGGAATATAAAACCAGCCGAGTGCTCCAGCTAATAACGTAATAGAATGACCAACAGTAAAGACTGTTATTATTTTGAGGAGATTCATAATGCTATAGCGAACTCCTCCAAATCCACTCCATCGCTTCTGTGCTGTTACCAACGGGGCAACTAACAAGCAACGTCAGCAGAAAAAGTAAATGGTCTGTACCTTCTTTAATATGCTGCATTCCTAAACTTACAATGCCTTTAAAACCTGTCCATCGACTTCCATTTTCTAAATTGATTTCCAATGGATATATCAGCGTTGTTTTTGTATCTACTCTGATCACGCCAACCTCTACTGGCTGCTCATCACTAATACCCAATTGCCAATCGCTGCGGATAGATACTAGAGCACTGTGCGTTACCAGTTGATGCATGATGACATCATAATCAAAAATAAATTTACGCGTGCTCGCACCAGCAGGTGGTGTTAGAATAAGATGTACCGTAATTTCCTGATAAGGTCCGCTTACCGTCTGCTCTGATTTTCCAACCGTCATATCCGTAACTTCTACCAACCATGGTTGATCTTTTGCTACCATCGGATGAATGTGTGCTATCAGATATTCTTTTAACTGTGGCCCCAATCTTTCTACTAATGTCTCTGTGTTTTTAGTAATGCCTTGATTATGGCCAAAAGCAAGTTCTAATTCACCAAGGGGTAATTGCAGTTCCACCATGACAACTCCTGGCTTAACGTCAAGAAGTATAATTGTACTTGGTGTTTGATGTGCCTGCGTAAAGTACGGAATAGCACACAGTATCAAGGCTGCGAAAACAGCAAACAGCTGCCCAACTTTCGTTGAGCAGTTGTTTGAAATTAAAATTAAATGACGGCGCATAATCAGAATTATGAAATACTATAATCCAATGTAATCACGTGTATGATCACGGAATACACTGTGATAGTGAATCTGAGAAGGATAAACTACACCTGTCTGACAGATGAATTCAATCCATACACTTGGCCCATCGATGCGCACATAATCAGTATTGGTTGTAAAAAATGTGCTGGCATTTCCAGAGGTTCCGCTGTTGTTGCTAGCGTAAGTAACATACGTATTTGCTAACTCATTGGTATAGATTGCCAGGAAGCTGGCTGCTGAAGTGTCATCCAGATCGTTGAGCCATGGTTGCATTGCTGCTAAAACTTTTGCCTGCGCTGTTGCACTCAGTGTGCTTACCTTAACTCCTAATTTAGTAGTTGGGAATGTGTTGGTGGTAGAACCTGGCACCATGGTTACATCTGAAAAAGTAGATGAAATTTTTGCACTGGCAAGTTCAGCAGTTGTGAACGATGCTAACATAGCAGCCATACCTGATGCTTCACTGGCAAGTGGTGCATACGTTGTTCCGTTGGCTGTCCAGCTTTTTGGTTCTATACCCTGGTGAGACGGTGTTGAACTCACTACCGATCCTGCTGAGTACGTAATATTCTGAGCATAATGGTGACCTCCAAATTGAAGCATCCAGGTGCCAGTTGTACTAGGTGTGCCTAAGAATGCAATAACATAATTTCCATCGGAGTAGCTGTTACTGTTTCCACTGGCAGTGCCAAGGACATCATCAGCAGCATTGATTTGAGTGAACTCGCTATAGCCTTCATCAGTAGTTGTACCTGACGCTGCCGCAATAACTGCTTTTGCAGCGGCTAGCTGAGTTGCTGTAAGCGTACTGAATTCTAATCCGTTGCGGCAACTTACGCCACAAGGTAGATTAGACCATCTGATTGCATTTGCTTTTGTATAGGCAATTTGAAGTGTGGTAATCTGAGTGCTTGTAAGTGTTGCTTTAAAAGCTTCTGCTAAGCAAACTACTTTTTCAGCAACGGTAGTAGCTGAGCTACAATCTGCAGTGGTGGTAGAAGTAACGGTAAAATCACTCGAAGAGGTAGCTATTGTGCTGCTGGTATTTACAGCCACTGTTATAGCACCTGTAGTAGCATCGGTTGGAACAGTAACGGTTAACTGAGTTGAAGTAGCGGCAGTAACTGTTGCAGCAACACCATTAAACGTTACAGTATTGTTGGCAGCCGTTGTACTGAAATCAGTTCCCGTAATGGTTACTGTTGTGCCCACCGATCCACTTGTTGGTGTGAAGCTAGTAATAGTAGGCGCTGTGCTGCTTGTTGTTGTAACAGTAAAATCGCTCGTTGAAGTTGCTGTGATCGAACTTACAGTAACTGCAATTTTTCCTGTGGTAGCGCCACTTGGAACTGTAACCGTAAGCTGTGTTGCTGTGGCTGCTGAAACGGTAGCTTCAGTACCATTAAGCGTAACAACGTTGCTGCTGGCAGTTGTACTGAAATTCGTACCTGTAATTATTACGGTGGCCCCCACTACCCCGCTGGTAGGTGTAAAGCTTGTAATGGTTGGCGAGAGTGTTACAGTTTCATCGTGATTACAGGATGAATGCAGAATCATGCTGATAACAATTAAGGCCACCGTACTTAAAGTAAGGATAGGCCTTGATAGCAAATTCATAATCTTCATTTTTTTCATTGGTTTTGAATTTTGGTGATGTATTTGATTCACAAACGCAATGGTAATTCAACTCTTGTCTCATATTCTGATCTTTGCGATCAACAACATGTTTCGCGCGAAGAACGAACTTTTCTTCCTTGAGCAGTTCATAATAGTCAGAGAAGATCTGCAGAGAGATACACAAGTGGACAAATCAGTAGACGCTGACTACTTTGCGACAAACAGATTGTTTTCTGCGAAGAAGATACTTTGGATAATGCTCTCAACCTTTACAAAAAAGATTGCTTTTCAATTGACAGGTTGTCTATCTTATTTACTTTTGAATCATATTAAGGACGAACTAATGTGTTATCATAAATCGCAAACCAAGCCACTTGAAAAAGTAGCAGAATACTACAAAGCCAAATACAATAATGAAGTAAAAGAGCAACATGAGATTCAATTTCATGAGAATGGTTTTGACTTTAAGCCCTCAGCCATCATCACTGCCCAACAGCCAGGTGAATTACAAATTTATAGCTGGGGATTTATTGCATTCTTTAACAAGTCTCTGGCGAACGCCATGGTTAGCAGAACACAAACACTCAATTGTGTAAGCGAAGAAATGTATAGCAAGCCTTCTTTTAGTGATGCGGCATTGAGAGGCCAGCGTTGTCTAATTCCATGTTCGGGTTTTATGGAGTGGAAGTGGATGGATGACAAAGGCAAGTCAAAGATTCCGTATTACATTCAGGTTAAAGGGCAGGAAATTTTTAGTCTGGCTGGTCTTTATTCAACCTGGAAAGATCCTGCTACAGCATTAGAGTATAATACGTACACGGTATTAACTGCACCTGCAAATACATTGATGTCTGAGATCCATAACAGCAAGAAGCGAATGCCTGTTATTATTCCAAAGCAATACGAGAAAGATTATTTGAATCCATCGCTATCCAGAAATGATGTGCTGGCGTTGTGTTCACCGTTTTCAGATTCTAACATGTCAGCTTATACAATTAGTAAGCTGATAACTTCTAAAGCTGATGAGAGCAATGTTAAAAAAGTTCTGGAGCCGTACAGATATGAAGCTCCTGCTAAGGATATTCAGACAAGTTTATTTTAGCGCTCAGAAGTTTTTAAACCACGAAGACACCAAGAGCACAAAGTTTCACTAAGAAGATATATTTTTTCCTTTGTGTTCCTTCGTGCTCCTGGTGTCTTCGTGGTTCATTTTTAAATCTATTCAAATCAAACAATCATCATAATATCTTTTACCGATCAGGTGTAACGGAAAGGCATTCTTAACTCCTTTCAAATTTACATGTACACATTCTTTGTTTGAAGGAGGTGAATTCAATAATTGAAATACAGTTGATGAAACAAGGAAGTTGTTGTTAAGTTCTTTTGTTGCTGCCTGAATGCGCGATGCTATGTTAACAGGATATCCCATAACAACGGTATGATTTTCTTCGCCCAGGTTTATTGATCCAGTTGCCACTTTGCCGGCATGGATACCTATGCCAACTTCTATTTTGTTTCCCGATTCAAAAGATGTTTCATTTCGAAGCTCAAGACTTCTGAGGATAGCGACACCACTTCTCACGGCATCATTGGCCGCATCTTTAACATGACGATCAAACCCAAAGGCAGCATAAAAACCATCGCCTGTAGTTTCTATTATGCGACCATGATGTGCCTGAATAATAGCCTGAAAACTTGTAAATAACTTTTTGATGATATGGATAACATTATGGGCCAAATGACCTTCAACCAGCGGCGTAAAATTCCGGATGTCAAGAAACAATAAGGCCATCTCCTTCTCTCCATCGGCCCCATCCGACCATAGATCCCATCCGCTAATGGTACTATGCGTATTTGAGGTCATTGATTTTGAGGGTCTTTTTCGCATTCCAACGCGTAAAGATTTTGAAACTTTTCCAGAGAATAACTTGAGCTGCATAGGGTAGTTTTTAATGATATACCAAAGAAACACTACCCTAGTGACAGCCCTATGTCAGTTAGAAAAAGGAATTTTCTAAATCTTTAAAATATCTTAGGCATGATATTGTTAGTGCTTATTTATATAACCTGACAATATCATGAACTCAGACCAGATAAAAGCGCTAAAAGCAGAAGCAACACTGTATTTAAACAAGGAGATTGAAGTTGATAGTTATGCCGCCGATGCAAAAACTATCATCAGAAGAAATTATTTCAGGTTTGTAGAGATATTTCCCCCAATAGCAGTAAAAAGTCCGCCTACTGATCATATTGAGAATTTGGAAATATATGGATATCTGATTTCCGTAGACAATGAAAATGATGCCTGGAAGTTTAAGTTATCAACGATTGTTGAAGCATTTAAGATGGATTCATTTCTAGACAGCAGAACGGCTGATAAGTAACAAAAAAGAATCTCTGCCGTGCCTCCTGAAAAAGCCCAGACAGAGATTAGACTAAAGCCAGATCTTTGTGGAACGAACGGTCAAATCAAGAGTCTCGTCATGTAGCGAGTAACCAGCTCTGTCGAGCTTCCCTTTCGGGAAGTCGAGCAGAGTGATTGAATTAAAACCAAACCTACTTCAATATTTTTTAGTACCGTTATCTCATTCTAATTTTCCTGGATACTTCCGCGTTTGGAAAGATCCAATGTTTCATTTACTTCCATATTGATGGTAACAACATAACTGCAGATCGCACATGCCTTTGCTCTATCTTCATAAAACCATCTGCACTGTTCTCTAATGTTGCAAGACTTAAGTTCGTGTTCAACTTCCGTAAGCTCATCTCCACTCAGCATTGGTATAACACCACACTTTGTACCCGTCCATTGGCGACAATCGCCCTTAATACATTTGTCAGCAAAACGGAATCGATGCTCCAATGGTCCTGACTTTTCAGCTGCTTCAATAAAGGCGTTATCAACCTCTAGTGGAGTTTCCAGCAAGGTTACTGTCTTGTGATTCTGAATAACTCCAAATAACAAGGTCCCTTCAATGCATGAAGAACTTGGACAAAGCAACGTGTTACCTTCAGTCATCTTATTACAACCCTGTTGTGAATTGGTCATGAAAATTCAGTCCAAATCATGAGGAAGTCAATGACGGAAGATCGATTCTACGAAAGCAGAATTACAGGATACCCGGTTTCCGGACTAGATAGATAACAGGCCCGTGCGATGGGCAAATGAAATGAGTTCTGCCACATTGCGTGTGCAGGTTTTTTGCATGAGGTCTTTACGATAACTCTCAACACTGGTCTCGGTAAGATGCATGTGACTCGCGATAGCTTTAGTGCTCAGGCCCCGACAGAGAAAATTGATGATCTCCTTATCGCGTGGTGTGAGATCAAGGCGTACTTTCTTTTCGGGTGTTACACCAACTGAAGTCTCCATAGCTTTGATCATACGTTCTGTAACATAACGGCCGCTTTTCATTACTACCTCAATAGCTTCTACTACTTTTTCAGGATCAGTATTCTTGAGCAGATATCCATTGATACCAAATTGTAAGAGATGAAGGATAAGCGAATTCTCTTCATACATGGTAAGCATGATAACAGGCAGATCAGGATACTCTTGTTTAATCTTGCGGCAGGTTTCCTGACCATCCATCACGGGCATGGAAACATCCAGCAACACTATGCTTATAGCCTGGGTGGCAATCATGTTCATTGCCTCCTGTCCGTTCTCAGCCTCATAGTAAGTCCACTGGGGACGGAGTTCTTTCAATGCAGCGATAACCCCTTTCCTGAAAAGGCGATGATCGTCGGCAAATAAAATATGAAATGAAGTCATTCTTTACGAAGGTATTAGGCCATATCAATAAAGATGTGTGAAGTTATAGAATTTTCATATCTAAAATAAAGCCATTCATATACTTATCATGATGTTTATCGAATGTTACCAATAGAAAAATGTTCAGCTAACACCATAATACAAGAGCTGTGAGTTGCAGGCGATTCAACTGAAGACCTTACCGCAACTCACAGCTCATGGTTATTTTATTGTATGACTATCGTGTAATTAAACAATTGCTTATCAAATGTGAAATGTAACTTTTCAAGTTGGCATTCCTGAAAACAACGAGAGCTTCCATTGATTTGAGAATCCCATCGGTTCATTGGGAAAACCGAATCGATGATCGAGTTCTCCATTGCTGTTCTCATCATGAAATACAATTGCAGCATATTCACCATAAGGAATATTATCAAAAATTAATGTTGCCTTCTTATTTATGATCATGGCTGTTAGTTTAAGATAAGGCTTCTTAGGAATATCATCCAGCTTTCTGAACAAATGAACAACAGCCTGACCGTGATCTCCCTTAAAATGGGTGACCTCAATAGTTAATGATTTTGCCTGTTGTGCATGAACACGAGCGACCAGCAACAGGAGGCAAATACTTCCTGCTAATGCAACTAAGTTTTTTCTTTTCATGGATGTGATTGATTATTCGTAAGCCAGGGCTTCGCGTGTTGTAACTTTGTTTGCTCTTCGTGCCGGGTAGAGTGTTGCTAAGTATGAGCCCACAATGATGATTCCAATCCAGATGATCAGAGCAGGTAACGATATGGTTAACGACAATGGTGTTCGGAATGAAATATGCCCAATGAATTCTCCCATGAAGTATGAAAGCGCCAGTGACACAACGAAGGCAACAAGGATACTAAGAACACCGATCGTAAGTCCTTCCCACACAATCAGGTTTTTTATTTTAGAAGGTGTTGCTCCAAGAGCACGCATAACACCAATCTCACGCGTGCGTTCCAAAACATTCATACTTACGGTCGACATCAAACCCAACGTTCCAACCAGTGCCATGAGTACAGCCATGGCCAGTAATGAATTTACAAGCACGCGCATGTGCGCTGCAACGGCATTCTGTAACATCCAGACAGGCATAGTTGAACTCACTCCTATTTTATCACACTCCAGAAGCTCTTCTACTTTCTTATTCTTTACGATAACTGACTCTTGTGAACGATCGCTATATGAAATACAAAGCTTTTTTATTTTACCCGCAGTGCCCGCCAATTTCGAAAAAGTAGTAAGCGACACATACGCCGTGGCTGGTGTTCCGACATCTTCTGTAAATCCTGTTATTCTCCATTTCGTTTCCCTTCCGTCTAACGCTAATGAAATCATATCTCCTATTTTCATATCAGGCGTTCTGGCTAGTTGATTTAATACCACATCGTCTGACTCTTCAGAATACAGCCATCTGCCTTCAGTTACAGTAAGACTTAATAATTTTGTTGGTATGGGCATAGCCTGCATAATGAAACTTCCATGGCCTTTATCAGGATAGGTACGCGTAACTTCATACACACTATTTTTTACAAGCGATGTAGAGGAATAGTTCCACCCTTCAACTGTTTTCACGCCATCTATTTTTCTTATCGTGGTAATCAATGAGTCAGCTTGTATGCTCTCATTTAATCTTATTTCATGATCATATAAACGTTGAACGTAGATGCGCTTTAAATTTTTATCCCAGGCATCAGACACATTGAGTGCCGTCATAAACATGGCACCACCTGCAGCCAGAAGTCCAAGTGTTAAGACTAGTCTGGCGCGTTGTCTGAATGCATTACGAAGTGAAAGTCTGAAGATGTCATTGAGAAAATCAAAACGCAAAAGTTTTACAGTCCACAAATTGCTACTTTGATTTTTAGGATCAACACCATGATTATCCAGAGCTTTGCGAACAGATACTCTGCTACCGCGAATAACAGGAAAAGCCACAGCAATAAAAGGTATGATGATGCCCGAACCGATCTGGATCAGCAAAACAGAATAAGGTATAGAAGTATCAGTAATATCCAGGTTAAGCAATGTTGCCAGCTGTGAATAGAAGCCAAACGCTGCCATGCGACTTAGCGGGATGCTAATGACTAACGCCGCCACACAAAGTATAAAGATCATTAGCAAATACAACGATGCAATTTGCATAGATGTACCACCTATCGTTTTCATCACGCCAATCTGCCGAACCTGCTTCACCATTACTGTTGCCATGGAAGTTGCAACCAGAATTGATGCCAGCACCAGAATCATAAAACTAAAAACGGTGAAGATGGAAAGTACTGCGTTCATCTGGCTTTGGTGAGGATGTTTTCCCGGAGGAGGAACCTGGATCTCATGAACCTGACAATTATTTTTTGTGAGCCAATCCGATAATGCTTCAGCTTTCTTTGTTATGTATTCAGTCGAGTTCTGATTTTCACTTACTGTTATTCTCAGAAGATCAAATCCTTGTGTCTCACCAAGCTGATGCAATGTAGAGAGCGTGATGTATGCGTAACCCGCTTGTTCCTGCCACGCCGGAGCAAGACCCGGATCATGCACGACACCGGAGATGCTTAACATCCTTTCAATACCATGCGGAGTTTTGATCAGTACTTTACCACCTTCAGGGGCATTCATCATAGAGAGAGCAGTACGTTCAACAAGCATGGTTCCATCAGCAGGATTTGCAGCGCCTGATACATGACGAAACTTGCTGATGGTGAGATTATCAAAATCATCAATAACAAATAACAGAAGAGGATACCATTTACCATTCACTTTCATTCGTCCCGAAACAGTAGCACGTCTGGATGCTTCTTGTATGCCTGGAAATTTTCTTACGCTATCCAAAAGACTGGCGGAAATATCTCCTTCAATTTCTATCGTAGCAGAAGCAGGCGCGGTACTCATATAGTTAGTGGACATCTCCCTATTAATAACCGAGTAAGCTCCAAGAATTGCACCGATACCGAATACACCTATACCAAAAGCCAGTATGAGCATGAGGTTTCTGGCAACACCAGTTTTTAGGTCGCCTATAACTTTCTTATATCTTGTTTGCATTTCGATTATAGTTTTAAGCCGTTACCTCTTCGTATGTTAAAATCTTTCCATCGGCAATGCTGATGGTATTTTCGAAATAAGAAGAGAAATCTTTTTCGTGCGTAACAACAATGACTGTCTTGCCCCCTTGAGCCAGCTCAGCAAAAAGTTGAAAAATTGCAGTAGCTGTTTGTGAGTCAAGATTGCCGGTCGGCTCATCAGCAACAATAAGTGGAGGATCATTGGCAAGTGCACGCGCAATGGCAACGCGTTGTTGCTGTCCGCCTGATAACGCAGATGGTAATTTATCGGCCTGCTCTTTAATATTAACACGATCCAGTAACGCAAGTGCTCTTTCCTTTCTTTCTTTTTTAGGATAAGTGTTACAGAAATCCATCGGCAGCATAACATTCTCCATAATGGTAAGTGTTGGCAACAGTTGAAAGAACTGAAACACGACACCAACATTCTTTCCTCGCCAGGAAGCGAGCTCGGTTTCAGAAAGTTTATCAACGCGTACACCATTGATGGAAACACTTCCTTCGGTGGGTTTATCTATGCCTGTAATGATGTTGAGCAATGTAGATTTTCCGCTTCCTGATTTTCCTGTGATAGCGAGTAGTTGTCTGTTACGAATGTTAAGTGTAACATCTTTCAGTGCATGAAATGTACCTGACGCAATGGCAAACGATTTTGATACATGCTTTAACTCAATGAGATTTTTATGTTGTTCGTAGTTCATAGTAATGTTTTTTAAGCAACATTACTGAACCTCATACATCAAGTCGTCCGTGTGTATCCTGGCGGACGTCCTACTGCGTACTATTTTTCCTGTACTCTGTTGGTGTTAAACCTGTGAATCGTTTGAAGATAAGATTGAAGGTTGACTTCGATTTGAAACCTGCTTCAAGTGCAATGCCAAGCAAATTAAAATTCTTTACCTGCGGATCGGTCATCAATCGCTTAACCTCTTCAACTCTATATTTATTAACAAAGTCGTAAAAGTTTGCGCCTACCCCCACATTGATTAAATGCGATAGCTGATTGCGACTCATGCTCAAATCCTTTGCAAGTGTGCTCAGCGTTAACTCAGCATCGAGATAAGGTTTCTTCTCCACCATATAGCTAACAACTTTATCAATGAGTTACTGCTCAGGCTTAGATTGATTTTCCGTTGTTGGTATATTAACAGGCTTTGATGTATCGTCAGTATAAAAAACTTCGCGCTGCAATATTCCTTTATAACCCAAAGCAAAAACAGATAGTGAGAATACAATCCCCACAGCTTTCCAAAGCCACATGATATAGTCGAGGTGAATAACGGCGATGAGTCCAAAAAGGAAGAAAATATTGATGACCAGAAATACCGACATAAAAAATTTTACCCACGCAATGTTGATATCTTCTGTATTGGAAACTTCCTGTTGCAGAAGTTGCTGATACGTATACAGCTTTCGTTGTATGAGCAATTGATACCATGAGAATTGAATTACCACTATAATCCAGAATATGATTATAGGCATCTTGCTATGGCTGTTCAGAAAAATGATAAACGGATTATCGGTTGCTATCGACTTAAAGAATAACGAACAGAAAATAATAAATGCGAAGGGTATAAAATGCAGAACAGACTTAACAGTAAAACGAACCCGATTGCCCGTTAACTCCTCAATATAAAACCACAGCAAAGGTGAGATCAGCAAAAAAGTAGGATCGCCTACATTAAATGCCTGCATTGAAAAGTGACTCATAACATTACCAGCATACCGGATGTGGAAAATGCTGAACGTAAAAGCCATTAAGAGAACAGAAAGAAAAACATTAGCCCTGCTTTTCCTTACTCCTTTATTATTGATGAGCAGCACCACAAATATGCCCAGCACAATACCGCCATAAACCAGAATCAGGAAGAGTTGATCAAAGAATTCGTTCAAGTGTTGTGTCATTAATAAGCCATAAAGTTAGGCAAAACTATGTCCTGTCTATGGCAATTGAGTCCATAAGGATAGTAATGGACGCTTAATTCATATGCTTTTTCTTACTTTAAACAGATAAATAACACAGCACGAATTATGGAAGAGAAACAACCAACACTGGGCAACGGCAAGATCTGTTACCTTGAAATTCCCGCCATTGACATCCAAACCTCAGCTTCTTTTTATAGCAATGCCTTTGGCTGGAAGTTACGCCGCAGAGGAGACGGCGCTACCGCCTTCGATGATGGAGTAGGTGAAGTTAGCGGCATGTGGGTACTCGACAAAAAACCAATGACAGAAGCAGGCATCATCATTTCCATTATGATAGATGATGCAGAAGCCACCAAGAAATTAATCATTGAAAACGGAGGCAAAATTATCTACTCAGCAACATTGAATTCTGGTGAAGTAATCATGCACTTTAAAGATCCTGCCGGAAATGTGATGGGGATCTATCAGGAGGCAAGCTAGGTTTTATAGACCTCAAGGTTGGTTCGTATTCCAATAAAGCGAACACCAATGTTCACTTACGCACAGCCCGAATAAAGTAATTGTTCATAATACATTAGTTATCAATTACTTCTTCGAATGGCATGTTTTTAGGATATTGCAATACGCAATAAACTAACTCCCAATTAAATAAATCATGTTTAAGAATTATTTCAAAACTGGTTTCCGTGCACTCATGAGAAACGAGTTATCTTCTTTGATTAATATAGGTGGGCTGGGATTAGCGGTGGGATGCTGCCTCGTGGTATTTGAATTCATTGACTGGGCTACTCACCTCGATAGTTTTCATTCCAAGATTGACAAGATTTTTGTAGTGGAGAGAGTTGTTGAAAAAGACGGGGAAACTCAATACTATGGGAATTCACCAGTGCCGTTGGGACCAATGCTTAACACTGATTTCGCCCAGGTCAATAACGTAGCGAGACTGAATTATAAAGACATTCTTATAAAAAAGGATAATGATGTTTTCAGAGAGAACATTACGTTTGCTGATGATGCCTTTTACAAAATATTTGATTTCCCTGTTCAATGGGGAGATCCAAAGCAATTCACTGATCACGATGGCATTGTACTAACCCATGAGCTTTCTGAAAAACTATTTGGTAATAAAAATTCCATTGCCAAAACTGTAAGCATTCAGTTTAATATTGGCGGAAAAAATCAGATTGAAAATTTTACTGTGAAGGGAGTGTTGGCCAAGCGTCCCGCAGAATCTTCATTTTATTTCTCAGCACTCATTCCATTTAGCAAGATGACTTCATTGAGAATTGACACAACCGCTAACTGGAATCAATTTGCAGATATAACTTTTATTGAAGTTGATAATGATGCTGCGGTATCAGCCATAAATGAACAAAGTAAAAAGTATGTCGATCTATACAATGCGTCTAACCCGGATGATCAGATCTCCGCTTTCAATTTTCAGCCTTTGAAGACCATGAATTTTCATGCTTATAAAGTGGCAAGGCAATATTTTAATTCAATGAAACCAACCGGGCTAATTATGTTGACGGTCATTGCCATTGCTATTTTAGTACTGGTGTATTTTAATTACATGAATATTGCTATTGCCTCAGCCTCTAACCGCCTAAAAGAAATCAGCTTCAGAAAAGTAATGGGAAGCAGCAGAAGGCAGATCATAGTTCAATTCATTTCAGAAAATATTATACTCTGCATAGCAGGCGTAATCGTGGGTTTATTTTTGGCCAGCGCATTTTTTCTACCCTGGTTTAGTTCAATCGCTAATGTTGAATTAGGGAAGAATATTTTTTCAAGCCCCCGTACATGGTTTGCTTTGGTTGCATTGATATTAATATCTGCAGTGAGTGGAGCAGTCTATCCGGCTGTCTACATCTCATCCTTTAATCCGGTAGCCATCATGAAAGGCAAAAAGCAGACTGGAAGTAATAACCGTTTTAGAAAAACACTTTTAAGTACTCAATTTTTTCTAACGTTCATTGCTATTTCAACTGCTATTGCTTTCATCCAAGAAACAAGACAGATAAAAGCAAAGCCATGGGGTTATGATCCATCAAATAATATTGTGGTAACATTAGACAAGTCTTCCAACTATGGAGTTTTTGAAACTGCACTGAAGAGCAACAGTAAATTCAAATCGGTTACTGGATCTGTTCAATCACTCGGAAATTACACAAGCGAAATCAGTGTTAGAAAAATTGATGACTCTGAAAGAATAGAAACTGTTAAAAACATAAGTGTCTTGCCTGGATTCATGAGTCAGCTTGGAATAAAGATTATTAATGGAAGAGATTTTAATGCATCATCAACAAATGACCTTGCAGAATCCGTGATCGTAAACCACGCGTTCATAAAACAAATGCATTGGTCTTCAGGTGTTGGTAAGAGCATTATTTGCAATAGTCGTAATTATCTAATTGTAGGTGAAGTGAATGATTTTCATTATGAGAATTTTGAACATGCAGTGGCTCCAATAGTCATTATGTGCTGTAAGCCTGAGGAAGTAAACTTTGTTTATGTTAAAACTCAAGCAGGAATATTTTCAAGTGCGCAAGCAGAAGTAAAGAAAACCTGGCAAAAAATAAATCCTGATCTGCCATTCGACTTCCATAATCAGGAGTCTGTTTTTGACGGTTACTTTATTGGATTTGCCCAAATTGCCGAAGTGTTAGCAGGTTCATCATTGATTATGACACTCATTTCTGTCTCTGGCATTTTCGGATTGGCACTAATCATTTTAAACAAAAAGATGAAGGAGATCAGTATCAGAAAAGTTATTGGTGCAGGTATTGGAAGCATTATCTATCTGATCAATCAGGAATTCTTCCTAGCTATCGGATCGGCTATCCTGGTGGGGATACCTGTTTCATTCTGGCTTACCGGAATTCTGTTTAACCAGATATCATCCGAATCTGTTGTTTCTTATTTACCACTTGTTTTGTCTCTGGTAATTTTAATCCTAACAACTGTAATAAGTATTTCATGGCATATCTATAAAGCCCATACAGCCAGCCCGACAGAATACTTGAAAGATGAGTAAATGATTTCTTACAATCCATAACAAATCTCTTACCCTCGATCTGTGTCCGCACAGATCGAAACTCATAAATAAAATATTTACGTTTCTATATAGATTGTTATTTCATAATAAAAGAAAATAAAATCGTTGTTGAGTTTTCTCTACACTGATCTATAACATCCCATCAATCCATTCAGTGTGCCACGTTAAAAGCATTATCCAAAGCTTTCTGGCACGGCACGCTAAATGCCACCTCCTCGGAATGAAGCTCTACAACACATCAAAAACATTATACAATGTTCATGGTGTAGTGAAACAATTTCTAAAAAATTAAACGACTAGTCCACAAAAATTTAAACTAAAGAAAATGAAAGACACCTTAATAGCCGAAACGTCCATTAGCGTTGATGCATCGCCAGCGCAAGTTTGGAAAGCACTAACATCACCCAAGTTGATAAAAAAATATCTTATGGGAACAGATGTTTCCACCGATTGGAAAGAAGGTAGCGCCATTATATATGATGGTGAATACAATGGAAAAAAATATCACGATAAGGGAATCATTAAAAAAATAAGACCTGAAAAATTACTACAAAGTACTTATCTGAGTTCTATGTCAGGAAAAGAAGATAAACCTGAGAACTATAATCTTGTTACTTACAAAATAACCAAGAACGAAGATAAAACCGTGGTAACACTTTCTCAGGACAATAACGCCACAGAAAAAGAAAAGGAACACTCCATAGAAAATTGGAATGTAGTATTAAAAAAATTCAAGGAAGTAGTCGAAAACGAAAATTAAAAAACTCACACTCTTCCCTCCTGATTCATGAAAAACAGATTCTGCCTGAGGCAGAATCTGTTTGATTTAAAATTTCCTCACATACCAAAATCCACTAATCCCAGTGTGACTTTCATGTCAGCTTTGAATTATAGAGTAAATAATTATGAGACTAATTAGTACTCTATAATTCAATTTTGTCATTGTTCACAGTAACAGCTTATTGTCAACAGAAGGATTCAATTGATTCGAATGAAAAGTTAGTTTGTTACTTTGAACCCCAACCTAAATTCCCAGGTGGATTAACTTCACTCAAAAATTTCATAAAACAAAATCTGGAACGCCCCAGAGCAATAGCAGAATACGAAGGTACCGTTTATGTTGAATTTGTTGTAAACGAAGATGGTTCATTAACTGATTTCAAAATCATAAGAGGGCTCTGCAATATTTGTGACAGCAACGCTATTGAAACGTTGAAGAAAATGCCAAAGTGGATTCCTACCCGCGTGGATAACAAAGCGATAAAGTCAAAAATGGTGGTTCCTGTGAATTACAGATAAAATTGAATTCAACTCAATAAGAATTATTTTAAATTTGGCAGTGAAAGGAAAAATAAAGACAATAGAATTCTTAAAGTATATTGAGATCTTAGGGCAGCGATCATCAGAACGTCTTGTAAACGGATTTCGGGGGAATGAGACGGAAATGGAATTTATAAAGATGATCGTTTCAGATGCCTGGGACCTAGTTGAGCATAATGAATGGGGAGTTGCTCTCGAAAATCTAATCAGCAACTTACATGAAATTGATTTCAAGATAGACGAAAAAGCAATTGAGTTGGCTAAATCTGCGCTCGAAGAATGTGGAATGAAATATAAAGACTGGAAATTTATAGAGGATTTATATGAAAAAAATTGAAGGTCTGTTTGAAGTGATTGATAGCTTTGTAATAAGAAGGAAGAATGAGTTTTATCTCATCGGTAGAATTAAAGAGGGAGTAGCAAAGAAGACTTGGTTCATTAATGTTCCGCTAAGTGGGTCATTGGCAATTACCTTGCGAATTTCCGAAATTGAGGAAGTTGAATTTACTAGCGAGTCCGATAAGTACATACTTTTAGTTGTAGGTGGAGACAATGAGACCCTTGATTTATTGATGGGGCTACATATTGGAAGTGAATTGTTGAATATTACGATTGACGGAGAAGATTGAATCATCCCTTTTGAAATAGGCTATGATATTATTTTTCAAGCCATTAACTTTGGGTAAACCAGAGTAACAACCTTCCTCAACTGTGGCAATCTCAATTACCCGTTCAAATAATTTACCTTATTTCTTTTTTCACGCATTGAAATCTTTCTCGGAATTGTGCTGTTATTAGCACTAAAAATCGGGAGGAGCACTCCCCTATAATACCATACCACCGAATGAAAATACTGTACACTTATTTAAAGAACTATAAAGGCCTCATTGCCACCGCACTGTTATTAGCTGCAACCAGCCAGGTTTTCTCCCTGCTAGACCCGCATATCACGGGTAAAATCGTCGATAACTTTATTGAGAAGAAAGACACCCTGTCGCGCATCGATTTTGTAAAAGGCATACTGGGTCTGGTGGGTCTGGCCATCGGGGCAGCCATGGTGTCTCGTATAGCCAAAAATCTGCAAGATTATTTCACCAGCATCGTGGTTCAGAAACTGGGTGCCAAAATGTATGCCGACGGATTGAAGCATTCCCTGGAACTTCCTTATCAGACTTTTGAAGATCAGCGCAGCGGCGAAACGTTAGGCATCCTTCAAAAAGTACGAACTGATTCAGAGAAATTTATTACTTCGTTCATCAGCATTTTATTTGCCAGCATCGTGGGTATGATCTTCGTTATTGTGTACTCGTTGGCCGTGAGTTATAAA
>DATJHZ010000499.1:0-8552 GCA_035493595.1 Cyclobacteriaceae bacterium | reverse complement strand
CTTTGGCGGGGCTGGCTTTTTTGCTGGCTGTTGCTTTGGTCTTGAGCGGGCTTTTCCCTTTCGCCGAAGAGACTGACTTGTCCGTCTTCTTCGATGACGGTGGGCTCATCTTCAATTTTTTTTTTGACGACTGAGAATCTTCTGATTCAGCCATCTCCAAATCGCTGTTTTCTTCGTCCTCTTCCGGCGCCACTTCTTCTTCCTCTACAAGTGTGACTTTCGTTACCTTGTACTGAGACAGCTTATTGCCGAGAGCCTTCCAACCTTTTATGTCTACAAGCTCTTCAAGATTTACAACGCTTGATTTCTTGTCTTTGCCTTTCTCTTTTATTACTTCAAGTTCTATCTCTGGTGTTTCACTTGATGTAACGGCTACAAGACGTGAGCCAATGCCTTCTGTAATAAAGTTGAATTCCTTATCTGGCGTGCTCGTCTCAATCATGAAACGCTTCACCATGTATTGCTTGCTCTCACCATCAACATAAACAGCAGAGATTGGTTTCTCAATGTTAAACTTCTCAACTACCAATGTCTTCTCTGGCTCATAACGGTTAGTCAATTCATAACCTGTAATCTTGTACGTACCGTTTCGGCTAAAGGTGATAAGTTGATCGTCTACATCAAACTTGCCAAGATACTTACCACGTTTTTCTTTGTTTAATCGTCCAGCATCCGGATCATACCATAAGCTAAGCTTGCTTAATGTTGATGAACCTGCCTTGAGGAAGTCAACCTTACGCATTGGATACTTCGTGAGAATATTTCCGTTAGTGCCTCTGCCTTTTACTTCAAGCTCAGCAAAATCATACGTGAAAATCTTTTTACGCGCTGTGCTTGATTGCGAAAGTTTCACTTCAACTTTCTCCGCTTCACCGTTAGGATTTCCACTCACATAGTATATGCGTGAGTTAGGTGTTCCCTTCGTTAAATCATATTCTTTATCGCGGGTGATACCAGGCATGTTAAAGCGTTTAGCATAACTAACGCCAGATTTACCATCACTATAGATCACGTTATACACCATGCGCTCATCCCCTTTCTTCCAGATGCCGATGTAGAGAATGTCTTTCCCCATGAACACTTTCTCTTGAATACGAGAGACGCGTGCTTTACCATCTTTACGAATAACAATTACGTCATCAAGCTCAGAGCAATCCGCTACATATTCATCCTTCTTGAGTCCGTAACCCATGAAACCATCTTCACGGTTAACGTACAACTTCTGGTTAATGGCAATAACTTCAACGGCTGTAACAGACTGGAAGCTCTTGATCTCCGTTTTACGTTCACGACCTTTACCATATTTCTCCAGAAGCTTCTGATAATATGCAATGGCATAATCAACAAGGTGCTTCAGGTGATGTTCAGTCTCCTTCAATTCTTTCTCGAGATCGCGCAACAATTCATTTGCCTTGAAGGCATCGAATTTTGAAATTCTCTTGATACGAATTTCAGTAAGCTTAACAATATCTTCTGTCGTAATCTCACGATAGAATTTCTTCTTGTGAGGTTTCAAACCTTTATCGATGGTGCTTAATACTTCTTCCCACGTTTCGGCTTCTTCAATGTTACGATAGATTCTGTTTTCAATGAAGATCTTCTCTAATGACGAGAAGAGAATTTTCTCCATCAACTCCGTTCTCTTGATCTCTAACTCCTTCTTGAGAAGTTCTGTGGTTTGATTGGTGTTGTATTTAAGAATATCAGTTACCGGAAGGAAGATTGGTTTATCCTCCATGATAACGCAGGCATTCGGTGAAATAGAAATTTCACAATCCGTAAACGCATAGAGTGCATCAATAGCTACTTCAGGCGATTGACCTGGCTGAAGTATGATCTGAATCTCTATATCCCTGGCCGTGTTATCAATTACCTGTTTTACTTTTATTTGTCCTTTCTCACTTGCCTTCACAATGGATTCCATCAATGAAGTGGTTGTGGTAGAGAAAGGAATATCACGAATGATCAATGTCTTCTTATCGAAGATTTCAATCCTGGCTCTTACTTTTATTTTGCCGCCGCGTAAGCCCTGGTTGTATTCTGTAAAATCTCCAATACCGCCGGTAGGGAAGTCAGGATATATTTTAGGGTTCTTACCTTTCAGGATATCAATAGAAGCTTTGATCAGTTCGCAGAAGTTATGCGGAAGTATTTTTGTAGAAAGACCTACAGCAATACCTTCAACCCCTTGCGCCAACAGCAACGGAAACTTAACCGGAAGTGTAACGGGTTCTTTCTTACGACCATCGTATGACAATTGCCATTCGGTAGTCTGTGCATTGTACACTACATCTAATGCAAACTTGGAAAGACGTGCTTCTATATAACGTGGAGCAGCAGCACCATCACCTGTGCGAACATCGCCCCAGTTACCTTGTGTTTCAATTAAGATGTCTTTCTGACCAATATTTACAATAGCTTCACCAATAGCAGCATCACCGTGCGGGTGATATTGCATGGTGTTACCAATAACGTTGGCCACTTTATTAAAGCGACCATCATCCATATCTTTCAATGAATGCATGATACGACGTTGAACTGGTTTGAAACCATCTTCAATGCGTGGCACAGCACGCTCCAAAATTACATAAGAAGCATAATCGAGAAACCAGTTTTCATAAAGACCTTCAACGGCAATGGAGTGAACAATGTCACCATTATGATCGGTCTTTGTTACATCTGATTTCTTGGGAGGTTGTGCGTCAGACTTTTTATTTTTACTCATGGTACTTTAAAATCCTTCAGGTAAAAAAATATTTATAAGCGTTGTTCATTAAAGCTCTACGCCTATTTCTTCTACTTTATCTAATTCAATTTTCAGGTTATCAATAATGAACTCCTGGCGGGTTGGTGTATTCTTACCCATATAAAATTCAAGAATTTTCACCAGGTGACTATCAACACCTAAGATCACTGGTTGCAGGCGAATGTTCTCACCAATGAATTCACCAAATTCATCAGGTGATATTTCACCTAAACCTTTGAAGCGTGTAATCTCTGGTTTGCTGCCAAGTTTACTTACAGCAGCTTGCCTCTCTTCTTCGCTATAGCAATAAATTGTTTCTTTCTTGTTACGAACGCGGAAGAGTGGTGTTTCCAGAATAAATACGTGACCGGCTTTAACCAGGTCAGGGAAGAATTGCAGGAAGAATGTCATCAGCAATAAGCGAATGTGCATACCATCAACATCGGCATCGGTAGCTATAATTACTTTGTTGTAACGCAGGCCATCGAGTCCGTCTTCAATATTCAAAGCATGTTGCAGCAGGTTGAATTCTTCATTTTCGTAAACAACTTTCTTGGTAAGACCAAAGCAGTTCAGTGGTTTACCGCGCAAACTAAATACGGCTTGTTTTTCTACGTCTCTTGATTTGGTAATCGATCCACTCGCTGAATCTCCCTCGGTAATGAACACCATCGAGTCAAGACCTTTTTCATTCTTCTCATCGAGGTGAAAGCGACAGTCGCGCAATTTACGATTGTGAAGATTTGCTTTCTTGGCGCGTTCATTCGCAAGCTTCTTGATACCGGCAATCTCTTTGCGCTCGCGCTCTGATTGCATGATCCGTTTCAGGAATGCATCAGCAACGATCGGGTTCTTATGAAGATAGATCTCAAGTTCTTTCGTAACGAAGTCGTTGATAAAACTTCTTACTGATTGTGCACCTTCTGTTGGTGCGATATTCAACGAACCAAGTTTGGTTTTTGTCTGCGATTCAAACACAGGCTCTTGTACACGTATCGCGATAGCACCTACTATACTGGCGCGAACATCAGAAGCATCAAAATCTTTCTTATAAAAATCACGAGCTGTTTTTACTACGGCTTCACGGAAAGCAGCCAGGTGAGTACCCCCTTGCGTAGTGTTCTGTCCATTAACAAATGAATAATATTCTTCGCCATATTGATTGGCGTGTGTCATGGCTACTTCAATATCATCGCCCTTCAGGTGAATGATTGGGTAACGAATCTGTTCTGCATCAGATTTCTGTTTCAGAAGATCAAGAAGACCATCTTTCGAAAAGAACTTTGCTCCATTATAATTGATGGTAAGACCGGCATTGAGGAATGCATAATTCCACATGAGGTCTTCAAGATATTCAGGAATGAAGTGATAATTTTTGAATACAGTATTGTCTGGCTCAAAAGTTATCAGGGTACCATTCTTCTCATCTGATTTTGCCAGCCTGGCATCATTGGTAAGAATACCTTTCTTGAACTCGGCCAATTTTGTCTGACCTTCTCTGAAAGATTGAACTTTAAAATAATTTGAAAGTGCGTTTACTGCTTTGGTACCGACACCATTCAACCCCACAGATTTTTGAAATGCACCTGAATCATACTTACCACCGGTGTTGATTTTCGAAACGCAATCAATCACTTTTCCCAATGGAATACCGCGACCGTAATCGCGAACTTCTACGCCGTGTTCGGTAATCTTTACGTCAATGTTTCTGCCATGCCCCATCATGTGTTCATCAATGGAGTTATCGACAACTTCTTTTACAAGAACATAAATACCATCGTCTTTAGCAGAGCCATCGCCGAGCTTACCAATGTACATACCCGGGCGCAGGCGAATGTGCTCGCGCCAATCGAGCGATTTGATACTGGATTCGTCGTAATCAATGGAACCTGCAGGTTTATCTGTTTTAGCCATAATTAATGAGCTTAAAAATTAAATTCTAACGGTTTGTAGTGACGGATGAAAGTCTAAAAAATAGTTATTGCACCAAATAAAGGGTTTTTACGCTTCTATTCAAGTAACTAATTTTTACTTACACCCGGCTCCCTGTGTATTAAACACGAGATAATGCACTGATTTACAAGTTGTAGTTAGCGCTTATCAAACAGTCTGTTTAGTTGAAATTTTTCTGTAAAGAAAATAAAATGGCCATGCCAGCGCCCACAACACAATCAGGGAAACACTCCCGTAAATAATAAAATCGATGTTGCTATACTTGAAGTGCTCGCCGCTGTTAAAGGTATTCAGCAGGCTCAAAGCCACTACAAAAAATATGTTTAAAGTGATAATCAGGCCATAAAACCAGATTCTGAAGGCATTGTCCTTCGAATACATTTTGGCCACAAAATATACCATTACATTGGCCAATACCATGATCGCTACCGCTATATAAAAGATTCCATCGCGCGGAAGCGAGATAAGCCTGGAGGCCTCCTCCCGCACCACAACCTGCTCAGGAAAACTGGCATAAGCCATCAAAAGGTTGCCCAACGCCACTAAAACAGACAAAAACCAAAATGATTTGAAGATTCTCAGAACCATGTTAAAAATGAATTTGGGGGCAAAAATAGCTTATTTTGGCTCTTAGCAAATTGTTGGCGGGTATTCGTTAACAGTAAAAAGTTAAAAGTTAGTCGTAGTTTATCGGTCACAATTCAGAAAAATGGTCGTACCCGGATGGCTTAATTGGCGAGCGCTTCATGATCTTGAAGGGCTAAATTTATTTTATATTCTCCTCCTTGGCGCTATTACATGGGGATTGATTGAAGGAATTGATTTTGTTTACCAGCGGATAAAGCGGAAGGATTAAGTTCTGTTTGATTACAAATTTATAATCACTCCTTTCTGATTCAGGAAGCGTCAAAAAGGAGTGATTGTTTTTTATTCGTATCTCAAGGACTTCACCGGATCATTCGTTGCTGCTCTAAATGACCTGTAACCTACAGTGAGTATGGCAATCATCATGGTTAAACCAAAGCCCAGCAAAAATATCCCAGGACCCAACGTTATCTTATAAGCAAAATCATTGAGGTACTGTTTCATAAGATACCATGCCACTGGTGCCGAGATAACAAAGCCTATAAAAATCAGTATAACAAATTCTTTGGTGAACATTGTAATGATGCTGTTAACGGAAGCACCTAAAACTTTGCGCACGCCGATCTCTTTTGTTTTCTGATTCGCCATAAATGTAACCAGGCCAAACAATCCTATGCAGCCAATAAGAATAGAGATTGATGTGAATACGGTAAGCAACGTAGACATCTTGGCATCACTTTCATAAAATTCCTTGATGTTCTCATCCAGAAATTCGTAACTGAATATGTGTTTAGGATATGCAATCTCCCACTGCTTCTGAATATTCTGGATTGTAGATTGAAAATTTTTAGGATTGATACGCACAGCAAGTGTACGAAACTGTCCTCTGCGATTGAGTAGAACCGTTGGCTCAATTGCATTATGTAATGACATGGTGTGAAAATCTTCCACTACACCTGAAACCGGACAGAGTTTTCCCCATACGCGAATTCGTTTGCCAACAATGGCTGATGGATCTGCAAACCCGGCAACTTTTGCAAATTTTCTATTAACAACAAAGCTGGTTATCGAGTCTAAATCGCCGAGACCTTTCCCTGAGATTAATTTCAATGCAAATAAGTCAATGTAATTTCCGTCAACAGCTTTTACCTGTGTATCCTTTCGTTGCTCGTCACGCTCGCCTTCCAAAATAAAACCTGTACCACTGACGTGACCTGCCGATGGTGCGTCGTTACAAAGACTGACTAACTCAACACCGGGCATTCTTGTAATTTCATTTTTCAGCGTACGCATCGTGCTTCCATTACCTTCAGCAACAGGCTTCGCTTCTTCACGCTCAGGCAAGGGTACAATGATGATAGCATCCTTCCGAAAGCCAAGTTCTTGTGAACGGAAGAAATTGGTTTGCATGATGATGATTATAGTGCCCATAATGAGCAACTGTGAGATGGAGAATTGAAATACAACGAGTCCCTTCCGTAAAAAAAATCCAAACGATGATCTATTGCTGGTATCATTTTTCATAACAAGAGCGGGCTTATATCCTGACATAATAAATGCCGGATACACACCTGACAAAATTGAAACGCTCACAAATACCAGCAGTAAAAACAAGATCAATGAAGTGTCATGAAACAGGTCAATTGAAAGTTCAACTTTCATGAACGTGTTTAAATATCCGATAGCAAACTGAGCAATGCTGATGGAAAGTAATACTGAGATCAATGTTACTAACGCGGTCTCACCCAAGAACTGACTCATTAACTGGAAGCGTGAACTGCCTAGTGTCTTTCGAATGCCAACCTCCTTCGATCTTTTAATGGCTTCGGCTGTTGAGAGGTTGATAAAATTAATGCAACCTGTAATGATCAGAAACAAACCAATAATAATCATAGCAGAGATGCCCGCCTTATTAATAGGATTGTCGCTATACGTTCCAAAGTGTTCATCAAAATGCATTTCACTCAGTGGCTGTATAACAAACAATTCTTTATCGTAATTATCTTCACCAAGATATTTGTTTGTAAAACCTTCCATTCGTTTGTCCAACTGGCCAACAGACACCTTTTCCTTCAACAGAAAATAACATTGATTATTGCTATTGATACTATTCCATCCATCACTCTCGGTCACCTTGCGCACGGTTTCATAAGAGAGAAAAAGTGCAAATGGTAAATCGGTATTGGCAGGATGATCTTCAACAACAGCGGAAATTTTGTATTCTGCATTTTCGTAGGAGATTACTTCCCCTATGACATTAGCTCTTCCGAAATATTTGATGGCCAGCTTTTCAGAAATGACAGCCTCATTCGGTTCATCAAGACCTTTCCTGGGGTCGCCTATTATTGCAGGTTGACTAAAAATATCGAAGTAAGAAGGTTCTGTATAAACTATACCATCTTCTTGCATAAACTTGACAGGCTCACCACTACGCTGAGGTATAGACACCACGCCACCCTCCATATATTTCGTAAAAGCTACCTGCTCTGCTTCAGGAAAATCTGTACGAAACGCAACGGGTAATGGTGTTGGAACTCCTGGAGTATAAAATTTATCTTCGTTACCATCGGATTGTGTTACAACCCTATAGATGCGCTTATAATTTGTATGATACGTATCAAAACTTATGACATGCGAAATAAGTAAGAAGAGTATGATGCTGCCACTCACGGCCAGCGTTAATCCACCAATATTAAAGAAGGCACTGCTTCTCTGGCGTACCAGATTTCTAAAGGCGGTTTTAATATAGTTCTTGAACATAGGAGATGAAATGTACTTGCCTGCCTTATGTCAAGATAAGTGCCAGTAAAAGAATCGTCTAAATTTTACTAAAAACGCTGTTCATGATAGTTCGCATGTTCGAATGCGACTCCGTTTGTCCGGTGACGAACAGGTTATCCCGTAAATTGAGTTATGGTTCAGGCCCTGATTCTAACCTGAATGAAATCATAATCGGGGAAATGAAATCACAAATTATTTCAAGGCTCGTTTAAACACATTGTCCCATGTAGCAAGACTCGGCTTTGACTGTAAATTAGTATCCACTAATCCGAGATAAGCAAAATATTTTATTGTCGGATCTACTGTTGATGGTAAGCTTGCCAGATCAATATCTGTAAATGTAAGTTGAAACACTGCAATAGCTTTCGCTTTATCCAGCAACTGACTTTGGCGTGTGATATAATTCTGCTGCAACGTTGTGCTACCGGTTATTGTCTGATTATTGGGACCTGTAAAACTTTCGGAAGTCCACCCACCTTCAGAAACA
>DATJHZ010000498.1:0-8307 GCA_035493595.1 Cyclobacteriaceae bacterium | reverse complement strand
AGTTCCGACCATGTCTTTGCGTATTCATGATCTTCCATCGTACGCTCCGTTAATGTAGCTCCCGGAGCAACAGTGTTTACATTAATTTTGAATTGCGACAATTCGATTACTAAATTCTTTGCCAGCATTTCTAATGCGGCTTTACTCATACCGTAGGCAGCCAGATTTTTATGTGCCTGATGACCTGTTACAGAGGAAGTAAATAATATTGAACCACCAGTTGCCTGTGTCTTCATTACAGTAGCAGCAACTTGCGTTAGAAAAAATGTACCTGCGAGATTAACCTCCATTACTCTGTTGAAGGCTTCAGGTTTATATGTAAAGAAATCGCCGAATAATGTAATACCAGCATTGGCAATCACAATATTAAGTTCACCTGTTTGTTTAACGGCTTCATCAACCATTTCATTAATAAACGAAATGTTACTCGAGTCACCTGCCATGGCTTTGCATCGATCTGAAGTCTCTTTATTAATCTGCTTCATGGCACTTTCTGCATAGCCTGCGTCTATATCATTTAAAATAACATTGGCTCCTTCGTGTGCAAGTTGACGACAAATTTCAAAACCGATACCTTGTCCTGCTCCAGTAACTATTGCCGTTTTGTTTTTAAAACTCATAACATTTCTTTTTTGAAATAGTATCTGTTATTGTTTAATGAACAACGAGAATTCTCCTAATGAGAATCTCTTGCTACGGTGCTGCCTGAACCGCCTCTCAAAAAATCCATGTCCGCACCAAGATGTGCCTGCTCTACATGTGTTTGATATAGATGTACATATCCTCTTGAATGAATTTTCTCACGTTGTTTCCAAGTCTCTCTTCTTATAGCAAGTTCCTTTTCAGAAACTTCAAGTTGTAACGTTCTGTTGTGCGCATCGAGACTAATAATGTCGCCATTCATTACCAGGGCAAGTGTACCTCCTACGGCTGCTTCCGGAGAAACATGAAGAACTACTGTTCCAAAGCCGGTTCCACTCATTCGGCCATCGGAGATGCGCACGAGATCTGTGACTCCTTGTTCTAATAATTTTTTTGGTATTGACATGTTTCCAACTTCAGCCATCCCTGGATATCCTTTAGGACCAACATTTTTTAACACCATAATACTAGTGGCATCGATCTCAAGTTCAGGATCGTCAACACGCGCATGGTAATCTTCAATGTTTTCAAAAACAACTGCCTTACCAGAATGCTTTAATAATGCCGGAGTTGCAGCTGATGGTTTAATCACTGCTCCATTCGGCGCAAGGTTTCCTTTCACAACAACAATACCTGACTCGGGCTTGAAGGGTTGCTGGATCGTACCGATTACATGACGATCGTATACTTCGGCAGTACTACAATTTTCATCGATTGTTTTTCCATTCACGGTAATGGCATCACCATGAATCAACGATTTCATTTCTCTTATCAATGCGGGTATGCCACCTGCGTAATAAAGATCTTCCATGTAGTTCTCACCTGATGGCTGAATGTTGGCGAGTAAAGGAATGCGTTGTGAAAATTTGTCGAAATCATCAATATTCAAATCAACACCAATTCGGCCTGCTATTGCCAGCAGATGTATTACAAAATTAGTGGAGCCACCAATGGCGGCATTGATCATAATAGCATTTTCGAAAGCTTTGCGGGTAAGTATTTTCGACATCGTCAAATCTTCTTTCACCATTTCTACAATGCGTCGCCCCGACAATCGTGATAACACTTTACGTCTTGCATCTGCTGCAGGTATAGAGGCGTTGTTGGGTAATGAAAGTCCTAATGCCTCTACCATCACAGCCATGGTAGAAGCTGTTCCCATAACTGCACAATGTCCTTGCGTACGCGCCATACAAGCTTCAGCTTCTACAAACTCCTCATCTGTAATCTGACCTAGCTTATGCGCTGCATCAAATCTCCATACATCAGAGGTACCTATATTTTTTCCCTTCCAATGACCTTTAAGCATTGGTCCGCCAGAGATAACCAACGTAGGAATATCAACACTGCAAGCACCCATAACAAGTGATGGTGTTGTTTTATCACAACCACAAAGCAACACAACACCGTCTAAAGGATTAGCACGTATTGATTCTTCAACATCCATGCTCGCCAGATTTCGATAGAGCATAGCCGTTGGCTTAATTAATGTTTCACCTAACGACATCACCGGGAATTCTACAGGAAATCCACCGGCTTCGAGCACACCTTTTTTTACGGCCTCTGCGAGATCACGGAAATGTGCATTGCAAGGCGTTAGTTCACTCCACGTATTACAAATTCCAATGACTGGTTTGCCTTCAAACATATCAGATGGAATACCTTGATTCTTCATCCACGCCCGATAAATAAATCCGTCTTTACCTTTTCGGTTAAACCAGTTAGCGCTTCTTAATTTCAGTTCCTTCATAACGCGTTTATTCTTTCTTACCAACTGAAGGCTGACCCATGTAGGTAATTTTAATTTCTGTTACCACATGCTCTTTGCGTAGAAATTCAACTTGCATAGATGGAGCACTTATTGCGAATTCATCAGTTTTTTTAAATATGAGTTTCATCTCAGGAAAGCTCCCCGCCTGGATAAACAAATCATTATCTCTGCCCGTTATTTTCACTGAGGAGCTGTCTTGCATTCTATAGCTACCGATGTACTCTTTGAATGGTGATGAATCAGCAGTGTTTGCAGATGCTGTCTGAGTTGTTTCTGATGTAGTACTTTGTTTAGCTTTTGCTGCGAGCAAATCTAAACCTGCTGATTTTCTGATTTCACTTGGTATCTCGCTTATGGATTGAATGGTAATGTCTTTATAATATCCTTCTGCTCCTTCGGATTGAAGTTGTATCCGGCCTTTCGTTAATGGTGTAACTGTTTTATCAGCCCGAACAACATTGGCATTTTGAAATACCATCACCACATGTCCGTTCACCAGAAAGACACCTGTGCTGCCAACAGTATATATATCCATCGCAGTCCACGACGTAGAGTCACTTTCAAAATTTTTGGAACGTGTAACACTTTGATAATTTGTATTTGCACCTACCTTTTTCAACGGTGCTTTGCTATCCCAATTCTTTGTGTCATTCACTCTTGCTTCTGCTGCAGGAGAAACCTTAAAATCTTTGTTAGGTACAAAGAAAAGATCGCCGCTGGTACCTTCGGAAATCTGACACTCGAGGCCCATCATAAATACTGACCAGAAAGCATCTTCATTTGTACCTGTGAGATGAAACATGATGCCCATGTCTCGCGGTAGTGTTAACCGGGGCGCCCATTTCTTCTTACCCCATTTGTATTTTAGATGCAGGTGATAATTTTCATACTCCTTTTTGGTGGTAAGGCCACCATAAATTTCGCCTGTAGCGCGCAATACTTTTTCACCGTCCAGAGTTATAGCGGAGAAGACATTCTTGAAATCATTTCTGCCTAACGGAATTCCATTCATTCCATCGCCTGTTGGTGTACCGGTAGGCAAGCCTGTTACACTGGTGTGAGGTACGCCAATCCATTTATACCAGTAATCTAACTTGTCGTCTAAAAGATTTTCAGGCTTACTCTCCGGCTCTTTTTTACTTTGCGAAAAGAGCTGAAAGGAAACGAGTAAGCACACGATAAAGAGCTTCGTATTTTTCAGGAATGTCTTCATAGGATAATATTTAAACAAACTTTTACACTACATGGAAATATGTAAAAGACTTGCGGTGTTATTAAAACACTATTTACATATATAAATCGGGGGAAGTATTGCCGTGTCTGTAAAAAAATGAAAAATTTTCTAAATCTTGATCATCGATATCCTTCAATGTGAAATCAATTACAACGAGTTTGCAGCCTGGTGTGTCTATTATAAAAATCACCTCCATGAAATTTACGACTATACTCCCTTCCGTATTTCTAGTTCTGATATCACCTGCTTGTAAAGATGATGATTCAAAAATATCCGTAAACCTGGATGAGTTTGAGCAAATTACACAACCATATCCATATGCTGGTGTAAGCACAAAAGAGGCTGTAGATTATTGGGAGCTGTTATCATCTTCAATACTCGATCCACTGTTTTCAGCAGGAACAAAATGTGCTAACTCATCTAATGAAGCACAATGCATTTACGAATTTAATGCTACAATCAGTGAAAATACAGGGTTCAGTATCAATTTTTGTCCACTAGACTACTGTTTTAAATATATTCGGTATCAAAGTAAGGATGAGATTTCACTTGTTACAAGCGTGGATGATTTAATAGAATTTCTTGGAGAGATTGACACAAAGTCAGATGCTATTCTATTAACTACCGCTTATAATTATTATTTCTCCACAACCAAAAAAGAAGAAGGAGCCATAAAGGAAGTTAAGGATGGCTATGAAATTCTGACAACTCAACTTGTTAAGTTTTGCGCCCCCATTCAAACCAATAGATTTTTATTAAAGGTTAGCAGGAATGGAAAAATTGAAATTCTAAAGCAAGAGGTGTATTCAACTTCTAATGGGTGTATCTGATAGATTTCTAATCAGCCATCTACAATCAGTTTTATTTCTTAAGATAATCCATCATAAGTCTGGCTGTATTCTCTGACGCAGAACCAGTATCAAGAACTTTTATAATTTCATCATAACCGTTCAATACAGTTTCACGATAGGAGTTATCGTTTAAGAGTTTATTTAATTCCGCCGATATTTTAGGTACTGTAAAATCTCCCTGAATTAATTCTTTCACTACTTCCTTACCAGCAACAAGATTAACCAGTGAGATGAACGGCACCATGATCATCATCTTCACTATCCAGTACGTTGTAACGCTGGTGCTATACACTACTATCTGTGGCACCTTAAACAATGCTGTCTCCAATGTAGCTGTGCCTGAAGTTACAATTGCTGCTTTCGCGCATGATAACAAGTCGTACGTTTCTTCGTAAACAAATTTCACATTGGGTAAAAACACTAATGTGCCGTACAACGATTCATCCAGATTTTTAACAGCGGCCACTACAAACTGATAAGATTGATTTGCTCTGGCTACTTCTGTCATTACCGGAATAACACGTTGTAATTCCTGCTTGCGACTTCCGGGCAATAAAGCCACTATCGGTTTTGCTGTTGGTATTTCATTTCTCCTTATAAAATCTTTATCAACAACATGTGCTTTGATGGCATCAAGAACAGGATTACCAACATAGTCGGCATGCACATCAAATTTTTTAAAGAAGTCTTTCTCGAATGGCAAGATGGCAAACACCTGATCTACTGTTGCCTTTATTTTCAGGGCTCGTTTTTGATTCCATGCCCAGACCTTAGGTGGTATATAATAAAATACTTTAAAGCCTTGCTGCTTTGCGAACTTAGCAATGCGCATATTAAAGCCACCGTAGTCAATAAGGATTATTACATCGGGCTTAAAGTTTAGTATGTCTTGTTTGCATTGCTTGATGTAACGCGTAATGGTATTCAGGTTCTTCACTACTTCAATAAAACCCATAAAGGCCATATCGGAATAATGAACAACAACATCAACACCAGCCTCTTTCATGTACTCGCCACCAAAGCCACGGAAGATGCCATGCTCTTCATGTTTCTTCAAGGCCTTTACCAGATTTCCTCCATGTAAATCACCAGAGCGTTCTCCTGCTATGATATAATATCTCATAATGTTTGCGATGTACGATTTGGGATTTACGATTTCTGGTTTCAGTGGATTTACTCGCCGTAGTACTCTACGTAATTTCTTGGTGTTTCATAGAGACGCAAACAGTGAAGCTTGCCTCTTGATGTTATGGATGGCAAATGTTGATCTAATATTCGCCAGATTTCTATAATCAGGTTTTCACAACTGGCTAATTTACCGGTCATAAAATCAACGTCAAGATTGAGATTTTTATGATCCAGTTTCTCAATCACCTCACGTCTAACCATGGTACTTAGCTGTTTTAAGTCAACCACAAAACCTGTTTCAGGGTCTGGTTGACCTTTAACGGTTACAATCAATTCAAAATTGTGGCCATGCCAGTTATCATTAGCACAAGGGCCAAAGACAGACACATTCTTCTCCTTTGTCCAGGCCGGGTTATATAACTTATGTGCGGCGTTAAAATGCTCTTTGCGGCTTACGTAAACCATACTTTTGCTTTATGGCCGCAAATATAAGGATTTAGTCAGGGATCAATCATTTAGTTAAATCCTTCTTGTCTCTCCTTCACCTCAATCCCAATGAAAAAGACTGATTTAATGATATGTATGATTAATAAAGAACGGAGAGTGAGCCTTTGTAAACTTTGTCTGTGTATTGGATATAATAAAAATACACACCCACCGATACATCATTGGCATACCATCTGAAATCTCTGTAGCGGCTTGTGTATACCAGTGTTCCCCAGCGATTGTAAATTCGCACGCTTTCAAATCGCCTGGTGCAATTGTCTTTTGGCAAGCCTATATAGTCGTTTGGATCACCATCCGGATCACTGCCATTTAATGGCCGTGGCAAGCACTTGGGATTGGGTGAATCAAAACCCTCCAGAGCAAAGTATTCGTTACATCCATCGCCGTTAGGTGTAATAATGTTGGGCGGAATAAAATTCTTATCGGTGGAAACAACGTCTTTGATTTTTATAAATACGGTAGCGGTATCGGCTGTATGCGTGATACAACGATCATCGGCCAGCTTAAAAGTAAATACATAATTATTGGTGAAAATATTGTTCGCAAAAATAGAACAGTCAGGTTGCCATACGAAAGTAGCATTGGTTGGTGCCGCGTTGTTGTTAGGTGTGAACACATAACCTTTAGGTAAAACATTACCCTTTGCTTCTATTAAATCAGTAGTAAGAAAATCAATGGGATTAATATCAGCATCTCTGCCAATCAAGTCGAGCGAGATCTTGCTGCCGAGAACGTAAGACAATGTATCTGTTACCGGTAAATGAGTATCGCTGTTATAGATAGTAAGTATGGGCGCCGTGTTATCCGGTGGTTCTACTTTAACAACTACATCCAATGTATCTGCTTTGTAAATGTGACATCGGTTCTGATTATCGACTACTATGAATTGAAAATCAAATTCATCTTTATTAGCAATGTTTTCAATAGCACAGGTAAGTGGCCAGTTAAAAGGCGAAGAGATATCACCATTGCCGCTTACTCCTGAAAAGGTTACACCATAATCAGCAGGATTAAAATCAATCCCCTTCAGACTTAATACAAGAAAATTGTTACCAATAAGATCTTTTGCTTTTACATCAAATGTTATTGGTCCATCCCGAAGCAACTTAAATTTTATAGTATCGGTACGTTCAATTGTTGGCGAATAGATTATCGGATCACTGTCACCATCATCTAACGTTAAGTCAATTATCATAACCGATGGATGCTTGAAACCACAATGATCCTGGTCTTCTAAAAAGACTTTTACAATAAAGTGTGTCTTATTAGTAAAGTCATGTGCTGAACAATTTGTATTCCATTCCAGTTGAGCCTTGTAATCACCAGGCGTGTTTGACTGCACTGTATATGTCATACCATAATCCTGCAGATTAAAACCAACACCAACAATGCTATCTACTAACACGTCTCCATCCGCATCCGTACCATGTACGTCCCACGTTTTAATAATGCCATCAGGTACAATTTCTGTAATGGCAGGAGGTGTAAATACGGGGGGATTATTTGTTGGCGGCTCTATGTTTACATTTATGAGTAATGTATCGCCCAATGGCAATGCACATGCATCATCAAATGCTACAACTCCAATTTGAAAAGGTCCATCTATATAAGGACAATCCGGAAAGCAAATTGAAAATATCTTTTCATCATCAGTTTGTGTTAACAGCAATGGCGTAGAAAGCAATTGTGATTGTAAATCACTCAAGTCATTTTTAAAATTGAATGGAGTTACTTTAAGGCTTGTAATAACTTCTTCAAAATTATCCTTAGGTTTTAAAACATCAGGATCATAAACTCTGATTTCAACACAGCGATTAGCATCGGCTACATTATTTTGAAAGTTAACGCTTAATGGCTGGTTAACGGCTGTGAAATTAGTATCACCAAGTTTTCTACCAGTAACCTGGGGTGGCTCGGCATCAGGACATGAGCTTGAAACATAGAGCTGAAAGTCGCGACGGGTCACTCCTATTTTTACTCCATCTCTGTACTCTTCACATTGTATAGCAAAAACGTAAAGGCCCGTAGTACCACTGGGTGTAACTGTTAAATAACCATCGGGTGTAATCTTCAGATCAGGATTACCACCCATAATACGATCAAGACTAAATGTAAAATTACCTGTACTCGACCATGTTATTAACGGATATGGCTCAGGTTGTATAACAGGATAT
>DATJHZ010000497.1:0-77957 GCA_035493595.1 Cyclobacteriaceae bacterium | reverse complement strand
TTATCTTTAGCATTCCTTCCTGATAGGGCTACTATATTAAATGATCAAATTGAAGATTTTCTAAATAAAAAATCATGAAAAAAGAAATCCTACACGAACTCATGTCATCAGCACGCCTGCTGAATAAGTTCATCGCCGATTCTACGAACATCAAAGCTATAGAGAATGCCGCAATGCTGATGGCATCAAGCATCAAAAAAGGTAACAAGATCATCACCTGCGGCAATGGTGGCTCCATGTCGGATGCTATGCACTTTGCAAGCGAGTTAACTGGACGCTATAAAGATGACCGTAAACCAATTCCTGCTATCGCTATAAGTGATCCTGGACATCTCAGCTGCGTGGCTAATGACTATGGTTACCATCGCGTGTTCTCCAGGTGGATCGAGGCACATGGACGACCAGAGGATGTACTGGTGGCCATCTCTACATCAGGTAATTCAGAGAATGTGTTCGCGGCTGTGCAGACCGCTATTCAAAAGAACATGTATGTCGTATTTTTGTCTGGTAATGATGGAGGCACGATACAGGATTTACTTGGTCCTGCTGATGTTGAGATCAGAGTGCCGCATGAAGGGTACGCCGGACCCATTCAAGGCATACATATTCAGATCATTCATATTTTGTGTGGGTTAATTGAGAAGATGGTATGAAAAGATTCAAAGAAGGCCAGCAAGTTGTGTGTACTCATCCTACCGGTATGTGGTTAGGTATATTTAAAGGCCCTGGTTATGGTGATATAGTCACTGTAAAAAAATACTCATCTACTTTTCCTAATAGTATAGGATTGGTCGAGCATCAATTCAGCCCGAGAAATGATGGGCGTATTGCATGTTTTCCTCAAACATGGTTTGAGCCTTTGATGGATATTAACGAGATAACTATTGAATTAGAGATTAACCAACAAAAATCATGAAGTCATTACAAGAGATTTGTTCAGATGCTGATAAATTCAAACAAAAAATTTACACTCTTAAAGAGCGATCGCCTATCTATCCTGATATTCTAATTGAAAAACAAAATAGCAAAACATACGCTAGCACTTTGATTAGAATAGAAAGGGATGGAGTGTGGTATAAAGTTCATGTAGTAGAAATTGATCATCACGATCCTTCATTGAACATTATGGTTCCGGAAAATTATTATCTCATTCAGAGATTATTAACACAAGTTTATTACATACAATTTTTGTATAAAATCTGCGGACGAGAAGATGTTGATGTAAATCAAGAGTCTGAATTAGAACGAATAATTAAAGTCAATAACATTATAAATGGTATACCATTATGAACAAGTACGTCATCATAATCACTATCATAGCAATTCTCATCATTGCTTTCCTTCTGCACCGCGTCAACGTCCTTCAGGATGATAAACAATCACTCTCATCTGTTGTTGCTGAGAAGAACGACTCTATACATTATCACAAAACAAAGAATGGTCAACTGGTGGCAGAGAAGTTTGCTGCTGAAATGAAAGCAAAAGACCTTGAAAAAAATTATCCTGTCTTAGCTAGGCAAATCGAGCAGATGGGCATCGAACTCAAATCAGTTAAGGCTGTGATGCAGGCAGGATTTACTGCTCATGGCTCTGGCAATTCTTATATCACGCACAACCACTACACAGATAGTACTGGAAGGTCCATGGATTCTACGCACTTGAATGTGTCGGACGGATACCTGGCTTTCCGTGCTACTATCTATGACAGTTTACATGCGCCATATAAATACACCTACTCTGACGTGATCACAATGACCATGAGTACAAAGAAAAAGTGGTTGTTCGGTAAAGAACGATTGTATGGCTCTGGAATGCTTGGTAATCCGAATGCAAAAATCACCAATAGCACCAGTGTGCTGATGAAGGATTACAAGGACAAGCGATTCAGTATAGGGCCTTACGTTGGTTATGATCCGATTCAGAATAGACCAAGTGTAGGTATCGGAATGCAATGGGCATTGATTAAATTTTAAAAGACTCAGTTAAACTTTAAAAACTTATGCTGATGCGTTGCAAAGCCAAGCGATGTGGGGCGAAGTGTAGTCAAGTAATGGCCTCTGATCATTGTGGGGTAAAGTGATCCAATTTTATGAAAATATACAAAGTAAAAATTAAAGGAATTACACCATACATGCAACACCGTATGGATGATCAAAAGCTTGAGCAATGGGAGAAGCAACGAGGCCCAATTCATGAACGTCCAGAGTTAGTAAAAGAGGATCTTGTTCGTGCGGAATATCATTGCTATCGAAATTCCGATGAACAATGTTTTATACCATCTGAACAAATTAGAGGGGCATTAATTGCAGCAGGTTCTTACGTGAAAGCTAAAGTTGGTGGCCGTTCAAAATCCATGAAACAGATAGTGGCAGCTATGTTTATGGTTTCGCCTGACCAAATATTATTGCCAGATTTTGATAGCATCGATAAACGATCTGCTGTCAATAGGAATGTAAAGGCTCGTGTAATCGTTGTTCGTCCAAAATGGTCTGAATGGAGCGCTGAATTCACGCTTTCAATTGACGAGGACTCAATCACTATTCAGACTATCGAACAAATCATTGAGTATGCTGGTAAATATGTTGGGATAGGCTCATTTAGGCCTTCAAATAATGGTATGTTCGGACGATTTGAGTTAACGACTATAAAATTATTATAATAGCGTCATGTGACGTAGAGTCCAGTACAGCGAAGTATCGCACAGTTTAGGCCTTCGGGTGTGGGGTTAACCCGATTTTTATTATGACAAAGGAGAAAGCTAAACAAGCTTGGATAGATCTCCATAAAGGACTTGATTACATACAAGGTCGTGACGACTTCAAATCATCCCTTAAAAGAGATATTGAAAAGAGAATATCTGAGCTTGAACAAATTGCTTTAGTCAATGATCAATGGAATAAAATTGATATTCAAATCAGTGAATGTAAAAGATTTCTTGAACTAATCGAAACAGTTGAACCATGAAAGCACAAATAATAACTAAAAAAGAAGCTAAAACTTTAGGATTAATCCATAGTAGGATATTGACAAATGGTCATGGTGCGTTTGGAGAATCTGATAATTCTTATGAAGATTTTGTATTCATTAACAAAATAAAAAGAAGAATATCAGAAGATGATTTGATTATTTTTATAGGTGAATCGCCTAATAGAGAGATAATTCAGGTCATAAGTAATTATGATTCTTCGGATAAAATTCTTGAATTGTTAAACCCTGAACTTCTGACTAAAAGAAGGCTTGAAAAATATGAACGTTTTCTTAAGCTTAAGAAGGAAATAGAGTCTGATGAATTCTATAAAACGAAAGCAACATCATTAAATGGTTGCCCTTTTATGTATTGTGATAGTAACCCAAAATGTGAGAATAGTTGTAGATATTCCAAGCCCTAAAAACCAAAGTACTCAACATTCTATTAGAACTATGAAAAAATAATAATTATGAAAACAGGAATTGAATTAATCGCTGAAGAGCGTTCTGAACAAATTTCAAAACACGGATATTCTATTGAAGATGATATTAGAAAATACCCTGACTCAGATTTGATCCGTGCTGCATGCGCAATTGCTTTTATAGCTAAAGACGGAATGCCATGTCAATTACCCGCACCTGATTGGGCTTGGTCTATTCGTGAAAGGATAGAAAAAGATAGAATTCATTGTCTAAAAGTTGCTGGTGCTTTTATTGCTGCTGAGATAGATCGGATACAATATAAATCGGCAACAACTATTCTATTTGAAAATGGCATTGATATTGGAACTTTAAATGATGAATTCAATTCTGCTTTGCTTAAAGCAATGGAAGAATACAAAAACTCGAAGCCATGAAAACTTTAACTATTCTATTCGAATCTCCTAATGTGTTCTACGCTTTTATTGATGGTGTGAACATTAGAATTGATAATCCGGAAATACTTAACGCAACTTTAAAATGGCGTGGTGCACCAAATGAGTTTGCTTACACAAATCAATATGGCCTTAAAAATGGTCAGACATTCCAAGTAGAGGGATTTGAGTATGAAGTGAAAGAAATTTGCAGTCAATGTGAGCCTAAATACAATGAATATTGTACCAATTACGATCATATTTGTATGGGTGAGTACAAGAAAGTAGCAATCCTAAAGCTTGCTAAAGAAGAGGAACCGAAAGAACAAATACTGAGAAAGCCATTAAGATCTGATTATAGTGAAGATAGCGATCTTTGGGATTATATGGAAGCTCTTGAAAACTATATTGAACAAATTGAAAAACTAAAGAAATAAACGTTATCGCTCATCGTAAAGCGAACTATTGATATTGTTTAGCTAGATTCCACCACAAATTATTAGCTAATGATATTAATGATTTTTGATCTTTGATTATCAAATCATAAAATAGGTTTTTATCAACCATAGAACTAAGCCACTCTTTAGCCATTTCAAAATCGCTATCCTTAAAAGGAGAAACTAACCTGTATTCAGCCCACTCCTTAATAAACTTTGGCAGCGGCTCTTTTATTGGCTCTACATCTTCAGGTTTGAATCCAAATTTCCAAGCATCAAAACCATCTGGACAATCATGTATCCTTCTATCCGCTTCAGCAAAAAGAAATACTTCTTCCTGCATATTTTTTATCTTAACCAGATGCTTATCCTTATCGCGTACAAATCCAACATGATACATTCTAATCTGATCAATAAAGTCTGTAGACGCTGATGCCATGACTGACTCAGCATCATCTATGCAGCGGTATTGCTTCTTAGCAAGCCTGATTACATGTGTGCTTACTGGCTTTCGGTTATGCTCTACATTAAGTACTGTGTAAGCAGAGTGCCAACAGTTGAGGCGATGGATTAAGAATGCTTCTTGATTAGTTTCTATTGCTTGGCGGATGAATGGAAAGGAATCTTGGTGCGTGATCTCATCAGCTTGTTGATAATAAAAATAATCAGTGTTCAATAGTTCAATAGCTATGTTGCTGAAATAAGAAAGTTTCTCTCTACCTTTTTGCTCAAGCCATTGTGCCTGTGAGATGTAGTGAGAAATTACAGGTTTAAATGGTCTATCTGATAATTTATCAAAAATCCATTTAGAGACAAGTTCTGTTGTTCCATCATCACCACCAAAAGAAATTGATACAGCATCGCATAATTGGTATAAACACTCAAGACATTCGATAATTGAATAGTCCTGTGAAATTGCGTTCCATGCCATTGTAACGCCGCCTAAAGTTTTACTCATATTGATGTGTTTTTATATAGAGCAATATTGCCGAGTGTCTTCACTTCTTCAAGTTCAGGATACTTTGCGATAGCAGGCAATACTCCTGGGCCAAACTGCTCAAGGATGTCATCGAAAGCCAGCCACTTAATTTTTAGATCAAGAGCGAGTTTAATATCGGCCATTACGTGATGCTCCAGATGTCCCCCATCTATGAAGATAAGATCTGCGTTTACAGATTCAAGTGTGCTAGGCCATTTCTCGAATGCTTTTGCACTATCACAAATCATAAATTCAAATCGTGGTGAATACCTATGTAATAATATACTTCCTGCCTCCATTGTTTCAGCTTTATCACTTATATCTATAGATAGAACTTTAGCATTAGGTGCCAATTCTAACCACATAGATGAAGACCATCCGCAATTTAATCCAACCTCAATAATACCAGATGGTTTTACAAAGTCAACAATTTCACGTAAGCATCTAACAGAATGTGGCCCACATCCGAAGGGAATCCTATTACCACTAGCATCAAATCCTGTACCTGAAAATCCAGCAGCAGAAGGCAATCCGATAGTGCATTTATGGAAAAAAGCGATGTCCTCCTCTGAGGCATACATTAATTCTTGTTCTGTCATTTTAATTATCGGATAGTGGTTTAATAAAATCATCGAGTATTACCAGAGGCAATTCATCATCTATTGCCCATGCTGACAACAATGAAATATTGTAAATTAATACTTTCAACTGCTTATCATTCAATTCTACTCCTTTAGGCAGAAATCCATCAGGATGAACTAAGTACCATTCATAAATTTTTTTAAGATGCACCTGTGCTTCAATCGAAAGATCATCATAGTGATCAGAAAAAATTGATTCAACACTCATACCTTTCGAAGTATAACATAAAATGAATAACACCCTTCTCTCAAGTCCATTCCTGAGTCAACTAAATCAAAAACTTTTGGTAAATGATCTCCTCGAAAATCTTTCCCTTCTCCGCAGAATGCGCGCTTAATCCAGAATATAAATGGATCATATTTTATATCGACCATGTGCTCCAGGTTTTCTTTATTATCGTAATGGTCACCATCAGGAAGATATAGGACAAGATGACCACCAATATTTAATGCATCACCCCAACACTCAATAGCTGAGTATTGATCAGATAAATGCTCAAGGAAGTGAGATGAAAATACCGTATCAAATTTTTCTCCTATGAAATCAAGTATCAATGGATTGTCAGTAACATAATCGACTCCAGGTAGTGGTCTTCCATCTACACCTTTTGCGTCTGGAGTAATTTTTGAATCCCCACAACCAAAATCTATAATGCTACCAATAATGTATTGCATTACTTGTGGCAAATCTCTAACCTTGTCGGCTTCTGAATGATAAGTCCTCATTTTATAACTTCGTTTAGTTTAGCAATAATTTCTTCAGTCGTAAACGTAATACATGGAGGAGTCTTCTTATCTACAGCACAATCAACACCACTTACTCCAACTACAGAGTGATAGCAACCATCATTACCAATCGGACACGCCTTCTGAATAACATGGATCTTACTAAAATCAGCATACCTGTTTTTAAGATCAACACTTCCTGAGATTATGAATGATTCAATGCCAAGGCCAACAGCGATGTGGGCATTCCCACTATCAATACCAATAAAATAATCAGCCCCGGCGATAGCATAAGATAACATAGTGGCCGGTGTATTAAATTTGATGCCTCCTCTATGTTTACCTGTACCGATTTGGAATACAGTGTATCCTTTCGTCTCTAAAAAGATTGCCACAATATTCCAGTTAACACCATGCACATTCCGATGCTCCATCGCTGTGTCATCAATGTGCATCACGATATATTTCTGAAATAACTTACTGGAATCATCTACCCAATGATTGAGTTTTGAATTTCTGATTGGTCCATCTTTTATCCCACACACATCGTAGTAAGATTTGAGTACCAATTGTTTTGGATTGATCTCGTAAGCCATGTCCAGGTTGATGACCATTGGATTAATGAGCTTTACTTGGCTGAGATGATAAACAGGAAAATAATGGTGCTGGAAGACCCAATAGAATTGAGGAGGAATATCAAGCACTACACGATAGCCAGCCTTGTGGTAATACTCCATTACGGGTTCCATCATGATAATGTCTCCCATGGCCGCTGAGCGCTTCAGGACTACACTTTCTTGAAATGGTGGATGGAAGTTACCATGGAAGCCGAACGTGGGCTGTAATGGTTCGTGACATTCGTAGGCGAACTGGTGAGCAAGTTCTTCGGGAGCGAATAAACATTTTTTTGATTCCAAAAATGTTCTGTATAAACGACAGATTACTTCATCTTCAGGATGTATAGTATTAACAACAGATGTGTCATTACCAATCAAAAACATTAAGCGTTGAGATCGTAATGAGAATCCACCATTCCCAACATTGCGTCCATCCTTGTAAAACCAAGGAGCACCAATGTAATCGTAATTAAGAAACTCATCTGTCCACACACTACCGTCAAGCACGTAACCATCGTTCTGGATGATCAGCACGTGAGTAGTTGTGATGTAGTGCCAGAGTTCTTTTATGATGAATTTAGAGTAATCTTCTTTCGATTTGATCGGCGCGATCATGATCTGCTCGAAGTCAGGATCATTGAATGTTTTGTCGGTGAAGAATATGGCGCTATGGGGCTTGATTTGTTCCAAGCTTTTTTTGAGTGCCATGATGGCCTCACCGTAGTTAAGGCAGTCAACAATGACAAGTGTTACGTTAGGAAGTTCTTTCATTTTAGTAATTCTGGTGTTTCGTGAATATTCCCACAAAGGAAAAATTTCTTGCTATTAGTATCTTCTAATGTATATGTCCAAAACATAGGTTCATCAAGTGCTTTAATTCCGCCATTGATGTAATTAAAATACTCACGCTCTACTGTAAGAGTACAAAACATACCCCATTCTTTAACCCAGACTATGACTAAGTAATAAATCTTATCGCCAATGAAAGAACCAGTCCCATTACAATGTTCACATGATGTTTTTAATGACTCGCCGCCTTCATGCCATCCACAGCCATCGCATTGATCACAAATTTCTTCATCCACTTTCTCGACCCGAAAAATATCACCTTCATAAATTTCTTTGCCATTCTTATCTAAGAAGCCAGTGAATGGCATAATATCGAAATAATCGAATTCCTTGTCATTTATAGATCGGCCAATAAAAGGTTCAAATCCTTTTCCCGGAGTACCACCAAATACTCCTGTGGTAATTTTTTGATCGGGATTAAATCCAACTACAAAATCATATCGCATGATTTTAAATTGCTCATCCCACGCGCGAAACTTTATTGTTTTCATTTCACTTCCCCAAAACAGTCCGCGAATCGCATAATCAAATACTTCACATCATCAATGATGAACTCAGTGCCAGCGTAATTTCCATACGATATTCGCATACCTTTATGAACCGGAAATTCTGAAGTGGTTACAGAATCATACTTATTATTTTGTGTTCTCATATAAGTTGAGTTAGCCTTGCCTGGGCCAACAGCAACCACAGTGCCAATCATCGGCTTCACTTTATCAATGGCAGCATCCGGCTTGTAAAGTCCGCCAGCAGTCTTTTCTTCTACTGGATCAGGATAAACCAGAATACGATCTTCGAATGGTGCGAACTTTTCAGTCATAAAGTTGATAGCTTTCTGCTTCTCTTCTTTATCTTCCGAGAGTTGCTTCAATCGTTCCGCCTTCTCTTGAACAGAGGCATCATAAGATTCCTGCGCAACTTTTTTTTCTTCTTCTGTCTGTGGCTCCACAGGCATATAGTAAGCTTTTCCTTTTGCCATAAATTATAAATTGATTGTTAGTTCTGTATTTAGAAGTGCATAGTAAATATTTTGGAGTTGGTGAACGTATTCACATACAACTTCTCGTTCTTCGTAATTAGTAAATTCATCTGAATATGCTTGCGAAAGATTACGAGCATCTTGCTGATAGGCCAAGTAAAGCGTTACAATCTTTCCTTCAGATATCTCTAAAGCAAATCCAGATTTTTTATATTCTAATTTATCAAATTTAACGTAAGGATTTGTATATCCATCTGAATAATAAGAATTCACTATTTCGAATCCTGCCTTTATCAGTATCTCTTCAGTTAATGGAATAGGCTTGTGACTTGATAATTTTAAATCGATCTTATCAAAAAATTCAGATGTTACAGTAATAACCTCTACTTCATCATATCGATTATCAAACCATATTTTATTACCAATCCTTAATTCTTCTTTTTTCATGCCAATTGCTTTACAAGATGTTGAAAAATCTCAGGCACTCTAAAATAATAACCACCCTCACCACAAGGATGAACGTTCGGGGCAAAGTCACATATCTCCAGTATCCTCGGAACCTTCATCGCCTCCGCTATCGCAAAGCACATCGACTGATTGCCAATGAATAGCTTACACGATTTAAGCGCAATAGCTAATTCCAGAAAATCATTAACGACATAGTGAGGAATAGTAAAGCCCCATTCCATGCAGAATTGTTTATGCTCTTCCGGCATCCCGATAAACATTAACCGTTCCTGATATTCCTTCAGGAAAAAATAATCAATCCACTGCCCGTGATACCTAGATGTCCGGTTAATTAAAATCATTCCCTCCAAGGCCTTATTATACATCGCAGGATGATTGAGTGTAATCCATGGCTCCCAATACTTCGGACGCATCTCAGCGAACACCATCGCCAGCCAGGTGACAATATTACCATACGGCATGTGGTTCTTTACCTGCCGGATCATATCCATATCTACCATTACTTTCTCTCCTTTCCATTCATTGAATGACTCTACATAATCCTGGGACTCGATCAGGGGCTTCAACATATCAAAGGCATATTTATTCATCATGGATGATCCGTACGGGTGCTCTGCACCTTCGTATAGCCTGCCTTGTTGATTTAGCCATTGGTAGATGACTGCTTTGTGATCGGATGACTCACAGATGGTTTTAATGCCTGCCAGGGCATAGATCAGGTCACCAGCGAAGCAACCGTGCTTGAATAGTAATTTGTTCTCCAATTCTTTATCTTTAGGTGTTAATTAACATTTAAACTAAAAAATTATACCATGGCTACGAACATTTTAATTGACGTGTATGAGTTCAGCACCGGCATGGATCTGGCCCAGAAATACACTCAACCTTTCGTTGTAGTTGATATCCAAAGCTATCAGCCTGCGAGCATTTACAATTTCAAGAACGTCTACTTCCCAGGCGTAAGGTCTAAAATCACGGCCAGTTGGGGTGGCGTACTGAAAGACTACTATGTAGCTCAGACAGTATCGCAGATCAAAACCTTGATTGATGCCTAATTAAAAGCCCTTCGATTGCTAGTCGATGGGCTTTTCTATGCCCATAAAGTTCACAAGTTTACGAAGAAATTAATTCTTAACAGATATTAAGATGTTAATTTATTTAAAATATATTTGTGACCATGATTGAACCCATCCAAGACTACTTCACCGTCGCTATTGACAGCCGTTATCCAGAGACTAAAACAAAGGCTGGCATCATCCTGATCAATACTGCATGGATTGATGACAAGGATATGGATCGTAACGAACACAAGCGCATTTACGGCACAGTACTATCTGTTCCAAAAATGTTCTCTGAAAATGGTTACCGTGCCATTGACGATGGCATGCCTGCTTATCATAAATATGTTGGCCATGATGATATTGTAGATCGAATAAACAGAGGCTATCGCAATCATTCTGATAAGGCTTATTACCCAAGCACGTATGAGAAGTATGATGTGGTGACTATGGCAGACATTGCTGAGCGAGTTGATGTTAAAGTTGGTGATAAGGTTTACTTCTTACCTCAGTGTACTGAAGATGAGAACATGCTGGAGAAGACAAAAGAGCGTGAGGTATATCAGATCAATGTAGCGGAGATCATTTGTGTTGTTCGTGATAATAAAATAGGGAGTATTACTTTAGATCAAGATGATTCATTCTTTCAAAAAAAAGAATTCAACAGAATAATCATGCAAGGTGAGTGGGTGCTCATTAAACCAGACATGGAGACATGGGATGAAATTACTTCACCTTCAGGAATAATTTTAAAGACGCAACCGGATAAGAAATGGTTACAAGGTATTGTCGCTCATAGTGGACATGATCATTTGATTCCAGGAACAAAGATTGTGTATTTGCCGAATGCTGATTGTTCGGTTAAGGTAGAGGATGAGGAATATTTTGTGATGCCTGCGCAGGATGTAATTGGAGAACTAAAATAATTTATGCGTAAACTATTTACCATACTGTTGACTATAGCCATAGTGGCTGTACTCACAGGCCTAACGGAGGCAAACACCGTAAAAAAGAAAAGTGAAACTTCGATAAGTGCTGAGAAGCTTTATCTTGTTCATGACTTTTCCAATTTAACATTTTCGCCCAAGATGATTCCAATTAATCTGGCATCAAGTAGCATTGATTACGGCTGGCAGAATTGTAAATGCTATAATCTTTATGGATGTGGCACCGCTTTTTGTGCTGTTCTTGTAGCTAATAGTTATTGTATTAATAATGGTCATCCGAAACCGGCAGGCTGTAAATAAATAAAATAGAACTCCACTAATTTTAAAGTTTCGTAGTTAGTGGAGTTTCTTTAAAAAAAGAAAACCCCGAGATCAAGTCCCAGGGTCGGAGGCATCCAGATCTTCAAGTGTGCTGCTCGGAGATAGATTCAATTGTAATATTAAGTATTTTTCTGCTCAGTTTTGGTATCTGTAGTCTCTACTTTCATATTGGAAGTAGTAGTCGTAGTTCTTCCAGATTTAAAATCCATGATCTGCTGAAAAGTTATAATCCCGAGACATAATAAAGCAAAGAGCAACCAAACGGTTAACACACTAACGAGCACTTTATCATCAGTGTATTTTATTGTGATAAACACAGAGACACAAACACCAGTGAAAGAAGCGAGTTTTCGGGCACTGAATCCTTCAGGTTTATTGTGTAATGCATTTACGAGATTGTCTACAAATTTCATTATAGTGAAAACTGAAGATTAATCCATTTCAATAAGTCACTATTCGTCGCATAAGCAACATCCCAAATATTATGGCCCATTCCAGGTAGCACGCGAAAATCTACCTGATGAATGTGTGATGCATTATAAGCCTCAATGAATTTCTTATCCGTAGTAAATGATACTGTCTTGTCTTTGTCTCCATGCCATGCCTGAATCGGAATCTCAGGGAATGTAGCAGCATAAGCGGAAATACTCATGTACCATGGTGGTGATACCTTTCCACATACAGGAGCGACGAAATTCAGCAGACTAGCACCTGGCTTAAGTAGTAATGCGTCTGTGGCAATACCTCCTAGACTGAGTCCGGTACAACCAATTTTTTCAGCACCAAATTTTGCCATAACAAATTGTGGAGCACATTTCACCAACTGCGTATAATTAGTCTCAACCTGAAAAGCAATGATGTTGTAATCAAATTCAAAGCCATTAGCAGCCAGATTAGGAATACCATACTTCTGAACTAAGCTGATTCTTGATCCATCAGCAGGGCCAACTTCACCTGAACCGTGTAAGCAAATAAGAAAGTTTTTTGAAGGTACTTTGGCTAACCAAAGTTTGTAATTAAGCTTCCAGGTAGACTTACCGATCTTAAATACATCTCCGATTACTGTTGATTCTTTCATGGCTTTTTCTTTATTTCTAAAATAAAAACATCTGGTAAATTACGATACATCCATTCAAGTTTTGAAGAACTATCTGCCATATCCAATACACCATCTTTATTCAAATCAGCAAATCTACCCCCCACACCAAGGCATCCGAGTAAGTCTTTAACATATGAGATACGATGAACAAGAATAGAACTCATATAATTTCCAAGCTTGTCTTTGATGTATTTATTTAATGATCGCCCAGGAATAGCCCGAAATCTAAAATATCCGTAAGGACGATCTTCCTTTGGTGCCTGCTTCTCGATAATATAAACACCTTCAGGAATACAGCTTGCATCATTCTCAACAGTGTTAGGATTATCACGTTGGTTGTTTAGCCACCTTAATTCCATCGTCTTACAAATCAATGTAGCCCCATCATACCAACTACCTAGTGTTTCAGTAGGTAAATAGACCCGTTCAAGAATGAAGTGTTTTAAATTAGTTTCCATTTTTAACAAATGATTTTGAAATGTCTTTTAGAACGTCAATTTCATTCTTCATGAACAAATCAATTCTGACACCTAATGCATCAATTTTTTTATCCATGGCTGTTAAAGTCCGGTCAATGTTACCGCTTGTTGCCTGCTGTACGACAATTTGTTTACCCTGCCTGATGCTGGATAGTGAAAGCCACCCGAGTACAGAACCATAAACTATAAAGAAGATCGTCTGAAATTTGTCCATTTTACGAAGAAGATTAAGTATAAAAGTATTTTAAAGTCTGTGAACTCTACTCCCCATCCAAAAACTGTTCCCCAGGATTGTTCATAGATAAGAAAGAAGTCAAGTAAAGATACAATCTCTATCGCTCTGAAAGCATAAAACATCTTATTTGCCTGTGGAATGGCTTTATTTTTAGTTTTACAGTATTGCCAGAAGGCTAACCACTGGAGGTGATAGCAAAAAATGTAGTAATAAGTTTGAATCGTAAGCCCTGTTTCATGACCATCTTTATCAAGGATTTTATGAAAAGGAAAGGGTTTAATGTAATAATATTCTGGTAGCCAGCTTGTAAAACGATTCATTACAATAGCTATGACAATGATAAGAATGGCATCCTGAGCAGAAAGCCATTTATAAACTTTATTAATAAAATTCATCCTCCGTTATTTATGTGGAGGAATTGGTGATGGGTTTTCTGGCGTTGAGTCCAACGTGGTTGCTGTTTTAGACTTAGAAGATTTCACGATTGGTTTCTTCTTAGCAACTTTTTTTGGTGATTTTTTCTTGTTACTCATATCTCTGAATCAGTTTAGCAATTTTTTCTTCAAGGTCATTAACTTTTTGATTGCTTATTGAAAGCCGTTCATTAAGATTTTTGATGATCGAATCCTGGTTTATATTTTTCTTTTGCATCCTCCTATTCGAAGTGTACATCAAGGCTAAACCAAGTAAGAATAGTGCATATATCCCGTTCATCATCTTTATGGGTAACTTCTTCCCCATAAATTTACCTAACCTTTAACTATAGTTCAAGAATACCTTATTTATCCGGTATTATTGACTAACCTGGAAAGAAATTTCTCCAGTTGTTGCATCGTAGCTGTAAGGTGCGCCGCCATCAAACACTTTATCGTTAGGCCTGAATGGTGCTTCTTGTAAAATAGCAGGATTGGCTGAATCGGTACTGGTGGCAATAATCATTTTATAATATTGACGCTCCACAAATTTCAATGCTATTCCCACAGAAATATCAGTAGGAAATGCCTGCTTTAAGAAAAGCATGGTATCACTCACGATATAATCAATCTGACGAAGTACATTACCGTCATACAAATAACTTCCTATTAATAATCTTGTGAACTGAGTGCCAACTCCACGAACGCATTTACCTCCTGATGTGATTGTGCCAAGAGACGTTACTGCGATTGGAATAGTGCCTTTCTTTGGGAAAGATGTTCCGGCCATAATATCCCCGTATGAGTTTGGAATGTTGTAGGCTCCGCCGGTAACAGCCCTGAAGACCGCGCTTTCATTGTGAAATAGTGTCTCGTTAACCATAGTGAATATTATTAAGGATGAGTAAATTTAGTCATAATTTTTAATACGTGAATCCTAAGCTATCCTCACGTTGCTTTTTCTTCTTTTTGCCAGCTTTTTTAGCTTCATAATTCTGCACTCCGATGCCAAAGAATGCAGGGATCATTGATTCAATAAGCACTGTTGGTCCTTCTGTTTTATAGATAGAAGCAATATCCTGAAGATATAATGGAATAACATTTTTAATAGCTTCTCCTTGGATAGTTACCTCATTACCGACAACATCTTTTCCTGTCAATAAATTAACCGCTGTGCTGGCTGTTGGTGCTAATTTAGAGCGGAAGAAGCGTTTAATCACATCGCTTCTATCCTCAAATGGAAACTTCTTACCATCAATTTTAATAATTTCTCCAGTAGTAGTGCTTTTTCGTTCTCCGGTAGCCAATTGAGCAATAAGCCTAATGATTTGCTGAAAGCCAGCCCATAAATCATATCGAGTATTCCCTATTTTAATTTTTCCAAAATCAGAAGAGCGAGGATCATGTTCAACATCTGCTCCAGCAGCTGCCGCCAGGGTTATAACTAATGTTCCAAAAGCAGCATAAGCCAAAATATTTTTTATTGCCATTTTCCTTACTGGCGCTGGCATCTTTGCGTATGTAACCGGATTCAATAAATTAACTCTTGAGGCTAAATATCTTGGAGAGAAGAAGAATCCATTAAGCACTGTAGCAGAAGTTTCGAGGGCTCCAAGATTTCCACGTCCGGTGGCGTTATTAATAAAGCTTGCCCATGCCTTATATGCTTCAGGATTTGATTCTGGCGTGATACCTTGCTCCATTAATCGATCAACACCATTAGCAAAAACATCTACACGAAGTTTGTTTAGATATCCTGAGTAAGCACGTTCACTACCTTTTACCAGTCTTCCAATAACAGGTATTTTACTGGCAAGATTGGATAAGAATTGTTCTTCTTTCGCAGTTAATTTTGTATTTGACTCAGCAATATAAAGTTTGCTCTGTTTCATCAACTGATACTCTGGACTATCCTTTAACTTCAATAGCCATTCATCAGCTTTCTTTTGAGAGAATGCCTGCTTAAACATTTCGACAAATGATCTGCCACCAGCTTTTGGATTAGCAGCCGATAATAAGGCACCCTGGCGGAATGGAGCAGACATATCAATAGACGCAAGAAATGATTTTGGTAAATTCCATACGTCTACCGCTGTATCCCATATCTTTTCACTCATTGGCCTATTAGCCAACCTTACCTTTTCTTGCTCAACATCAAACTGAGCTTTTATTTTATCGCGCTCCAATTTTAAGTCAGAGGCTTCTTTGTCTAATGCTAATGGCTTTGCTTTTACAGGTTTTGTAAAATCTTTCTTTTTAATTCGATCTTCGTAAGAAGAGACTGATTTTTTGATAGCTTTTTTATAATTCTCAAGACGCTTCTTATCAGCCACGCCTAAATCTTTTTCAAGTTGCTTGTAAGTGAATTTCAGTTTATCTCTGGCATCGCGAAGATCTTTTAACTCCTGAGTTTCTTTAGTGGTTGACTTCTGCTTAACTGAAAAATCCTTTTCTGATATACGGCGTTCATACTCATCAATAGCCTTTTGAGTAGCATTTACAGCATTTCTGGTTTTCTGCTCATCGGATAAAGTCTGCTTGCCCTCAGTGGCTTCCAATATTTTTTTCAGATCATCGCGCTGTTGTTTTAAATCTTTAGCCTCCTGATCATACTCAATACCTTTTTTCTTTGGCGTTTTAGCCCCGGTTTTAATCTGTTCCTCAAGATCAGTAATACTATTTTTAAGTCTTGACTTTACAGCATCAAGTGCATTTTTCCATGCTTCAGCCTGCTCTGCTTCATCAACCGGCAAATCTTTCATTGCCTCTTTAATCTCACGCTGCATGCGGCGCTCCTGGTCAGTGAGTTTATCACGCTGAACTCCACTACGAAGCGGACGTAATTTATTCTGAACATCCTCCAATGCAGACACCAGTTTACCTACACGTTTTAACTCACGTATTTTGGTATTAATCTCATCCTGGGATAATGATCTCGTCTCACCATACTTCGTGATGGCATCACGCACTTCACGAAGCGATACATCAGGCATCTCATCTTTAATCAGATCATGGATGGATTGTGTTAGGTCTTCAATATTATCAACACCCTCTTCAACCAATTGGCGGACCATGGCGGATGGAATAATCAGTTTACCATCTTTCATTTTTGGCTTACTGATCTTTGATTCTTCAGAGGAAGGAATTAATTGCTCGATGCCTGGCTGCATCATGGTCCTGAAGTCCTCTTCTTTAAAATCATCACCACGATAATGCTCATTGATATAGTCAATACCAGATTGTATTGCCATGGCTACATCAGCACCGGCCATCACAGCCTTACGCATTACTTCGATTGATCCATTCCATACAGCCTCACCAATTACCTGGGTGATGGAGTTTAGCTTACCGGGTTCATTCTTTACTTTAAGAGAATTGAAAAATTCATCAATCTTAGCTTTCTTTTCGGCAGCCAGTTTAATCCTCTTTTCTTTTTGAGCCTGCAAATCCACGCGAAGATTCTGAACTGACTCTTTCGACTTAGATTTAGCTTGCGATTCCTCATATGCCTTCAGTTTAGCATTGACTTCTTTTAATTGCTTTTCAAGTTCAGTGAATTTAGCCTCTATCTCAGAAGATATTTTACCATTATTAACCTCTTTATATTTTTTGACTTGATAGTCTTTACTGTACCCAAAATCAGACGAGCGGTAAACTTCTTGGAGAGCAGATATGAAGCGTCCGCCAGATCGTGCCTTTTTATCGAACTCATCAATAAGTGCTGTCTGCTGATCTGTCAATGTTTTTATTTCTTCTGGAGAAGATGTCTTAGATAATTTTTCACCAACATCATCAATAGCTTTTGACCATACAAATGCAGCGGCACCATCATCTACTTCATTCTTTCGAACGGCTTCAATAGCATTATCAATACCAACATCTTTAATAAAATTGGCAGCAGATTTTTCAGCAGCAACATGGCTTTCCACTTCATAGTTTAATCCATGCTTTTCAATTGATGCTTTTACTTGTTCATCAGTAGCTCCTTTATAAGCTCGATTAAGAAGTGACTTTTTATTTACTTCTTTTTGCCCTTCTGTGCCATTTCCTCCATCTTCTCCTTGCCGTATTTTTTCATTCCCGCCGCTGCCGCGATTGCTGCTGGATTCTTCACTCCCTTCTGATGGCTGAGTTTGTTCTTCAGTTCCTTGAACCGTTCCCCCGATCCCAGCTTCGGTTTCTTTTTGTTGCTGTAGACTTTCATCGTTTATTTGGTTTTCTTCCGTTCCTTCATTCTGTGTAGCAGGCTTTTCTTCTTGCCCACTTTCTCCGGTAGTACTTTCCCCTTGCTGGCTTCGTTCCACTCGTCCACGTTCACTCCCTGAGCTTCCAGTTTCTTCCGGTTGACGTTGAAGTATTTCCTCTGTGCGTTGCTCTTGAATGGCATTGTCTTCTGGTTTTGTTGTTGGTAAAGTATGTTCTATTGTTACATTACTCACTGGTTCTTCCTCTTTTGGTTTCTCCAGTGCAACGGTAGCATCATCAGGACTACCCTGAACTTTTTTATCAATCACATCAGCAGCTTGCTCAATGAAATGAGTATCTGTTGATGATAAATTCTCTGTCTGTTCTTTAACTAATTCCGGTGCTGATTGTTCTTGTTGATGTTCTGATAACTTAACAGTTGACAATCCACCAATGGCACCTCCGCCTATTAATGCACCAACGGCAGAGGTAGCCATTCTCCAGCCATCAGGATGATATTCAACGCCAGCACCTTTAGAGGCAGCAAATTCTTCAAGTTCTCCCTGGGCAACTTCAGTTGCTACTTCCGGCGCGGCACCCCGAACAAATCCTTTCGCAAATTGCTTTGCCATGCTTTGAGTCAACTGTTTACCAGCTGCTTTTTTAAACATACCGATCAGATTAAATTCACTCAAAGCATCAAGTGATCCAGCAAGTACCGCCAAGGCTTGTCCTTCAGCGGGCTTATCTAATCCACGCTCAACTACTTCTGCCCGGGTAACTGGTCTTCCTTCCTTCTGGCTTTCATTCTCAGCAATAAGATCAAGCTGGCGATCATAGATAGCGGCCGACTCTGATATGATTGATCCAGTAGGACCACCTACAATAGATGTTGGCGCACGGTATACAGCTTGCCCAATCATATTACCGGCAAAACTCAGAAAGTCACCAGCGCCATTAACTTCTTTCAAATCCTGAATGACACCTTTTAATTTAGAACCAGCTTCAATATTTTGTTCTTCGATGTTTTTCTCAAAACCTAAACGCTGTTCTACATTTTTTACAGCGAACTGTGATTTTAAATCTTCAAATCCTTTTGCTCCTAACTTTTCAGTTAAAAATATTTTAGCACGCTCATTGATTGACTTTTTAGAAATGGCACTTGGCTGCTTTAAATTCCATTCAGTAAAATCATTAAGTGAAGTTCCTTTCGGTAATTTATTGGTGAATGAGTCTGCGCCAAAAGCATTCAGATCACTACGCTTATCATACAGATCAGTAAAGTCACCTTTACTCATCCGCAGGCGTTGCGTATAATATTCTTTTGGCAATTGATCAACAATACCACTATGAATGGTGCTTGTTAAGGAAGAGATGAAATCTTTAGATTCTTTTTCACCAGTGACAAACTCTCGTGCGCTACGTTCATCAGCGGTCTTCTGAGTGCTCTCAAATAGTTTTTGCTGCTCTGTTTTTGGAGCGGTGTTTTTTAGCAGAGTTTGTTTTTGCTGATCGCTTAATTGAATATTTGTTGTACTCTTTCCAGAAGGCTCGCCAGGAACGCTTGAGTCGCTCGAAGAAACTGATTGATCTTTTTTTTTTACAGGTTCAGATACAATAGCGTCTGCCGGAGGAGTCCATGATGGAGTGCCTTCAGATGAACCAGATTCTTCTATTACTGTTGATTCAACAGCATCTTCTGGCGGCACCCATCCTTTAACCTGCTTTCCCATTATTTTTTAGTATAAGTTTTGCCATCAGGACCAACTAAACTTTCTCCTGATTTCAATGATTTCCATTTTGTATCAAAATCTTCAGCGGAAACATTCACTTTTTGTTTCCGAACAGTCTTTGGTTTCTCTGATTTATATCCAGACGCAGCGGCATCCTGTGCTTTTGCTTTGTAAGCTTCATGTACCCGGCGCATGCCATCATTCCAATAATCAGGATTCTTCAAATCAAGACCTTGTGTGATGGCTTTCACAGACCCAAGATCAGTATCAGTAGCCTGTACAATTTCATTAGTCTGAACACCTTTAATTCCAGCACGGCTTGCAGCAAGCGATAACTCCTGATCATCAACACCAGCCTGAATCATAGATTTTAAAATCTGAATTTTCTCCAGATTTTTTTCCTGTACGCTAACCTCATTATCATCGTTATCATTTTGAGCGGCAGCAATTTTTGAGTTTATGGATTGCTCCTGGTTATTGGCTGCATTCAAAATATTTGCTGGATTCACAGAGTATCCCTGAAGAGCTATACTCATCTCAGGATTAAGTTTGTAAGAACCGTTTGGATCAAAATGTTCATTAGGTAACTTTTTGATACTCTCTATCATTTCATCAGGTGAATTACCCTGAATAGTTACCGGATATCCATTTTTATTGAATGCCTGCAACTGATACGAAGTAAGATTAAAAGGTCTGCTCCCAATTTTTGATTTGCTGGTTGTGCCGGTATTCAAATCTGTGCTAACAGGATTATTGGAGGTGAACTGCAAAGGTTTCCCATTCTTTTGGAAGAGTACACCACCCGGTCCTGGATTATAAGTATTGGTTGAGTTTTCGCCATTGGCATTCGGAAGGATGATTTTATTTTCACCAGTCCGAAATTGCGCCATCATTTTATCATTGTTGAATGAATAGCTATGAACAATATTTTCATTCTTATAAAGTCCTTGAGAATCATTCTTTGCGGCTTTATAATCAACAGATATTTTACTGTTAATTCTGTTCGCTTCAGATAAATCAGCCTTTGCTAATTCTCTTTTACGAATACCAAAATCCTGTTTATTGATGATATTTTTTGATGGATCATTGATTAGTTCGTTTTTGATATCCTCATCCTTCATTCCCTTCATCCAAGATACACGCGTGTCGCCACTAGCCTTCATCTTACTGATCTCAGAGTCAAGTTGGTCATTAACACGTTTATTGAAATAAGCATCAACCCGGCCTTGCGGATCACTTTTTATGTACTCAATAGCGTGATCATCAGAAACACCAGGCTTTCCATTTGGAAGCCAGAAAGTACTCTGATCATATTGAGTTTTTGTAGCGTTAGGATTACCTACTGTTTTTTCTTTGTAGGCATTCCCTAAATTTTTAACATAATCAGCGCGGTAATTAGCATATTTGAAAGCATCAACTCCGCCAAGATTTTTCTCTGCTTCAGCTAGTCTATTACCACGATCTAAGAAATTAACCTCATTATCTTTACCGTTGGTAGCCTCTTTAACTTTCGCTAAATCAACCTGGGCATCATAATAAGGATCTTTAGAGTCTCGGGCCAAGACTTCAGCCTGTAGATTCTTTGCTTTTTCAAATTGAATCTGGCTCATTTGCTGCCATGTCTTGCCTTGATTCATCATACCAGCAGTCTCACTGGAAGTCTTACCATTATTTAAGATTTCCTGCTTTCCCCGGTTAACTACATTAGTAGCATATTCACTGAGTATTTTTTGATCATTTTCAAACTTCCCATTAGTGAGATCATAATTAAACTGATCAACATTCTTTTGCTTCTGCCTATGTTGTTGTGCAAGGGATTGAAATAGATTGGACACAGCCTGAGTAGAGGCATCCAAAAAATGGCTCAAGTCTGGCTTGGCGTAAGTTTTCTCGTGATGGAATTCCCTATATGCCATAGTTTATGCTCCTCCTCCCATCATTGAGCCCATAGAGCCCATGAAGGCAGTTGATGTTGAAGTTTCGTAATCAAGTCCTTTAGCAGACATCTCAGTGTTCGATTGAATTTTATCACGTAATGCAGCAATCTTCATCTGATATGGCATATTAACATTATAATTCCATGCCTTATCCTTCTCATCAATCATCTGATTATTGACATTGTATAATTGCTGAATTTTTTGATTCTGAAGAGAAGCTTCATCCTGGGCGATACCACGTATGTTGGTGTTTTTATTAGCATTGATAGCTGCGATGGTACTCAATAATCCAGATGTGCTCCCTGTAACTTGTTTGGCTTGATTTGCAGCATTAGCGGCATCTTGCTCTAAATTTTGCTGCGCCATCATCATCGATCGGTCGCGTCCAAAAGCTTGTCCCTCCGCTACCGCCTTGTTCTGATAAGCCTCATCATTGATAGTATATTTAGGAGCACGGGCAATCTGGCGCTTTAAAGCCTTGCTATTTTTATCCTTGGATATTTCGGATATGAGCGATACTGCTGTTCCTAGTCCCATAATCGTAATTTTGATACAATTTAGTGATTCCTTACGTATTTATTGGTGATTCATCGTACAAGCCAAATGCAAAATGGAATAAGCTCAGGTAATCAACTGCTGGATCAAGCTTCATTAAAACCTGGATAGCTTTGCTTCTCATCGGCGCTCCTTCTACAATAGGATTTAAAACATTTGGAGTATTTATGTCATTTTTAATAGCTGCCCAATACGTATCTTCCTTCAATTCAAAAGCCTCAAGCTGTATTCTTGATTGCTGCAAAGCCTTATTGCCACGATATTCACTTAAAATTCGTTCAACTGACCACCGATCAGTAGTAATGTAAGCAATATTTCTCCAGTGTTTAACATCAGTAACATCAGTATTAAACACTGGCTCAATCATTGAATCATACTTGATTCCTGAAAAAGTATTATAATCCGGACCAGCTTCTAATTGATAAATAGTGCCACCATCAAAATAATACAATTGATTATTCATTTTGGCAAACATCTCAGGCTTATAAGAATGGCAATGTTTCCATCGCTTATCGTTCTCACTGAAGGTATCACCCTTATAATCATCATATCCTCTGAATGTAGCAGGTAATAAACTATGACTCATAAATGTAACAAGTTCCATATTGAATGGATCAAACTCACTCATCACAACAGGAATTTCACCAGAGAAATAATAAGGCATTAGTAAGGTTCCTAATTCCTTAAACCAGTTTCTCTTTTTATAATCAGAAATTGGCGTAAGCCCATCACGACCGTAGCGTACCCATGATCCATTGATCTGATCCCACCAGTAAACATTACCACGATATTTTGATACAGACTCAGGATTTAATGTGCCATGGCTACCAAGTAATGTATTATAACTACCAAGTATCTGATCACTTAACCCAACCTGGGTATTACCACTAAGATCTTCAAGTGTTGTGCGATTAACATAGATGCTCCATGCTTCTCGCTCACCAATGGCCAGAAGAATACTTCCTACAGATTCAACTTGGGCATTAGAAGTATTGATCAGATTTCTGATTCGTCCATACTCTGAAGGATATAAAAACTGATTTTCGTCAACAAAATTGTTGAGATTATTCACATAAGACTGCTCCACTATCTTGCCTCCGAATCGAGCCAGCGTAGTCTTGAATTTTGAAATCGGTAAATTTTGATACGTAGTAGACACTCTACCATCGCACTTATCCCAATAATCAAAAGTTTTATCAGGATCAGGACTCATGCTTAGATTAACACCAGAACTTGGATTACCTGTACTCTGTGCAACATCTGGAGAAATGGCGTATGTGTCCCGATAAACAGTCTTAGGAACAATGTAACAGTCCGCGTAAAAGAAAGGTATCTTATTGAAGATATTGAATGGACCATAAGTAACAGATGTTACCGCTGCATTATTTGTATAGACAAAATCTGATTTAGAAAGTGCTCTATTACTTGCACCTGGATAAAGTACAGGATACCACTCACCAACTTCATACAATAAATGATCGGCTAAATCTGGTGTCTTCTGAGTATAAATTTCTATGTTATAATAATAGAAACCTCCAAGAGCTCCTTCAGCCTGCATCCACAGCATTGTTGCAGGCTTTTCAATAATTATTCCTTTACCGGTAAATTCAATGATAGGAACATCATACTCCTTCAATTGTGAAGCATTTGATGGCGAAGCAACATCGCTTCCTACAAACCGTACACGATCACCTTCACGATAATTGTAATAAAGTTTATTTAGCGGATTTTCTTTATTCAATCCTTTCTTAGAACCTGAGTACCAGTTGTTGATATCAATATAAATCCTACTAGAATCAGCGAGTACATTGATTGCTTTTGTTTTGCGTAATTCAGGAATAAGTTTTACAGCAATAGGATTGCTACGTAAATATTTGTTAAGTGCTCGATTTGTTCCATACAACTCCAGTACACCACTTCCTTTACCAATATTTTCCTGAAGTTTCAGGAAATTATTTCGATTCTTATTTTTATTCTTATCAGCCTGAATGGCAGCGTTAACTTCAATCTCAGCCTGCTTTATGACATCATTACCATCGATAATTCTTGAGTTCTCAAAATGCTGACGAATTCTATCCTTGATGTTGTCAGGTAGAGTTGTCTGATCAAGAATGGTAGAAACATCATCAACAAGTGGCACAAACTTATTTGCAATTCCATAAATGAACGCATCTATATTCAATGCATTCGTTCTGAATAACTGGTAACCAACAGCCCAATCAGGAGGAGTCACACTCAATAAGAAATTAAAAGCAACTTGTGCATTTATTGAACCTACATTGTTATCATCGACATTGTAAATAAATTGATCAGTAGTATAGATAGCACTTCTCCATCCAGTTTTATGAAGCCACTGTATGCCAATTTTGTATATCGCACGATCTTTAAAATTGAAATTACTCAGACTATTCTTTCTTAAAATATCAGCGCGTTGTGGTGGTGTTAATGAAGGAAACTCTGTATTCACAGAAGTTGCCCAATCACCATTTTTAGCAATAGAAATATTGCCGACAGATAATCCTGTTGCGGCTGGTTGTTCATCGAGAATGTCAGCGAACACAAATCTATTATCAACAGCTTCTACTGTACCTGCTTTAAATGGCACAGTATCAAATGGCTGATTAAAATCATCTTGCGCGAGTGGTGTTAATGTGGCTGAACCATCAAAATATTGATAGCGATTATATCCATTATTGACATCAACTGTCTTCCATTGCTTCCATAAATCAAGTTCACTTTCACGGAATGCTAATTCTATATACTGCACAGCAACTTTAAACTTCAGATCAGTGTGATCAAAATAATTATACTGCGCAGAAGATGTTGGATCATCATAAATGCAACCAGGTATATCAACCTCAATAGAAGTTATCTTCTGTGTTTGAATAGGCTGACCCACAGGAGCCGTTGAATAATATGATCCACAAATATTAGTGATACATCCTTTGCTTATCGGGCTCCAGCGCGATTTAAGATTTCCGAAATAAATGTATCTATAAGAAAATTGTAGCAGTTTGTTTTTAAGCTTTTCGAAATTATTAACATTCGTAGTCGTATCGAAAAAATTTCTTGGTATAGGCGGAACGGTAGGTGCCCATTTATGAAATGAGATATGAAATTCTCTAAAATTTGTAGAACCTAATTGAAGGAAAAGACTCTGTATTGAATCAGTATCTATCAATCTCGGAGCATTATTTCGATCTGTAAACGCAAGCCAATTATCAAGCTTTGCAGCCTTTACAAAATAATTGCTTTGAAAAGAAAGTCCTGACCATCTCAGTATCTCATACGTCGTTGATGTGTTGGGATCAAAGTATGAAATCGTATGGTTGCTATTGCTGTTATAAACAAATTTGTAAATACGTTGAAATTCTACGTCCTCATACCTGCCGATTACTTTATTATTTCCTACTGGTGGAGTAGTTACAATGGTGTTGAATACCTGATCAATTTTAAATTGATCAACAACATACTCTATTGTCGAACCTGCTGTAGTTGTATTCTTTATTTTAAAACCGATAGCTGCACAATTTTGCGTAGCATACAATGAAATAACATTGGACGGATGTCCAATGGATGATGAGTATGAATTTAAATTATCGATTAGCGTTGATGCTATCTCAGTACCAGAGCCATCCAGATAGACTAAATACAATCCGACAATTAGTAATGAACTTGGATTAACAAGATTTCTAGTGAAAGCATAACTCAGTGTTAAATAATCACCCACTGATATAGGATGAACCTGATAAAGAGTAACTGTTTGTTTTATAGTGCTTAAATTAATGCTGACTTTTGCGCCAGGAAAAATATTTGGCGGAGTCGATCCGTAAGTAAATGCTAAATCTGTTCCTGAATTATAAACACTCCATCCGCTTAATGATCCTGGGAAGTTGGTTGGTGAATTCTCCCAGGTTTGTCTGTCATAACCAATATAATTTTCAAGTGCTAATGTGCTTTTTATATTCTCACCATCTCCAAAATTACTTCCTCTGCTTGATCCTATTCTTAAATTAAGGGCATAGCGATAATCTCCATTCTCAAAAAGCGAACGTCCAGCGGCATCTGGAGAAGGAGTTATTAAACTATCATCTTGATTTGCGCCACCTAAAGGAGTGAATTTAGAATTAGGATTCTTATTCATTTATTCTTTTTCAGAAGCTTCATTGTCAATCGGATTCTTTTCAGAATAAGTTTTAACGCATTGATAAGCACCATTCTTATCTGTCCATGACTTTTCAGTGATATATCCGTTACTAATCTTCTGAACACTGTATCGCTCATCGTTAGCTTCAGATATTTTCTTCTCTACAATTCCTGATGATTTTACAGAATTGCCTTTCTTTTTGTTGCTGGATATTTTCATAACCTTAAAGTTTAGTTGTCATTCTGGATTCCGCTCGACTCATGGTAATAAATGTTCTCGGATCAAGTTCATTATAACGGCCTCTTAATTTTAATCCCTCGAAGTATACATCCTTCTGCGCTTCATCTTTAGTATAATTAGTTGCTTTCGGATTGTTCTTCATCTCATAACGCATTTCCATGTAAGCGAAAATGTAATTGTATTCGTATGGGTGAACAACTGTTTCATCGCAAGCATCAAGACCATCTGTGATGTATTCCAGATAAACCTGATTAAGATTATAATCGTAGTCTAATAATATTTCCTTACAATTATCATGTTGTACTACTTTGAAAAATCCCTTACTAGGCAATCCTCCTCCGACGGCTAGGAAATTAGATCCGTTAAAGTTGTTAAAATAATAACCACCATACTGCCCAAAGTCTGTGCCATTAGGCAGGCGCTGACTCATAATACTGGAAATGGTTTGATCTGAAGTTGATCTTTCCTGAATGGTTAAATCAGCATTCAGTGCCAGGGTAACTGCATACTGACCATTCTTAACAGCAATCTTTGTCCAGTCTACAAAGCCATCAGGAAGAACTACTGTCTTGCGCTCAGTAACATTTAACAACTCTGTCTTGACTTCCTGGTAGATATCAAGTCGAATATCACGTAATGCCTTATGTCCCCATTTTAAAGCCTTCTGATACCAGCTATTGTGCAGATCATTATCGGATAAAAAGTCATCAACAATCGTTGAAATTTTATAGTATCTGCTATTATCTACACTCATGATGCGGCTATTTTATCCTTGGAATCCCTAACAACATCAGTCTGTCCATTACGTTTATCAACAAAATATTTGATAGCCATAAGTACAACATCACCTTCTCTGTTCGCTGGTATTGGATATGGCGCAGTATCAGAAATATCCTTAGAACTTCTGATAACAAGACGCAATCCCATATTGCCATATTTCTTCTTAACTCCACAAGAAGTAAAATAAAATTTTGTTCCTTGTGGATATCCACCGAGTCTTCCTTCAAGTTTACCAGCCCTCATGCTTTTATAACGACGATAATCAGCATGTGTCATAATAACTACAGAGTGATCATCGCCTTTCATTCTGAATTTCAATGGCCAGATTTCATCTATGCCTCGATTGTTTGGTAATGCAGCATAATTAGATGGGAACTCAAAATAAGAAGGCAATTCATTATCCTGATCAACTACTGTTATCTCATCAAAGGTTGTAATAAAAGCTTCATCTATTCCTTGACCCGTAAATTTCCAGTTATCAAAATAATCCTGCTCAGCCATCCGGTTAACGATATCATCAATGACAGGAAATACTTCGCGCTCTTGTATCTTAAATTCAAGAGAAGGATAATCATCCTGTAATGCAAGGATAACGCGATGAGCATAATATAACCGTGTCTTCTGACTCATGTTCCTTGAAGTTGTTTTTGAACAGAATATTGTAAAATCTGATCTTTATTAAGGTTCATACCAACCTTCTCTAAAATAAGAGCCGTGATATCCATCATACTTATTGATCCTAACTTAAAATCAACTGCTGCTGATGGATTATAAACTGGCTCATCATTTACCGTTGTGTAGGCCCATACAGGGTCATCTGGATACTTTATGTAAGAGAGCAAAAAAGAACCAATAGAATAAGGATCAATGAATCCGTACGGATTATTAAAAATGATGTACGGATAATCTACCGTTGGTGGAATGATGGCATTCTTTTTAATCGCAGGATACTGATCACTTTGGATATCAGTGATTGGAGTATAGTCAAGTTTCTGCCAAGAGTCCTGCCACATAAACCCTGGTGGATAATTAAAGTTTCCGTTAGAGTCTATTGGCACTTGAATAGGACCATAAAGAAATGGGCGAAGATCAGTATCAATACGTCTGTTTGACTTGTAGCCAGGTACTGGATTACGAATGTTACCAAGCCGTGTTGAAATAAATTCTAACTGACAGGTTTTAGCCAATAAATTAAATTTGGCCGGAGGTATATATCCCCGGCCATTTTTATCTGAGATGTAATTTACTAGCGAATAAACCTCGTCAATCATATCTTATTTTGATAATGCTTCCGATTCAGTAAGAGCATCTTTTGCTGAATCTTCTCTTTCTTCAGGAATAACTATACCACTAAAAACTTGATGCCACATAGCTTCCAAGTCTTTTGGTTGCTCAGTTGTAAAATAAGTTTCAATCTCAACTTTTTCTCTTCCGAGTTTTCTCATGTTTGCCTGAAGAGTTTTTGCTTTTGCAGGATCAACAGCTAATTGTCGTCTTGTTTGACCACCTACAACATCTTCGAGGTATGTGAATGTTTTTGTTTTTTCGTCGATGATCGCGGCATCCACCCTGTAATCATTTTCTTTATCGGCGTAATCCTCAAATAGCGTGAGTGTTTTTTTGAGCGTTCTTTCAAGAGCATAATGAAGCTTTGTCCGATCTGGATAACGATTAATGTAAGCTTGAGCAGCCGTTCTAAATTGAACCAATTCATCGTTTGTTATTGATATTTTTGCCATAACTTTTTGTTTTTAATGTAGACCAAAGATAGATATTAAAGTTTATTTTTTAATAACTACAATAATTGCGGCTGTTGATGTCATATTTCCTCTATTGTATTGGTAAAGCATCATCTCCAGTAATCACATTTGCCATAGCATTGTATACAACGTCTAATCCGGCACTATTTAATATTTCTGTATCAATAGGTTGATTGTTGCCATCTAAAATAGCATTTCCATTATAATTTGCTAACCAAAATCTAGTTAAAGCAACTGCATCATATGTAACCGCTCCTTTGGTAAAACTTTTTCCAAAATTAACTTGCTTCTGCCATGCTAAATTCAGTGGAGTTTGCTGAATGTACACATTAGCTTTTGAGAATAGACCTTGTATAAATCTATCTCTAAAAGATTGAGAGGCAGATAATGTTGCTTTTTCACTTAATGTTAATGAGGCCATGATTTCTGTTTTTTATAAGATTGCGATATATTTTACTGTTAAAGCTAACCCACTTCCAATTTTTGTCCAGTTTAATGTAAATCCATCATTATCCATGCTTGATATATTTGCATTATGTCCGTTTGGTGTAGTATTTTCCACGTCAATAGATTTTGTTTGACTTTCTGCTACATTAGCAAAATTTGATGTACCTCCAAGTAAATTTATGAGACCAGTTATTACATTACAAAATATACATGTGGCAATTGATCCATCATCAAAACCTTTTGAATTTATTGATGAATTTGAATCTGACATTGCATAAAAAATAACCATAATTGGTTTTCCTCCTATTCCTGTTATTGATTCTGATCCACTTGCTGTTGCGGCAGCACGAGTTATGGTTCCTGAAAATTTCCTATGTATTCCCATATTTGAGAGAGTTTATTTTTTTTATCTAACTGCAACATCAAACCATCGGCTTGCGCTGGAGTCATATTGTAATACTAATACTCCATTTGGAGCAATTGTTAAATTTCCCGCTGTTGAACTTGTAATTCTATTTGCCGCAGTAGAAGCTCCATCTTCATGCGTAAACACAATATTAAAACTTCCAACGTTTCTTATGAATAAAAATTTACCATCAACACCTCCTGTTAATCCTGTAATATTTCTGGAAGCATCGGTATTTAATCTAAATGAGGTCTGAGCACCAATGGCATAATTATTTTGATTAGATGTTATTTGTGCAGGTGATTGTTGTCTACTTGCTATTCCTACATTAATATCAAGACCTACCGCAGCAGTGATATTACCTATTCCTAAAAATCCATTATCTAATAATGACATTAATAATGTGTTGCCGCTATCTGCCCACCTAGTATTTATTGTGCTAGAAGTTGTACCTGTTCCTCTAATGTCCATTTCAGTAGAGGCAGTGATTGTAGATCCATTAATTAAAACTTTTCCACTTGTTGCCAGAATAGCATAATTATTTGCAAGTCCTGTGGTTCCACTTAATTGTGGATTATAATAAAATCCTCGAATATCACCAGCCCATGTACCAGATGTGCTTATTACACCACTAATTTCAATACCTGAAAAATTATTAGTTCCGCCGCTGGCCTGCCAAGCAACAGAAGATAGAAAAGCACTGGTTGCATTTGCCGTTCCTGTAGTTGGTGATAATGTACCAGACGCTCTTACATAAGCACCACCTGTTGATGTTGATCCTATATTTTTTATTAATAATGTTGCGGCAGCATTAGCAAAAATATCAACATCAGCAGTACCATTGATGAAAAATCCTATTTTTGCGTTATCATTTGTCGTAACGTTTCGAAGATTAAAACCTCCTGTAGCCCGGACCTCACCGCTGGTTTGGATTGCTGCTGTTAAGGTTGTGCCCGGGGGCGTAAAGCTTCCAACTTTCATTTTACCGGCTTCAATATCCAAAGCATAGCCTTGTGTAATAGTTACGTTTGTGAATGCTGTAGGGGCATCACTTATAGCTAAAGTAGCGGCCTTTGTGATTGTAATACCGTTTGTTGTTGCGGTTAGTGTTGGAGCTTGAATTCGTACTATGCGTTCGTTTGCTATCGTACCACCACCGGATGCAAAATTTACAGTCCTTGATGCGTTCAAATTGAAGTCTGTGAATTCAGAAACAGCTATTGTTGTGTGAGCACCGCCAGTATACAATATCCCGACTGGGCTACCGCCAGTATGTGCTGCCTGGGTAAATGTTTGAAATGTATTTGTTGCTGATTCAGAAGCTTGTGTCCAGGTTGGTTTCCCTGTAATCGTTGGTGTGGTAATCGTAGTGCTCCCTGAAGTATTCCAAAATGGTGCTGTACCTGTAATTGCTGAAGTAAAATTAGTCCATGAAGGGGTAGCTAACCAAGTACCAACTCCAGTTCCTAATCCAGTTATAGACCCAACTGCCGGAGTAACCGTTTGTGAACTCATTGCGGTCACCAAACCCTTTCCATTAACAGTAACAGTCAATGATGTAGTAGCTGAACCAAATGTGCCAACATTGCTATTTACAGTAGCTAAAGTTCCTGCTGCCGTTACATTTGCACTTCCATCAAAATTAACAGTCCATGTTGCATCGCCAGTCATGGAGATAGATCTTGATGTTGTTAAAGTTGCTGCACTACCAGTAGTATTTGCAGCATTGTTTGGAATATCGCCACTAACTAATGCATTCCATACAGGAGCAGCACTTATCGTTCCATTACCTGTTTGACTTAAAAATTTTCTTGTCGTTGTTGTATTACCTGCTAACCTAACTGCTGTTGGAGTGGCGTCCTCGTAAATAAGATCACCCAGTGTAGTCATAGGATTAGCGAATCCAGCAGATGGTGTTGCCCATACTGGTAATCCACCGGATACCGTAAGGACTTGCCCTGATGTTCCTATACCTCTTCGTGCTAAATATCCAGAAGAATTACGATAAGGAATATCGCCAGTTGCATCACTGTTTACATTCAGCATTATACCAGCACCGGATACGGCAAATACATACCCAGTTCCAGATGCTTCTAATTGAGTGACGTTGCTTCCAAATGTTGTTAGATTGATATTTCCTGAGTTTGGACTCAAGTTTATATCTCCAGTGTCAGCAACATTGACATTAAAGCTATTGCCACCTTGTACATTGACAGTGAAATGCTCTAATGCATCTAAGGTTACTCCATAACTACCAATGTCTCCATCAATAGTAACTGCTCCAGTTAATAGTGCCGATCCTGTTAATGGCCAGAATGCACTTCCTATAATAGAAGATGCTGTTCTGTATTTTATTAATCCTGTTGTTGCATCCCTAGCTAAAATTTGAGTTAATGCATCATCATTTGCTGGTGTAGTTACGATATTAAAATTAGGAACATAAACTTGATCAGGATCTGATGCTCTAGCTTTGATAGCATTACCAGCAATAACAGCTGAGCGTGGGGATGTGCTTGGAATATTATGGTCTTGACCAGCTATAATAACTGAATTATAACCATAAGCACCATGTCCCGCTGTTTGTGAAGATGAATTATAGCTAATGTTTATTGATGTAGCTACTGCTGTTACCAGTTCACTTCCTGTCGCTGATGAACCTCCAACACCAATTGCAATTCCACCAAAATGATAATGTACTCCACTGCCTTCTCCTGAGTGTAATAATCTTGCATATAACCCACCAACTAATCCGCCGCCAGTATAATTTTTGTTATGAGCACCATAAGTAAGTGATGATGAACCAGAATAATAATTAGTTCCATCACCAATAAAGTTTTGAAATCCAAAGACAACAGCATCTGTGATAATTGATGGGGCTGTATTACCTGTTGTTAATGTTGTCTGTTCAGCAAATACGTAAGTGTTATTTATATATCCGGGTGTGGATATTGTATAAGTATTTGATCCACCAACAAATAAATTCTGATATGTAGTATCAAATGCAAATGCTGATGAATAGCTGAATCCATTAGCACTTCCGTTTGTAAATGGTATCTGTGTTGCTAAACCATAACTTAATGCTGCTGCCCATGTAGGTAAACTTCCTGCACCATTAGAAGTAAGGACTTGACCAGCAGTTCCGGTGGTTCCACTTTGAACTGGTGCTGTGGATGTTGTTCCCCCGAATAAAGGAGCGTAAGCTGTAAGAGATGCGTTTCCTTGACCACCGTTAGATACTGGTAATACTCCAGTAACTTTAGTCGTTAAATCAATCCCGCCAGCTAGCATTGAGTTGGTTACAACACCAGCCGCAATAGTTGTTGCAAATGATCCTGTTCCAGAACCAGTAACATTACCAGTAAGGGTGATTGTTTGATCTCCAGTGTTTGAGCCTGATATAGATGAGGTTCCAGTTACAGATAATGTTGGTGTTGAACTACCTGAGAATACAATTCCATTAACACTTGTTGGCGTTATCGCTCCTAAAGAAAATGTAAAGCTACCTGAAGAAGTTATTGGTCCGCCAGTTGCACTAACTCCATTTGCTGTTGTTACATCTACAGATGTAACAGTTCCAGTTCCCGCACCAGGTGCTGCTGCCCACTTAACACCAGTTGGTTGAGTTGAGTCAGCAGTTAATACAAAAGTATTAGTACCAACTGCAAGTTTGGTCAAAGTTGTGCTTGCTGAAGCAATTAAAATATCACCTTTTGTATACGATGATGATCCAGTTCCTCCATTAGCAGCGATCAATGTTCCTGAAGCAGTGATGGTTCCTGTGGTTGTCACCGGACCGCCTGTAAAAGATAATCCGGTTGTTCCTCCTGATACATCAATTGATGTTACTGAGCCGGTACCAGGAGTGAATGTCTGCCATGTTGGAGAGCCACTAATAATCATCAAGACTTGATTATCTGCACCTGGTGATAATTGTCCCGCTGTGTTAGATACATTACCAACAAATAGTGCATTATAAGCAAGTGAAGTGCTGAGTTTTAAATTCAGTTGGGTCTGAATGTCACTCGTTACTGAACTTGAAAAATTAAGTTTTGAAGCAGGCGTTGTTAACCCTGATAATAAATTAAGTTCAGTTGATGTAGTTGTTACATCCGACACATCAGTGAGCACAAAAGTGTGCCACTCTGTATTATAATTTGTTGCATCAATCTTGCGAAGATATTGATGTGTAGTTCCTCCAGTTGGAATACCATTAGCTGTTGGAGATCCCCACGATACAGTTACTCCATCAGTTGTTAATACTTGACCTGCTGTGCCTACAGGAAGATTAGTCCAATTAGTACCATTAAAATAAATAGTATCACCTTGAGCGGGAGAAGTTAAACTAACAGTGAGTTTACTATCTAATTGATTTTGTATTGAAGATGTTGGATCAAAAAATGCAAATGCTGTAGTTGTTACTCCGCTTGCTGTTGGAATGCCATTAGCATCTGATAATAACACACGGTTAGCAGTGATGGCAGCAGCATCTGATAGAACTCCAGAACCATTATTAACTACAACTCTATTAATATTTCCAGAAGCTATTTTTGATCTGGTTATTGCTGCTGATCCATTGATGTCAGCATCAACTATTGATGCTGAAGTAATAGCAAAAACTCCAGTGTTATTAAAGGTAACATCTCCAGTTGGTGTAACCGCAGTGGCTATACCAGAACCATTTCCTACTAGGAATTTACCATTAGCAAGTGATCCTCCCAACTTACCATCAAGTTGAGATTGAATTGTTGTTCCGGTATTAATTCCGATTAAAGTATTAATTTCCTGAAAGGATACTAAAGCACCATCAAGAATATTAACCTCTGCCGCAGATGCTGTAACATCTGTAATTTTATTTAAAGTCAGTGTTTGCCAGGCAACTGCATAAGAAGCATTTGATGTCTTTGCTAAATACTGTCCAGTTAATCCTCCTGATGGAATACCATTTCCAACAGCAGAACTCCACACAAGTCCTGACGGAGAAGATGTGAGCACTGTACCATCAGCGCCTTTTGCAAAATTAGTCCAGCCACCATTATGAAAATATAATAGATCACCTTCAGAAGCACCAACAGGAAGTTGTGATCCACCAGATTGCCCTGATGTAACAAATGAATTTATGGGATTTGGAATAGCAGGAAAAGTAAATATCTCTGCTACTTTTTTTAATTGCAGTAAAAGCCTGTTTAGTGCTGCGTCATTCTGACCAAATGTTCCTGTAATAGCTGTACCGCCAGCATTTAAAAAAATAAACTTATTAAGAAGATTATATAACTGGCGTGCTCTTATAAGTTGCCGTTCTGTTTTTGGCTGCTTAGGAGTTCCTGCCTGATCAATAATGTCTATCCCTAATGAAGCAATTTTTGCATTAGCTTCTGAGAGTATGTTAAATGCATCTGCTATTAACATTGTGTACAAGTTTGTTCAAGTTCACGAATTATTTTCTCCATCCGGTCAGGATAGCCATTAGCAAAATTTGTATCAGCTGATTGTTTTTGTGCATACAATAGATCAAGTGCTTCATCTCCTCCACCACAATTACAATTCTCTAAATCTTTATCTCGGATACACACATTGGTATTGTATTCACCATAAAAATTCTGATAATAAACTTCAATGTTGGTATTGGCTAGAATGACACTTAGGTCAGGAACTTCAACAAAGTAATTAGTATCTGTTGGTGATTGACCAATAGACGGTGTAATTGCCTGATAAACTTTACCAGTAGTTCCGTAATAAAAAATACTTGCATATTGTGTGATAACTCCTCCGCTGGATTGCTCTTCTACATAATTAGCACCAGCATTATAAAATTGAATTCTTAACCGGATCAATTCATACCATCCATCAACTGGTGTTTGGACACTGTATTGAAGATTAGTAAGTACGTTTCCTTGGTCCGGGTTATTGAATGATCGTAATCCGTTTTGGTCTGTTTTTGACCATAGTACATACTCTGCCGCTTGATTTCGATCTTGATTTGGCGACCCGTACGGAGTAGTATTGACTGCCAGCGCGGTGGCACCACCATCTTGCTGAGTTATTGTAAAGGAAGGTACTAAGCTCATAAAAAAGGGGTCAATTACGACCCCTAAGTTACAAACTATTTTGTTTCAATTATTATTCCCAATAATTGAGTTGATTTTGAAGTTTTGCATAGACTTCTTGGTATTCTTCTCTTTGAAGAAGTTTAATAAGTGTTTCTGTCGGATCTTGCCCAGGTAAATGTTGACCAAGTGATCCGCCATCCGTTGAGAATAACCAGTCTCTTCGATCCACAAAATATTCAATCAATCCAAGATCAATAGCTTCCAAAACCGCCATTTTAATGGCCATGGTATTGTGTTTATTGAGTTTGAAAAAATCTCTTGGGCTCTGTCTGGCGAATCTGCGAAGATCCATTTTAACAGAAGTGTCCCCACTATCAATCATTCTTCCTGCGGTTGGAATTCCTGCCGCCGTAGCATACGTGATAATTTCATCTCCATTCCGCATACCAACAACAATTTTTTCAGCCTCAAAAGCTAAATCCATTCCAGCAGTAGTTTCTGCCCAATCCTTGCGATATCCAAGATCAATGCGCTTAAATGCAGGTGCCTGAGATCGATCACGGAATTTATTGGATTCATTAAGCGGATGGAGTTCTAACAGCACATATTCAAGATAATTTCGCTCTATAGCCACTGATTTGAAACCATCAGGGAAAATTAAATCTTCCGTTGTTTCCTCAGGTACTTCTCTTCCATCCCTTACCACCGTTTCTGTTCGGGTAACATTTCGAAGTAAAATGTGTCTTTTTAAAACATCTTCTCCAAACGGATCATAGATGATGTATTTACCCGGAAGAATTAAAGTAGGAGAAACAATTCGCTCTCTTGTTAGAGGATCGACTTCATTTTTACCAATAACTTCATACATCGCCAATTTCTTTTTGGTAATTGGAGGAAGCATCTGAGAACTTAGCCCCTGAAGTTGTGTTGGCCTGCGCTTCATGAATTTATTATCTTCCCGATAAACACGGACTGAAGAACCCTCAATTTCTTTTCCTCCTCTGGCTTTCCCGGGTCTGGCTTCACGAGTTAAATGTGGTCCTTTTTTTTCAGGTTCAGGTTCTCGCTCAGTTTCCTCTTCCTCCTCTTCCTCTTCCTCTGTATTTAAATCTCCAGTAGAATCTTTGCCGCTTTCTTCTTCCATGAAGTTTTTTTGCATCTCATCCATTGTAGGTAATGGTGCTGCTGGTGTTTTAGCTTTCTTTGACATGTGTTAATTTGTTTAGATTGTTTACAAATTTTAATATTTTATCTATAAATAAAAGGCCAGGGAACAAGTCCCTGAACCTTTATAGCTGCGACGTTATGGCAACTTAAGCAGCAGGTTGTAAGCGCTGACCTAAGATAAACTTAGATGCTGCTACCACCCGGGTGCCCTTTCTTGAATACAAATGGATACGTCTTACTTGTTGATCATCAGTAGGAGTATCGGCCATGGCACCAGTCATCCACATTTTGTAGTGACCACGTGCTCCACCACCAATTGCTTTTTTCCACATGATTGTGAAGGCATCCTTCATAATACCAGTCTTCGCATCCTTGGTTTTATCCATTGGCGCGATGATGAAGTACCATGGATAGTTAAATCCAGGTATTGCTGTCACATCAGGGTGATTCAAAATCATCAATTCCTTCATGTTGAATACGAATCCGCCGATCTTAATCTGATCGATATTCAAATCAACAGTGCTACGGTTATACACCATGCTACCGTTAACACCGAATTGAGTGATGATATCCTTAGCCTTCAGAAGGAATTCATAACCGCACTGCATCAAGCATTCGCGGCCTTGGTTCAATTTTCTACGAAGACGGATAATCTGCTCAAACAATGCCACTGTCGGGTTATTGTCATAATACAACTTAGGAGCATTCAACTCCAAGTTTGGCATATAACCCTGAGTCGTGTTCATAGTAACACCAACGCCGTTCTTATCGAAACCGGCAATTGATGCACCGTAAGGAGTCAGGAATAGACCAGACTGCTCCATGAAAGCGAAACGCATTTCAGTATCAGAGATACCTCTTGGATACACGAAATTGATTTCCTTGCCTTGGTACATGAATGGATAAGTCTCATTCGTGGCTTCAATATCTGTCTGATCATAGTAATCAGAGAATGTTTGCAGATAATTGGTGTACGTTTTAGAGGTCGGTACAATACCTTTTTGCATGCCATAGGTTGCTTCCTCGAAAGCTGAACCGATAACACCAAACTGATCACCACCATAAAGACCACCAGCACTGGTGATTGTGTTGGCAAGCGATGGACCTGAAATCTTTACAAGGTAAAGACGGTGAGCGCCAGGGATAGACTCTCTTTTACCTGAAATTCTCCATACGCCTTTATTTTTGAACTGAATCAATTGACCAGTACGTGGGTATGAGTACTTCAGTGCATTAGGACCAGTTTGTGGGCTATGGCTAATGTCTTCAAGCTGGATATAATCAAGCCCGACATAAAGTGCATCATCGCCATTAATAACAGCAGCTGTTCCATACACATTTGACTGTGTGGCGTCCGAATTCACATAAGGAGCATCAAATCTTTTTGCTGCTTCATGGTGAATGATTTCTTCTCCTTTAACCTCTTCCATGAGGCCCATTTTGAACATCTCACCGATATCTGTTTCCAGTGGATTGACGTCAAACATTACCGATCCTACCTGAGGCTTATGGATAAAGCTCATTTGGGAGATAAGCGGATTTTCTTCGCGGGCGGCAACTGCGAAATCCTGCCAGGTATTTACTTCCGTGAATAATGCCATTTTATTTCTTGGGTTTTAGATAAAACATAGTTCATATCTTAACCCCGAACTCACTTGCACACTTTTTGATTGGACGAAGATTCTATCTTCGTGCCTTTCTTTCTGCCTCTTTCTTTTTAGCCATGCGTTCAGCCTGAGCATCAATGCTGTCATCCTGAATATCGCCACTGCCTACTGCTTTGCGTTTTGGTTTTTTTTGAGCTACATCCTCTACTTTGATAATCTGCGCAATTCTCGCTGCTGATTTTCGCGCTTCTTCTACCATTTTAGGACCTGCTACCAGGAACGCTGCTTGTTGAAATTTCTCTTCCGGATCAAAACCACCAACCAGTTTACCCTTGCCATCGTAGGCATTTGGATTGGATAGGTGGTCACCAACGATTTTTTTAATCTGTCCCAACTCTTCTTTGCTGAATTTGTATCGGAATGGATGCTTATCGTTGTCATCATCGGCAAAGATCAATTCGTCGATTCCGGTCATGTGCTCTTGGAATTCCTTGGTATGACTTGCGATACCTTCCTGGATTTCTTTAGGCACTTCTTCGGTTTCTACTTTATCTTCACTTTTAGTTTTAAAGTCTGCTTGTTTTTCCTTGATGAACTTTTTGGCCTTTGCGGCATCTATTTCAAGGTCACTTTCAAGGTCTTCCTTTTTTTCCTTAAGATCGGCTGGATCTAAATCATCCGCATTTTGGATGGTATATTTTTCATCAAACCGACGCTGGAATTTCTTACGTGCTTTATCCAGACTCAGTTCTGGGTGCTCCATAATGAATGCCTGCTCAAGGATAAGTTTAGGGTCTGTTTTATCCAAATCCATACTGATAAGGCCGGCAATCATGTGAATACCATCAGACAACTTATCAATATCGTAATCTTTCAGGGCATTATAAACAGCCTCATTGGTCTTGCTTTTAAAGCTAGGCGTATTTGGCTTTTCTTTTAAAGCCTTATTTTCTTCGCGGAGGCTGGCTACTTCATCCAGCAATTCTTCTGATTCAGAAAGGATGGTGCTTAAATCTTCTTCGCTCTTAATCCCATACTTTTCGCCGAATTTGGATTCAAGAATTTTATCTACAGATTCTTCAGTTTCTTCCTCTTCTTGTTCCTTCTCTTTTTTTTCAGCCTCAATACGAGCGGCTTTTTCTTCTTCAGTTTCTTCCTCTTCCTCCTCTTCTTCGGGATCAGTTTTTTCCTTCTCCTTCTCGGCGGTAGTCTTTACTTCTTCTTCCTCCTCCTCTTCTTCCTCAGCAGGATCGGGTTCAGTTTTGGTTTTATCCTCAACCTTTTTTTCTGATGCTGGCGGCTCTACAACATCCACCATGTCATCTTTATCCAAGTCATAAATTTGTTTTGCCATAACGTAATCTTTACATAAAGTTCAGAATAGTTTTAATCAAAAGCAAAAAGCCACTTTTTAGGTGGATAATGGTGTAACCGAAATATCAATATAGTACTGAGGATCATCTTGATAATTTCCATCTTTGTTAGATTGTCTTCGATTCAGATTAATAACATACGAATGTCTACCTGCTGGCAATTCACTGTACATATAAACATCTCTCCAATGATCTTCGTGCGCAATATTTCCAGTAAGTTCCTTACTTAAAGCATTGATCAAATCAAGTTCTGGTTTAGGATCATTAATCCATGGTATGGCAATTAAATCTAAGTCTCTAGCCATTGATCCATGCACAACTAGATTATAACCAAAGTCTTTCGCAATATCCTTTAGTGCTAAAAAATAGTAAGTGTACAATTGAGGCTTTACGTGTGTTGGCTTCATTTAGAATCTGATTTTTCTTTATCACTACGTTCCTTTGCGGCAACCTGAGCATATTTAGCTTTATTCTCAACTGACTTCTTAATAATCTCATCCACACTGGTTTGTTTGGCGATCTGCTGTTTAACCAGATTGGTTTTATCATTCATCGCAGCTTTCAGTTCATTATCACAAACCATAATGTGCTCATCGATCTGCCCCTTAAGTTTGATCAAATCCTCATCAATATGTCCCTTCGCCTGAAGGCTATAAAGTTCTCCCTGAGCCTTATCAGCAGCTGCCGCACGATTGGCATCCATGGCCGCTTTCTGATTCATCGCATTAATTTGCGCAGCCTTACGCTCATTAACCTTAACCCTGATTCCAAGTATCTGACGAGCTTTCTTCAGATTCTTTATATCCTTAATGTACGCCACATCAAGATGAGTAAGTGTTCCATTTTGAAGACCAATCTGTAGATCATCCCAAAGCGATTGCCATTCAGCTCCGCTAGGTGACTTAACCAAAAACAATCCATAATCACAAAGCGCAATCCGATCGGAAACAGTAACGTGTTTACCCAGAGAAGGAATAAATCCCGCAATTCCAATTCCATCACGCTTAGCCTGCTGCACCATCCCGAGTAATTGTGTGCAAACAGCGCGATACATGTAGGTGTATGAATTAAAAAGATATTCCATATCAAGATCACCTGTTGCCTGGGATTGCTCCATTACACGAACAGGAAGTCTATCTGGCATCTGGGTAGATTCAGCCACTGTAGTTCCTGTCAACTGCTCAAGCATATTGATGCCAGTAGTTAGGACACTCAAATAATCACTCATTTGTAATCCGGTCTGTCCAGCCTCAACAGCACTACCAGAGTACTGTTGATCATATTTATTAACTGGCGATCTCTTGATTAATCTGCCGGTTTGCAGGAAATGCTTGTAAACTTCACGTGGTGTCCATGCTTGACCACCTTTACCTAACGCTACTTTCTCCAACTGAGTAAAATCAATTTCCTGCACGCCCATGAATCCTTGCGCTAAAATCTGCTTGATTTTATTCCATGCCACATTGATCATAAACAATGGCTCAATCATCTGTGCGCAGAAACTCACCGTTCTTCCTTCTTTGTAAAGTGGAGCGAAAGTTTTTATTGGCAAGGTAAGATCAACAAGATTAGAACGTGGATATTCCTTTTTACCATAGTTATACACCAGATCACTATCCAATATCCAGGTGCCGCCATAGACACTGGTATATGAATTGCGGATTATGTCTGAATCTCCATCTTGACCAAATCTTGGATCATCTTCACTTGGCTTCCATCCTAAACTACGCTCAAAAATGGTTGGATTGCCATTTTTGTTATTTCGCTTTACAAATACCCGGTCATCCTGGCTTAGGAAATAAAAGCGTAAAACAGGAATATAATTCAGTCCATCGAATTTTTGATTGGCCCGGAGTGGGCTATAGGTTGTCTGAATATTGTTCATGTACGCATACTTCTGAACAATTTCTTCAATCTCTTCATCGGTTAAATAACCCGATGCTTCTTTCCGAAACTGGCTTACGGTTGGGAAATCAAAGAATCCGGCATACTCCTGTCCCTCAAAGTTCTCATCCTCCACATAGCTACCGACATAATATTTTGGATTGATGTGATCAATTCTCGGTATCCCATTCTCATCCCGGTAACAATGGATGTGCCCACGACCATAAACGACTTTATCATGCACCATCATGCGCATTTTCTGATTAAAGTCATTGATCTGCTGCATCAATGTAAGCGCCTCTTCACCATCGATGGCCTTCTGCATCTTTGGATTGGTGAGCATCTCATACATCAATTCATCTGGATATTCTGGTAAAATATCAATATCCAGATCAGGAAATAGTTCTTTTGGGCTTATCTTAAGATCATCAAGCCAACCTCTGAATTCATAAAAAGCCTGAAGATTGGCTTCATATTGTTTCTTTTCATGTACCGAAACAGAGTCTACAGCCTCAAGCTGGACATCATATTCTAGGTTCATTATCTTCGCCACTGCCCGATTAACGTATTTTGGTGCCAGATTTAAAACCTGGATATCCAGATAGGCAAGACTTGAAGAACCATCATCTAAAGGATCAGTTTTATTCTCCCGGAAGAAGCCGAACATGTTCCTGAGCTTATCAATACTCTGCCGACCTTGTGATACCTCAAGTAAAGCTTGATATTCAGTATCATTCCAAAACACATATCCTCCAAATCTTCCGCTGGCAGCATAGATGCTTTTGGCATACATGGCGCCATACTCCGGAAGTTCTTTTATTAATGGCGATACAAATTCGTTTGGAAATGTTGACCCCTTCGTGGCGAAGGAAGAATCTACAAGTCTGGTATTACTAAGATTGGTCAGTGGATCCATCAAAATAATCGTTTAAAAAGTTTGTATGGAAGTATCATTTTATTTCCACTGGCATCCATAAAGATGTAATCTCCACGATTACCACCTTCCCAATCAATTGCCATCTGACGATATTTGATAGACTTTGGTGCGGAGATGGCGGCTCGTATATTAAAAGTACCAATCCTTTCTGCGCTTAAATCCCGGTGAATGGTCTTAAATGCTTCTGCTGATTTTGCAGTATGCCAGTCATTGACATGTTCTTGATTGATTTCTGGCTCTGGAGCATTTTCTAAAACCTGTTCCATTGTCTTTCTGAGATTCTCTTTAGCCATACTGTAGAGTTGGAAATGTTAATCAAAAATAGTGATTAATTAACAACGTTGCCATATTCATCGAATCCGGGCATGAAATCATGGATATCAACCATAGGCTGCGTGTACGTCTTGGGCTGTATTTTACCACCAAGTTCGGTGAATCCTGCTGCTACCGAGTAGTCATACTCAGTGGTCTTCTTCGGGGTAAATTCCAAAAGATCAATAACCAGATCAATGAAAGGAATAGTATGCCCAAAATATTCAACGTAAGTAGCCAGTGCGCCGGTATACTCCTGAATGATTGGCTGACTTGCTGGTGTACCATCCATCGTGGTGTTTCTCTTATAACCAGACTCAGCCACATATTTATTAAGGATGAATTCACCACATCCCTGCTCATAAAAATAATTTATAATGCCTGGCTTCTGGCTTTCAGGGTGAAGGCTACATCCAAAATACCACATCATCATCAAGGCGCGCTCGTAGAAAACATTTGGATCGTTTGGGCGAACATCCATCATGGCTATGTAGCGATTGGTTTTGTACTGATATTTTTCTTTTGCCCGTTGCTCCAGTATCTCTTGCGTTACAATTCCATCAATAGCTGAGTCATATTTTCTTTTCACAAAAAGTACAGGTCGTGATCTACGTGTGCTCACAAATTCTTCATCACCACCTTTACCTTCTATCACTACACCATGGTCCACCGGATCGACACCTGAAATAAATTTCATATTATTCATCGGGCCGAATGTTGGCATAGATGAAGATATGTTTCGCTGAACAAGATTAGTTTCTTTGATGTCATTAATGAGTGAGTGTACCCAACACCAACCTGTATGTGGATTATGTCTGAAGCGGACTTCAGTGAATCGTTTATTATCAAGCCAGTAAAATTCTCCCTTGGTAAGAATAGGAGTTGACATCGATTCTAATTCTGATTTTCTATCCTGAAGAATAGTAGCATTGAATTCACATCGATCAGTATTGATGTAGAAAATTTCTTTTATGTAAAGTGGGAATCTTCTGATCAATCCAGATAGTTCTTTTGGATTATCTTTATAAGATTCGCGTTCAAGTAATATCCATTTCTTAGCTTCTTCTCGTAACGGGTGTCCCCACTTATCTAAGAAACTTTCGTGAGCACAATCTCCTGGAAGGAAGCAAACATAAAGTCCTGATTTGGTTCTACCGTCAGGTTGGCGCTGATTGAAATCACTTTCGTAGAATAATTTTTTGTATGCCTTTCCACCCTTACCGGAAGAATCCATAAATTCGACCGTTGTGCCGAAGAAAACCTTACCTCGTAAGTCCTTACCTTTTCGTAAACATGGTTTAACAATAGCCCATCGATCATTCACATTACAATTTAAAATCTTACCTGCCTCTTCCATCAGATAAGTATTAAGCATGGATCCATCATATTCACCAACACCTGATGGTCTATAATCAATAACAGATTCTAAATCCTGAGATTCATCATAATCTCCAATGATTAATGTCTTACTTCTGTTTGCCGGTTGCTCAAATCTTATGTCTGAAGTTAAAGCTGACGTAGTGTCATACGTTGGTGTGTAATAATATGGCAACTTCTTGAATGGAGATTTAATCATTTGTGTGTAGAACTGACCAATCTTCTTATCGTTCTCACCCTGCATTCCACAATAATGATTTCTATTGCGTGTCGTTCTATAGGTAGCCCATCCGCCCATAAACGATGACTTACCATAACGACGTATAGTATTTAGAAGTGCTCCATAGCTATCTGGATCTTCTTCACAATATTTTATAAAATAACTTAATTCTTTATCCGTTTCTCTGTAAGTAGGAAATCCGAATGTTGTCTGCCATGCCGTCAGATACCAATAATAAAACCCAGTGATGTACGTTGGAACTCCATTATTCCAAAACCAAATTCCGTTTTCTGATCGCTCCCATTCCTGATCAGCCCATCTGTTTATCTCTGTTTGAAGTGGATGGATATAATTCGGATCAGCCTGAACGCGTTTTGCGTATTCTCTGATTCCTTTCTTTATAAAATCTGGCGCAGTAGGCCGTGTCCATTTTTGTTCCTGGGTAAATAAGATTTTTTTATCTTCAGGTACTTCTGGAAGATAGACACAAGGAATTCCTTCACCTGTTATCGCAGTGACTAAATACTTAAATCGATATTCATTTTTAGTTTGCTGAAACATTCTCTTTAAGTCTGGCCCGATCTTCTGGTCTTAACATCTGCGTGGCGATTACTGTCTGTGCCATCTCTTGTGTGTCCTCGTGGGCGAAGATGTCGGAGAATAATTTGTTAATTCTGGTCAGCACCTCATCAGCAGTCTTTGATAAATCTCCCCTTTTTTTGTATTTCTCCATGATTTTATCCTCATCCTCCACACCGATTGGGCTCAGAAGAATCTTCTGGATGTCCCAGAAAAGCTGCTGATCACTGCATAATTTCAAGTATTTGTTGTGATTCTGAAATTCAGCTAGGTAAGCAAAAATCAATTTATTCACCTCTTCATGCTGTAAATCCATGATTTTAATCATCTCTGGATCTTTATCGCTGAGCTTTGCTTGAAGGCATGCAGCACGTTTTCGTTCGGATAGGTTCTGTATGTTGTTGAGTGGCGAATCCTTCGAATACATCTTTTCGAGGTATAAAAATAATTTTGCCTTATCTTTATGGACGAATTGTTTGCAAACGTCAAACTCAGAAAACTTTAACATAAAATCATGAAGATATTCACAAATGTAACTGATCCCAGCAAGAAAAGTAAATCAGCCATCATGAAGCATAATCAGAAAAGTGATGAAGAGCGCGTTGAAACTGGTGCTGTTGTGAAACGTAATAAGAAAGGCGATTTGGAACGGACTGAAGGTGAGAACTACCAAGGCCAATCTGCAAGCAGAGTTAAGGAAGATGCCTCAAGAATGAAAGGCAACAAACAATATAATTCTGGTGTTGCTCCACGTGTTGGTGGCGATGGTAAATACTCTTCGCTGGCTGGTGCTGTTGGGCTTATGGGTAATGCTTCTAAAAAGCAGATGAGACAGTCGAAAAGAAATGTGAATAAGAGCGCTGCATCACCGCAGGCTAAGAGGTCGGCTCGGAAACTTTATTAAGCCGATCAATCTCAGCGGCAATAAATGCTCCTGCAACTTTTAGACAATGAATTCTATCTTTTTCTATCCTGTCACGAATAGCCCATGCCCAATCAGGCGCAGGTAATTGACACGGCATTCCATCTTTAGCTACGAAAGCAATTGCGCATGCTGCTCTTATTAAATCACTATCTGGATATTTTTCGACATCTCCTTCGATGGAATATCCATGCTTTTCGATTTGTTCATTTCGCTCTTGGGCGATTAATTCAATTCCAGTCATAATTTTTTAATAAGACACAACAACAATAATCGAATACCCATCAAAACTTTCTGCCGACACAGACACTGATTTAGCATTTTTATAAAAAGCTGTCAGATCAGTAGTCATCATGTGAATAACCTCTGCATCGGAATGATTGATATACAGATCAATGCCTCTATACCAATCAGTTGGTAGTCCATCCAGTAAACGATCAACACAGATATCGCCACACTTTTCATATTCATCAGCGATACGCTGCTCCAGTTTAACCACCCGTTCATCTTGAATATTTGGCTTGTTGGCGACTGCCTTAGCTTGGTCAAGCAGGCTTGATAACGATAAGAAAAAAACTAACAGTAAGTTCATACAAATAACAGATAAATTGAGACACACAAAATTAAAATATAAATAACAAGCCTTCCTACCCATCTTAAAGACCGATACCATTTTTTACTATCTGGCCATGCGGTATCAGAAAGGTGAGTGAGCACATGCTTTAGTATTTCAGAGTAAGTAAGAAATTTAAAATCATATCGATGTGACTTCGTAACACCTGAGAACCGAGTAACATTGTTTTTCAGATGAATGAAATTAATCCAGTAAGGAAAGATTGATGTGAACATCATCACTGAGATCAGCGTGTATTTAAATGAAGTCAATACGTAAGACTCCCAACTAATGTAATCATGAACTCCGTATGGCGCTAAAAATCCGGAAATGATGCAGGTAAGTCCTCTGAATTTCCAGTCGTAGTTTGGATGTACATCACCATTGCGATCTCGGTAAACTTCAAACCATGTTGGAAATAGCAGGATGACGAAGGAGATGATTATTTTCATAATTTCTTCCAGTTAAAATAGTTGATCACGATAATCAATGTCCAGATTCCACCGAAGATACTCCATGTGATTGGACCATCAACACTGATACCTAATGCCGTTGTTTTCCAGTATAAAGGAAAAATAACACATGATACGATTGTGGCGGCAAGGAATAATTTAAGTGGGCCGTCCCATAAGTACTTTAAGAAACTGTCTTTTTTCATAGTCTTTCTGTTTAAAAATAACCCGCCAGGATGCGAATCTGGCGGGTATTAACCATTCCTAAAAATGAATCAAGCCCTCTCTTTCTTGACGCATTGCTGAGCACAATATTAACAGATATTAATATTCAATCCAACTTTAAGGCAAGAAATTTTTCCCATGTGTCAATCAGGTATACCTCTCCGGACTGCTTTTTTATCTGATAATGTACGTATTCCTGCAATGGTTCGGCTTTTTTGCCCTTAGATTTTATTTCCAGGTGGATAGATCTTTTATTTCGGATGGCGTAAATATCAGGCCATCCAGGTGTAGAGCACAACATGATTTTAGTCACCAGCCAGCCTGATTTTTTAAGCTTTTTGGTGATTCGTATCTGAAGTTTGGACTCTTGGGCCATTAAATTTAATAATTTGTGTTGTTGCCTTCTTATATAATGGATGGACTGGTGATCCGTTCTTGTTGTGTCCGAAACACATTGGTTCTGTGATAATTGATTTGATGAACGGTAGACGATAGGTTACTTGTTTAAAGTTGCCGTAGCACAGTATTTGAATGTGGGAGTACTCTATAGTTTCAATAAGCCATTTATCATTTTCCTTCACTGGATCTGGGCATGAACGAATATCTTCAGGATTTGGTGATATAATAGCAAATACATTACACATTCTCAGTGCTCCATATCCATTGTGGGTTAAAATACGGATGATGGATTCAATGGTAGCATCATCTTCGTGCTCATCTGCTGTAGACGGATTGAGTCCTATACACATTGCTGTGGGTAAATTACGGTTCCATGTCCTGTCTAGGCGATATCGATATTGTCTACATGGGGAAAAGAAGGCTTCCTTAATCATTTTATTCCAAAATCTTTTTTGAAAATATTAAGCGTATAATCTTTTTTCTTCGTCACCGCGGCATGGATATACTTCTCAATACCATTCTTACTAAATATCCAAAACAACTTACTCGCCTTGGTCCGGCTGTGTGACTGCATCCTGGCTCTTACTTGCCAGTACGTAATGGCAGAGAATGCAATATTATAGAGCACAAGTGCATCCGCTGTGCTCAGGTTAACGCCCATCCTGCCGCTTGATAATTGGCAGATAAACGTAATATTTTCATGTTCATTGAATACTTCCGGCACATTCGTGTTCAACGGGAACACCTTTCGAAGTAAATCACCCTCACTTACGAACTGATAATAAATAGCAATCTTCTGTCCGGCGAACTTTGATTTGATAAACCAAGCCTTGCTTTCATCAATCAGTTCCCGTTTATCTTCTTCTGTAATAACTGTACCTGATGATAACTGATGGAAGACACTCTGCATTTTAACTGGTGTATCACATACGATATGATTGCCATTTTTCATTTTATACACCTTATCTTTCTTTAGCACATCCATCAGTTGATATACACGCTTATCAATATCTACCCACACTACTTCCTCTTCAACGTGACTAACAAAGCCAGCCTCTTCCTGACTGAGTGTGACCATGTAGTGATTGACCACTTCCATGATTTCTTTTTGCTTGGCATTTTTATACTCTGTGATCGGAAATCCATTTCGGTATACAATCTTTTTGATGACATAATCATCGGCCCATCGGTAAAAATTGGCGTATGGAGAGAATGGAGAGAAATAAGAAATCCAGAATTGATGGAAAATCTGAGAATAGCTTTCTGGGCAAGGCGTGCCGCACATAAGTATTACTGGCTTCTTTTGAATTACTTTTTTAAGTGCCTTGCAGTATACGCCAGGTTTGGGAAAAGCAGAAATGGAAACTGATTCATCTACGATATAACCATCATACTCGGGATGAAGTTTTTCTGCTTGTTCAAAGTTTGTGATATTGATGTAATCGAATAAATGACCAAATTTTTGATAGTCTTCCTTAATGCTGGAGATGGCCATTTTTTTGGTTATGAAACATACTCTTCGCCATCCTATTTCTTTGGCAATAGTCAATGACATAAAAGTTTTTCCAGTTCTTACCTGAGCCGCCAGATACAGGAGATTATATCTTTTTAAGATAACAAGACTTTTATCAACTGTTGCTCTCTGTTCCGGTCGTAATGTGATCATGCTGTTTTTTATAAAGTTCTAAATGAATCTCCCAATTTTTAATAAGCAACTCCATGTGCTGCGTGATCTCTGGTAATCTTTTTACATCTTGTTTCAGCAAGCACTTATAATGATCAATCAGATAAACCAATCCTTCTCTGGAATGTAAAATTTTAATGCCAGCTATAAGAATGGGTTCTTCGAGATAGATAATCTCTGGGCGGATCATAGCAATTCAAGTTCTGCTATCAGTTCATTGATTCTGTCTGTAAGATCAGCCTTTATTCTTTCAATAAATTCTTTTGTTAATTGTGTGTATTCATGTTCACAATTGCCATCAGTTCCGATAGTGAAAATATTGTATCTAGCACCAAATGTTTGAATGACAACTATAGGAGTTGCATTGATTTCATTCAATTTTTCATAGTACTTGTCAATTTTACTTACAAGTTCTTTTGCTTTTGGAAAGTTTGTGTATTTCATAAGTATCCCTTTTCTTCCAATATTTTTTCAACCTTAACCCAATCAACGAATGGCTTTTTGTGTATCTCCGGATTGTTAATCAGTGGTACACCAATCGATTTATCATCCAAAATTAAATGAGAATAAATTTTTCGAGATCCAGTTTCGTACTCAGGATTGCAGTTAGAGTATTTTATTTCAATGTCATTATTTCGAAACCATTCTTCAGCATCATCAAGCAGATTGTTTGCTCTCATAGTCACGAGAATAAGAGTATGGCCTGCCTTATTCAATCGCTTCAATACATCAACACAATGTTCAATACTTTCGCCAACCTGTGGCCATTCGTTTAGCACGCAGGTAGAATCAAAATCAATAGAAATTGTTCTCGGTATAATTTCTTTTTTCATATAGTAATACCCTTTATCGCCTCTTACATGCAATGTTGGTTCATGAAATTTTTTATCCTCACACATAGGTGTCCATAACGTGGAATTTTCATCTGTCTCTTTGCTGTCCCAATATCCATCTTCCTGATCATATTGAATTGGCTTTCCGCATTTTATGCAGATACACATTGTTTTATTTTCAGTTTTATATGCCATGTCTTTTTTCGTATCTATCCAATGAATCATTCAAATCTCTAAGCATATTCAACATGCTCTTTTCTTTTCCTTCTTTCAATTCTTTCACCGCCTGCTCATATCGTTCTTTCGAGATACGCTTAATAGGTATCTTCGTCTTTGGCTTCGTGTCATTGAAGTTGAAGAGAGAGAATTGGTGATTGATTGGAGTGAACTTAATCATCTAATCCTTTGAAATCATCAACATGATAAAATGGCATTCCTGCTCTACGAGCACATTCTTGATCTTCTGGACGATCTCCAACAAAAAGAGAATTGTCCCAATCAATTACAAACCCTTCATTCCACGCATCATGCTCCATTACGGCTAACATGCCTATATCTGGCTTCCGTAATAATGAACGATGATTGTATGGTTCAATTTTACCTTTACCATCATGGTAACAATGCTTCACTATGTGGAATGGATTTTCTTTAAATAAATTAAGAGTTGTTTGAAGTTCTAATTCAATCTCCATTGGTAATTTAAAACCATGAGCAACGCCTGCTTGATTGGAGATGCCAAGAATTAAATATCCTTTATTTCTGAAACTCCATATTTTTTCTTCCATCCCAGGAATCAATTCAATATCCTGATAGTTTTTAATAAACGTATTACCATTAGGACTTCTTCTAATAGTGCCATCAAAATCAAGACATAATGCAGGTCTTAATTTATGAGATGGTGATAAGTTTGTAACTGTTTCCATAATTATTTTTTTGTAATGAAAATTTTCATTGTCACTATATCATGCTTTATTATGCAATTAGTCTGACGGCAGAATAATTCTTCTTTTTCTTTTGTTGTTAAGTTTGGTCTATGACCAGCAAAAACAAGTAAAGAATTTTTAAACCATTCGTAAGGATCTTTTGAAATAAAGACATCAGAATAGACATAATCAGATATTTCAATTGTCTCGCCTGATGACATATCCTGCACAACTGAATACAAACTCATAATTTTAAAAAGTCTTCTTTCGTCAACGCATACACACCAGCATGCTTACAACTCTCACCTGCTGCTTTATTCGATAGATCAAGTGCTGGTATCATGTTCATTCCGGCAGCGAAAGCCATCGCTGCTATAGCAATTACAATGTCTCCAGCACCACACACATCTACTACACCGACATCAACAGCTAGTGTAAGCCATATATTGCCATAATAAAAAGCAGTCATACCTGTTTCTCCAGTAGTCACCACAAAATATGTGGCCTTCAAATCACTCCTTAGTTTCTCAACATCAATATCTTTGGCCTCATGCTTGTTACATTTAATCATCAATGCATGCTTGTACTTATCAAAATCACGCTTCGCATCCACAAACACCGGTATGTTAAATTCATTACACAGTGAAATAATGGTGTTCGATATTGATGGACTGATAGTTCCTTTATGATAATCAGAGAATATAATGGCATCAAGTGAAGGAAATAATTTTTCAAAATCTTCCTTCCACGTCAGATCATCATACTCTACTATATCCGGATTACTCTCTTCATCATCCACTCTAAGCAGATGATGATTGTTAGACATGATCCGTGTCTTAATTGGAGTTCTACCAGGGTGAATGAAGATGCTATCACAAAGAATATCAGCACGTGGATTACCTCGGGTGAAAAGGTATGCATCAACTCCAAGATTAACCAGGTTCATAAACACATTACCTGCACCGCCCGCATATGTAGTCTCTGATGTTTTTGAAACTACTACTACTGGAGCTTCAGGTGACACTCGATGCACGTCACCAATGATGTATCGGTCTTCGATCAGATCACCGATGATGGCGATCTTCAAAGTTTTTGCACGCTGTAGTATTTCTTCGTTAGTCATAAATTATTCCAGTCTTTAGGTAAAGGATCGAATATGCCAAAAAGTGGTTTTGCGTAATAATGATTTCCATTCATCACAAACCAATAAATCCAACCATTACCAAGATCACAAGCAAATTCATTATTAATAATTGTGCATCTTATTCTTTTCTTCGACATGCCTCAATTATTTTAGTAGAAGAAAATCGTGCATCTTTCTTGAAGTAAATAACTTCAGCATACTCAGCACCGACCACACGTCCTCGATATTCATCACAAGACACGATGTAGTCAGGCCTTATTTTCTCAATGATTTGAAGTAACTCTTCATTATCATGATGACGAAGCACTTCATTAACTACTTTATTTCCGTAAGCTGTAAGTGCCATAAGTGCATCTTCGCGTTCAAAGACATTGAAGATAGGTCTGTCCGCACCTTTATCTTTAGCGATTTTATCATCACTATCAATGCTGACAATAACAGTTCCATTTTGTCCTACTATCTGGCGACAAAACATAAGCATGTTTATATGCCCGACGTGCAAAACATCAAAACAGCCTCCGACTACAACTATCATATCTTAAAAAGGAAGTCCGTCAATATCACTATTAGATGGAGCACTTCCCCATCCATCATTTCCTTGCTGAGGAGCATTACTTCGCTGTCCTAATTCTTTAGCATTGCCAAGTATTTTACCTTTCTGCCCGGCAGCACGTTCCTCTTTTGTAATGGACTGTACAATCATGTAGTCATTACCATGCTTGTCATTAGGCGTAGGAATCAAAATAATATCAAGATACTTCGCGCCATCTTTACCATTAAACAATCTGGCTTTTTCAATCTTAGAACAATCAATTTTTCCGGTCAACATAGTTTTTAATTTTTATACAAATCCAAAATTTTTCCACTCACTAATTTCTGTCTCAATCTTAATGCCTCCGCTGGAATAAACATCATGGTCTCTAGTGTATAGCCGTTTGAAAAGCATCTTCGGTTTCTCTTTCGATACGCCAGCAATCAAATAGTATTTATAGCCAACAACATTTAAATAATAGTAACACGAAGCATCATAATCGTGATGAAGAATAGCGGCATCAAATGCTTTCTCAGTAGTAATCGCCAGCCCCTTGTATTCAAAGATCGTTGATAATTCCTTACTATCTCCATCAGTCTTACACCGAACGCCTTTAAGTCCCCATCTGTTGCTTCTATACCACTCATGCTCGCGTCTGAAGTCATGATGCATAATTATCTTTCTACACAATTCATCTCTTAGTACAGTTTCGGCCATTGTCTTTGCCAGTGGATAACCAGGATGAGTTTTGTCACATTTATATGGCTCCAGTAGCGCATTATGGTTGAGTGTACCAGCATCATAAATCTCCTGAAGATTCGGTTGATCAACTCTTCCTGCCAGCTTATGATGTAGTTTCTTTAGATCAGAATTCGAGACGTAATGATGATCGAAGTAACTCATTTTAAAATCACTTCTTTAACGGTGTCGAAGAATAAGTACATGATTATTTTGCTCTCACAATAGTTTTGGTGACCTCTTTCAATTCTACACCATTTATGTTAACGTCGCCATACTTAACAAAGAAGCTAACCAGTAAGTCCAACCAATCCACGTATACCGGGAAACCATACTCATCAACCTTAGGCTTCTTGTCCTTATCTAGTTTTATGATGCTAGGGAATTTATCATGTTTGAAATTATGATAGATGATCTCACAGATAGCTTTCACAGGCTTATCATCCTTGAACTTCAAAATCAATTTAGTCGGACCTGCATCTTCCAGTTGCTGCGTAATAGCCTGCTCCCGGAATTCATTCTGTAATTTATCAACGGCAGCTTCACGCTGAATATTTTCATCAGAGGCTTTCTGCATGTTCTCAATCTCTGCCTTACTCTCGCGCTCTTCCTGCTCAGCCTTTTCTTTCTGTTCTTTCTCAATCTTTAGCCTGCTTTCTTCATCTGTAGCGTTTTTCAGATCAACAAGTTTTTGTTTTAACTCAGGAATACGTCCAATCCACTCATTAACCTTCGGTACAATTTGCTCCAGCACAAGTTCGCTCCATTTGGCATACGTTTCTTCTACCTGAAGATCGGCAACAAGTTGAATGTACTCTTCTTCTGATACTATGCTTTTATTGTAGTCGGTGATGAAGCATGAATCATACTGCTCTTTTTTAAGAACGGGCTTGAACTTTTTAAACTGAGCGGCACGTTCATCAAATTGCTCAAGCGGAACATCAAAATGTTTTTTACTTCCTTCATGAACTTGGCGCACACGTTCAATTAACAGATCGGCCAATTTCTTTTTCAGTCGAGATGAAATATCAACTTTATGATTCTCTTTGTCCTTTTGTTTTTGGGCCTTGAGTTCTTCTTCACGTTTCTTGTCCAGCTTAGCCTGGTTATAGGCGCCAATAAGATTTCGGATACGTGCTACTTCATTGTCTTTTGAGTCCTGGCTAACCAGTTTCTCAAACTCCATCAATTCAGATTTTAACTTATCAAATTCCTCCGTGATAGGCTTGCGTAATTTCTGTATGGCATCGAATGTATTTCTGACAGCGACAAGTACGCCAGTAGCATTTTGAAGATCTTCATCCGAAGTGATTTCGGTGATCTGCCGCATGGCAGCAACACTATTAGCACTTCCTTTTTGCATGCGAGGCACTACCTCCTGCATTTGTTTTAAGATAGGTTCAAGCTTTATGAGTGATGTTGTTTCTTCTGCCATAACAAATTAATTAACAAGTTTGTATTTATATTCTTCTTTGATGTAGGTGTTGACGAATTTTCCGATAGACTCAGCGTTCATAGCATGATCAACAACACGTTCAGGCACATCTGCATAGTCGTAAGTCTTGCCCGTTACGTAGGTGATGGATAAAACTTTGGTTTCTGGATTGTAGCGGATACCAGATACTGTTTTGCTGTCGGTGAAAGTTTTTTCGAGTTGCATTAGTCTTTTGTTTCAATCTTTTCTGATTGTGATGAAGTTGAAGAATGGAGGTGTTCTCTAACATTTCTTGATCCGTCATAATAAGTTGAATTAGAGAAGTTCTCACTTCCGGAAATCATTTCAATGGCTCTTGGATTTTTAACAAGCAGTGACAGGAAACCTTCGAATTTCTGAATCACAAAATCACGCTGTGAAAGCTTTTCTTTTGTTAGTGTCAACTCCATATCAGCCTGCCGTGCGTCTGCTGTTTTAGAAAGTTTTTCAGCATCTTCCATCATTTTAGTCGCATTATTAAACTTAGATTCCTTTTCGCGAAGTGCACTAAGTTCCGCCTGCATTGTTTTTACATTTTGCTGAGTTACTTCAAGGAGTTTTTTTGTTCCTTTTGCATCTTCAATAAATGTCACTAATTCAGTAGCGGCCAATTGAGGCAACTGCTTATTGATTTCTTTTAGAATGTTCTCGTTTAATTCCATATTATTTTTGGTTTACAAATCTTTAAGAACTGCTTTCATTTGAATGATAATGTCATCAATTGATTTTCCTGTAAATTCCTGCTCTCCAACGGTATTTCCATTTTTAAACTTTATTTTACCGGAAGCATTATACTTGTCATCAAACATACTTTTCATTAGGTAAATGGCAACCATTTCAATTTTGTTTTTATTGAATGGATCTTTTATAACACTCGGCATCGTTTCATTGCCCATTCCTTCAATTAATTCCATACATCAAAACAATTTAGGTTGCTCTTTATCCTTCTTATACTTCAAAATGAAAGCATCAAACTCACCTTCCAGTCTTTTTGATAAGGCCAGATAGTATTGAGATTTTTCGTCATCATGATTGCGTCTGGCTTTGAAGTAATTCTTCTGCGCATCACGCATCTCTTCAGCTAATTTGATGAATTCATCCATAATTTTTTAATTAAAAATATCCTGTCCAATTTTCTAGTGGAATAATCTTAATCTCAAGCCCATTTACATCTAGGTCTCAACAATGGCTATCCTAGATTATATACGGTATCACGTTCATGAGCATCGCCGCCCCAATCCCTTTGCCGCTGGACACTGTTACATGAATCTATTCATAAAACTACCTCTACAATAAACATTAACTGCTAGAACAGTTTACTAGCCTTGGCTATAGTGAGTTTGTAATCTGCACTCGTTGTTTATCTTCAAGCAGGATACTTTATTTCAGGGCATGCCGGGTTCTCACCGACACTCATAAAGCTTTTATCACTCTACGCGAACTTTATTTTATTCAAATGCCCAATATCTTTACATGAAACTTTTTGGCGATGACTCTTTCGCATCAGGAAGAGGATTTATTACCTCACCTGTAGTAGTGTCAACCTCTTCTCCATCAGTAGAGTAAACCGGTGCATCTGGCATGATAGTAACATCTTCATGCGAAATATCTTCAGCTTCAACAGATGGACCATACAGTACCACATTGTCAGGATAGTGATGGTACAAGCGGAATGCTCTGTTCATTGCTGTCTTCTTCGCCATCTCTGCCGTCCAGGTTGCCCAGGTAGACTTATCTCCCTGCATCGGGCTCTTCGCCATAGCCTTCCTGATCTCATCATTATAAACGACCACATCTTTTGCTGTACCATCTTTATAAGTAATAGTTTGATACGTGGCCCTGATGTTATCGATGTTATTGAGTTCTTTTGTCTTATCTGTGCTCCAGTGTTCTTTCACACAATGGTTCCGTTTATCATGAACGAAATGATCACCCATATACACAATAACACCTTCAGGAACATCCTTTACAGTTGGCATCATGTGGAACATTTCACGTTTACCAGCAGGACTTGAATCAACTTTCAGTCCTCCCTTACCATTTGAGCGCACATAAAGCTTATTGTCGCGGAAGCTCAGCCCAGTTGTACCAGCATAGATCAAAGCTGCGACATGAAAAAAATTATCAACTTTTTGCAGGTCTGGCTTATCGGCAATGATCTGTAGGTAAGCGAATCGCTCCTGTTCCAATCTGTTCTCACCATCATCTCGATTGGTGACACTTTGATAATTTTTAATAAAACGATCTCTTACATCAGGAAGTGTAAAAAGTTCTTTAACAGATTTAGCCTCTTTAATGGCTTGTTCAAATTTCTGGAGTTGGCTCATAATAAAGTATTTAAGAGTGATGTTCTCTTGTTAGTTTCTGATTGCGTGGTACAAATCAAATAAAAAGAATCTTAATAAAAAATAAATTTCAAATTTTTTATTTCAAATTTTAAATTTAGATTTGTCGCCATGGATAATTACATCAACCGAAACGCTTTTTACAAGGATTTGATCCGCCTGCATGGTAAACGATGGACTTATGTTAAAGTATGTGCTGCATTAGATGGTAAGTCAGACGTTATTGATGCATCCGAGAAAAAACAATTGCTCACGCTGCTTGATGAGCACCTTAAGAAAATACGTGACAACATTAAGAACATTCAAACTAAACAAAATTAACTATGCGACACCGCTGCGTATCACAAACATCAACCTATGAGGCCCTGGCTGAATGGATCAAATCAAATGCCGCTGAAGTGATTCAGCATGTAGAGAAAATAAATCTCGGAGAAGAAGAGACTCATGAACTTGAGCGCCAGTCATCGATGGCATCCCGTGCTATTGACAAACTGGAAGAACTGAAGAAAGAATTCATGGACTACATCAAAGAAGGTACGCCTGGCATTGATGGCGAACTTCAGCCTGTTGGAATTACTATTCATCCAACTAAAGGTTTGAAAGCACTAAAAGCAAATCGTGCCTTTGCTGACAAACAGCTTGATCAAGGCTTTAAAGAAGAAGGTATTCCAGTGTACATTATTCCATATCCTGAATATTCATTAATGGTTGGTGTCGATATTGTCGGTGCTGAGTGGCCGCAGTACACTAAAGAGATGTCGATTGATCAGATCAACCAACACAAGCCAATTCTTCGTGTTGAAAAGGGAGAGAAGAAAAAGAAGACATCAACATCCTTTATGGATGAAGAGGACAAGGCTACGGCTCCAGAGTTGGATCTTTAATCCGGTGAATGGTAATGCCAAAGCCTAACGCTTTAAGCATTGGTGTTATCTCATTATAAATAGTGTTAGCCAGTTTTGTTTTCTCAATGTGCTCCAGAGGTTTGTAAGATGATTTGTGCGTTCCTTTCAGAGCATGGTACACACGGTGATGGATGATCTCAGCTTTCTCACATAATGCGCGAAGGGATATGATTGATGAAATTTTGTCTTTCTTAGCCATAAGCGCAAATTTAATTAAATGTCATAATATTAACAAATGTAACTTTTATGGTATACGTCATTCTATTTTTATTGCTTGTCGCAGTTATTGTTTATTTCATCATTAAGTCTTCAAAAAAAGTAGACAATGAAATCAAAGTTTTCAAACAGTACCGTCAGTCTGATGTTGATGAGGCTATGCATTTTGCAGATTCAGAATATAGGATAAAGATAGCACAAGCTAAACAAATCCACTTTCATCCGGCTAACAAAGAACAAGAGCGTAAGAAAAATAAAGACGATATTCGTTCTGTTCCTATTCGAAAGGAAGATGATGTGCCAATTATAAGTCTTCCAGAGCAATCAATCATCATCAATAGTATGATGAATGAAGACATACCTCCACATCATCATATCGAACATCACTCGGACCATGGAGGTGGTGGTTCTTTCGGTGGCGGAGGCAGCAGTGATTCATGGAGTGACAATTCCGGTAGTTCCGACTTTTCATCTTCCGATTCATCATCATCAGATTGTGGATCATCCAGTAATGACTAAACTTTAAATCAATATGCAAGACGAACAAAAATTTGACGTTTGGTGTCTGGTTGAATTATTTGGACATCAAAAAATAGCAGGACGTGTAACGGAACGTAATCTTGGTGGCGCTGCATTCCTTCAGGTTGATGTACCAGAGAATGATACCAATCCAGCATTCACACGGTTATTGAATCCATCTGCTATCTACGCACTCAATCCAATCGATGAAGAGACTGCGCGTAATTATGCGAAACGATTAGCACTCGCACCGATCACTTCCTGGGATGTTAAGGATTTTATGGAGAAGGCTAATAAAAAATTAGCTGCTCACGTTCCTGTTGAATCAGAGGAGGACAAAGAGGAGGAGGAGTATAACGATGAACGCGATAATTGATGGAGTGGAAATATTGTGTCATCGAATATCAGCAGAAGAAGTCAGAAATAATTTTGCTAGGTAATACGCCCGCTCCATCAAAGTCATGTTTTAATATTTTGTATGAGGCACCATTTGATCCGATCCTGGAAGATAATGCTACTGCGTTTGATGCCTGTCTCATGTGGATAGAGAATAATAAAGTTGAAGGAAGTAAATATGTAATCACTGAAATGTTTTTTGTATGACTAAAATAAATATCAAGAATTATACTTCTACCGTTGCGGCATCAAAGTCAGTTGCTCGAATTGAAGAAATACTCGTCTCTATTGGTGCAGATCATATTAACAAAAATTACAAAGATGGACAGTTAGTATCTATCTCTTTCATGGTTTTAGTTAACGGTTCATCTGTTCCTTTTAAACTTCCTGCTAAAGTTGATAACGTGTATCAGGCGTTGAAAAAGTCATACAAGCGATTATCAACACCGGCACTTAAAAATCTAACAGAACAGTCTGCGCGTACGGCATGGAAAATTTGTTGTGATTGGGTAGAAATACAGGCTACTTTAATTCGTCTTGAGCAAGCTGAATTCATTGAAGTATTTTTACCATACGTCTATCAGATTGAAAAAGATCAAACGTTCTTTGAATCATTAAAACAAACAAACTATAAAGCATTACTGAAATGACATTCGAAGACTATAAAGGAAAGAAGGCCACCATTAAATCAACTGAGGTTGAAGGTATCATTGATCGCGTGCGTCATAAGCGTGGTGCTGACGGAAGTCTCGGCGCCAGGTTTATTGTTGTTGATCCCGATGGGAAAGAACATGAGTTGATGCCACATGAATTAATTGTGCATAAAGATGAGTAAGGTAATTACATTCTCTCAAAAATTTCCATCATACCATCCTCGTAAAGGTGAATCAACTCTCTTTATCGAAAAAATTTATGCTGGATTAGCGGACATCATTCCTGATTTTAAAATTCCAAATAACGCTAATGATTTTTGGGATTGGCATGAGTATTATAGTGCTGTACCAAAGTATCACACTATTCGCGCTGGTCATCGCTGGAAAGAAGGAGATTGGTTTAGTCCTCGCATCTGGTCAGGAAGACCTTATAATTCTAAACAAATTATACTTGCCCCAGATATTCAATTAAAAAAAGTTTGGGATTTTGATATTTCTGGTGAAGAAGGTAAAACTTACATTGATGGTCGATCATTAACTGATAGGAATCTTTACATCCATGAAATAGCTAATAATGATGGTTTGGAAGTTATAGATTTTAAAAATTGGTTTAAACATCCCAAGACATTTTCAGGCCAGATATTGTGCTGGCATGAAAAAATAAATTATTAATGCAAAAGTAACATCTGTTACGAAACTTTTTTACCTTCATTCCCCCGGCTTCAACTCAACTGTGCTTATGATAAAAACTTTTTCCTCTTTTTCAGGCCAAAATCTCCATCTTTTAAAGATTTACATCTGTTATGGAGGGTAAAAGAGAAACACCATTACGCTTGAGTCAAGGGAAAAATCAGAAATTGGTTCCTAGAGACATTAGTGAATCATTGGGTAAGCTTCCGCCACAGGCAATCGAGATGGAGGAAGCCGTTCTTGGTAGCATAATGCTGGAGAAAGATGCATTTTTAATCACAGAAAAATTTTTATTAGCCGAACATTTCTATGCAGAGAAGCATAAAGAAATTTATACTGCAATCTCTGATCTGCACCAGCAGAAAGATCCAATTGATATGCGCTCAGTTGGTAATCATCTTAAAAAAACAGGTAAACTCGAAATTGTTGGTGGCTTTTATTACATCGCTGAGCTAACATCTAAAGTTTCTTCTGCTTCCAATATTGAATATCACGCCAGGGTCATTGTGGAGATGGCCATCAAGCGGCGCATCATTGAAATTGCATCATCGCTGCATCATCAATCTTACGAAGATACTACGGATGCTTTTGAAATTCTTGAAACATCGCTCAACTCCATCAAAGCTCTTCAGGATGGAATTGAAGTTGAAAATAATGAATCAAAAATAAAAGAACTCTGGAAGACGCGCCTGCTTACCGAACAACCTCCAGCAGAAATTCCTCTCATCACCATCTTCGGAATAATTGTCGCTACACTCGGAAACCATTCATTGCTCCTGGGAAAGAAAAAGTCACGTAAGACTTTATTTTTAGTATGGCTTGTCTATCAATATTTTCTTCAGAACAAATCAGCCACTGCTGATGATGTACTATGTTTTGATACTGAGCAGGGAAAGTCACACGTATGGAACATGCGCGAGAAATTAAAAAAACTAACTGGTATTGAACTTCCGATCTTCTTCATGCGTGGTATGTCGCCGGCAGAGCGTCGTGATTTTATCAAGTACACCATCAAGTACTGGAAGAATAAACCGAAGATTATCATCATTGATGGCGTGCGTGATCTGATGAACAACATCAATGATCCGATTGAAACGACTGAATTGATTGTGTGGCTTGAATCATTAATTCTGGAATACAATGTACACATTATTGAAGTGCTGCATTTGAATAAGACAGATGGTAATGCGCGTGGACACATCGGAACGGAGTTACTCAACAAAGCTCAGCTGACATACGAACTGAATAAAGATGATAAGACTGGCATCACCCAGGTGAAATGCGAGAGTGCCCGTGATGAAGAGTTTGAACCGTTCTACCTGGAGCATGGTCCGAAGCCTGATTCACTTCCGCTTATTGTTGGTGTTCCTGCACCTGAAGCAACAGAGGTTGATACCAAGCGTGATATCCTCATTAAGATTTTTGATGGTGGCGTATTGAAAGGTGGAGAATTAACAGCAGAAATAAAATCGAATTTTAAAACATCCAAGCATAAGACGGCTGAACTCATCCGTGAGTTTAGAAATAAAGGATGGATTGTGAAGGATGGTAAGATCAATGATCCGAGTGCAACCTGGCGGTTGATGATTAATGATGAAGGTGGCAGGTTGATACCGATGGCTGAAGCTGTGCAGCAGACATCCTTGTTTGATGCCTATCCGAGCGAGAGTATTGTGATGGAGAATCATACTGAAGAACAGAGTGAAGATAATCCAGATTTGCCTTTTTGATGTATGGAGATTTTTCATATTTATCCTCTTGATGAAGAGAAGCAGCATAACCTTGTTGGCTATGTGTGCGAGTGTAACCCGGAGACAGAATATATTGAAGATGAAAATTGTGTATTAGTAAAACATAATTCTTTCGATGGCCGCGAGGCCTTGGAGGAAGCTAAACGAATACTTGGTTATGAGTGAAATATCAAAATCAGCAATGAAGCTTTTGATGGATGATGATTTCATTGATAAGCGCATTCAAGAACAGAAAGATTACCTAGAAGAATTGAGAGTTAAATATTTGTGGTCACGAAGTGAAAAGTGGGTACGATATTTAGAATTGCGTGATAGTGCCACTGAAAGACTCAAGTGGTTTGAAGAATTGAAAAAATATAAAGCTGAACAAAATGACAAGAAAAGAACATCTGCTGATCATGCTCATGGAGGAGTGTGACGAGGTATCACAACGTGCATCAAAGGCTCTTCGGTTTACTTTGGAAGAGATTCAACCTGGACAAGAATTTACGAATGCTGATAGAATAGTTTATGAATTCAATGATCTGTATGCCATCATGCAGATGTTACAGAAAGAAGGTGCTATTCCACATATCATTAATCAGCCAGCACTTGAACTAAAGAAGGAAAAAGTGAAAAAATTTTTAGCGTACTCAAAAGAAGTCGGAACCTTAAAGGAATAATTATGGAAAATACAACAATTTCAGAATTGATCGACATGATCGCTGACTGCAATATCAAAACAGTAACGTATGACGCTGAGCATGATGAGTGGATAATCACTTATCGTAATGGCCTTCATCCTGATAAGGTTTCGACTGAACTTCTGATTGATCATATACAAAATGCATGAGTTATGACAGCAATTGAAGCAAAAAAGATTTCTGATGGATATGCAAAATCCATAGAGAATCAAAAAAAATTAATGATCGAAATGATCCGTGAAGCATCAGTTCGTGGTAAGTATAGTGTTTCGCTTCTTGGTCCATCTTATGAAATAAAAGTTTGGCTCGTTGAAAATGGATACAGGGTGGAGGATCCTCACCCAGGAATATCATCAGCTATAATTTCATGGAACCTAGCTGTATCTGAATCGGTAGGTAAAATGTTACTTAAAAAATTACCATGGCACAAGAAATTATAGTAGATGAAACGCATCCTTACCCTGAAGAGTATTGGGAAGAGAAGCCAAAGAAAATAAAGTATGTGACAAAATTTAATCGTATCTATTTTACTAACAGGTGGAAAATTATCCATAAGCGATTATTGTTTGATGCATCTGATCCGGTGTACATCGGAATCCAGCACTGGTATTGTAGCTGGGACTCATACGCCATCCGGTTTTGTTTTTTTGGATTTGAGATGCATGTGTGGTTTAAAGTTGAAAAGAAATGAGTAACGAGAAAGAAAAGTCAGAGAAGCCGGAAAGTATACCGACATATCATGTCACTGTCCGTGGTGTGATGGTTTTTGTTATTGGTTCAAAAACAATCGATGTTGCCATTGATGTTTTGACAGAAGCAATATTTGAATTGGAGAATTTAAAAAAATTAGAAAATTAAAGATGTGGATAATCCCGAAAAAACACTCGCTACACTCAGCCTTTGCCACGGACAAGGTGGACTTGATCGAGGACTGGAACGAGGAATTGCAGCACTACGGTACCCACATCAAGGAGAAAAAATGTATCAAGCTAGAATTCTCCAATATGCCGCTATTGTGGAAATCGAATCCTTTGCCGCCTACAATGTGGCAGCGAAAATGGAACAAGGTATGGTGGCTCCAGTGCCTATCTGGACTGATCTTAAAACATTCCCGTACGAACAGTTTTACCGAAAAATACACATCCTCACTGGAGGATATCCTTGTCAACCATTTTCACAAGCCGGGCTACAGAACGGAGTCGCCGATCCACGACATCTCTTCCCCTTCTTTGAACATGGAATCGACGCAGTTAGACCTGTTCTCTGTTTCTTCGAAAACGTCGCAAACCACCTCAATATCGGATACCAGGAAGTCAGAGAACGAATATCAAGCCTTGGTTACAAAGTTGAAGCGGACATATTCGCTGCGGAGCAAGTGGGCACGCCACATCTTAGAAAACGTCTCTTCATCCTTGCCGTGGCCGACACTTACTGCTCTGAACAGAGTAAGAGACGAGGAGACCTTGCAGAAGTGCTTGGATTATCGGAAGTCAAATGCCAACCAGAACACCGTTCCGTTATATCTGGCGGAGACAGTGAGAAAGTGGACGACATCGTTATCAAGTTCAACCAACAGAAAAACAAAATTTCAACAAGGAGGAACAGCATTACCAGTTCAAGTCAGACAATGGACAACTCCTTCCAGTCTCGACTGGAAGGACACGGCCGGCATGGAAATGCAAAGAAGCGATGGGAGGAATCGGTGCGATCAATTGCCCAGACAAGTCTTTTTCCAGCAGGACAAGGACCAAATCAATTCGAATTCGAAGAGCCTCGTCTTGAATCCAGCCTGGGTTATGCAATTAATGGGTACAACTTTAGAGAAGACCTTCTTCGCATGGCAGGAAATGCCGTCGTTGAACAGCAAGCCGAACTCGCTTTCAGAACATTGATCGAGAAATTTTTGTAGCCGCAACGAGATTCGAACTCGTAAAATTCAGATTTTAAGTCTGACGCGTCTGCCAGTTTCGCCATGCAGCCATTGTACCCCTGGAGAGAATCGAACTCTCAAAAACACGGTGTCTAAAACCGTCAGCTGTGCCAGTTTGCATATGTCACAGGGGCATTAATTTTTGGTGATCGACCGGATTCGAACCGGCGAATACGAGAACCACAATCTCGCGGCTTAAGCCACTTGCCCACGATCACAGTTGCCGGAACAGGTCTCGAACCTGTAATTTTCAGAATCAAAGTCTGATGTGTTGCCAATTCCACCATCCGGCAATAAAAGTCAGGCATGCTGGATTTGAACCAACGAGCTCCACATTCCAAGTGTGGCGGGAACGACCGGACTTCCCCAATACCTGATAAAAACAAAAAGCCTCCTGATCAGGGAGGCTTTGAGCATTTGCGTCGTTTAAAAAGTATATCCTTATCCAAACTGCATAGCGATGACCTCCAGAATTTCTGGTAAAAGTCGTTGCGGATGCAATTGATTATTGTTCATGGCTCAAACATAGAAAAATTAACCTTTCAATCCAAGTGTCCCACTCTCCCGGACTATCCCGGTTTTTTGAATTCGGGAGTATTGGGATAGTTAAAAAAAGTCCGCATTATGCCTTTTTAAGTAATCCAAAACCGGATCTGTTCTCTTGTTATCCTTATGAATGGCATCTCGAAGAACAATCTTTCTGGATTTATTTTTGGGATTTTGATCCATACCATATAACTCAATTATCTTTTTCACCTGACATCGCTTTATACGAATCAAATCAACAATGCCTTTTAAAAACGAAATAGCAACTAATCCACTCATGTAAGCATAACCATTTTTAAATCGCCATTGATAGCCTTCCATGGTGAGTCTGTTACAAAGACCATTCTCATCCTTCACAAAATACAATTCAACTTTAGTTCGTTTGTCTTTAGCCCCTTTCAAATGGATAACAGCGTATCCAAAATAGTCATAGATATAGGCTAGTTCTTGTCTGTTCTTCATAATTAAGATTTTGATTTTTTAACACATTCCATAAACCTGGCTTGTGCTTCCTTGTAATTTTTATAAATCTGATCCCGCTCAGCCTTCATTTCAGCCGTCAATCTCCGCTTCTTATTCTTTTTCTTCGAATCATAATAAGCCAAAATAGACTCCACAACCTCTTTCCTGAGCGTCAGGTACGGCAGAAGTAATTGCATCAGCCGAACAGCCCGATGCTGCTGGATGTTCAGCCAGTAGTTCTTCTGATCACGAATGCACTTACTGTCCTTCACGTAATAGTATCCGCCAAAATGGTGGTACATAAATTCCGTATCCATATCATCATCTATCCGGAAGATTTTGATATAAACCTTGTGCACCGTGCTGTTTTTAATCTTGTAAAACCGAACTCTTGATCCTTGATCAACAATCATTGCGGCCTCCTTTAAAACCTCAGGAGTAATTTTTTTAAAGTGAATTGGGATTCTCTTCATGAAAATAAAAAACCCGGCAGTGTAGGACGTCTGCTCGGGCTTCTATAGGTGGATTTAAACCAGACCAAAATCCTTCGAGTCCTACTTCGAAAAATTTCAATCAGAAATTCAAAGTAGCAAAAAATTGAAATAATATCCAAATTTTTGATAGAGTCCCCCGACTCTCCCGGACTATCCCGGACTATCCCGGGAGAGTCAACCGAATACAACTGATCAACTCTCCCGGTCACTCCCTGTAGATATATTTCTTTTTAGAGAAATATATCAAAGGGGCGGGAGAGTTAGTATCTGTGACCAGTGGGAAGGTGAAAAAAACAATAAATAAAATTTTAGACCGGGATAGTAGATTAACAAATGTTAATATTTTCATTTACCTTCGAATCCATGATACTCAACCAGCAACAATCCAAAATCCTGAACCTCCCAAACGTCCAGGAACTCATCAAAGCCCTCGACCTCGACATCCATGATTCCGGAAAAGAAGCCAGACGACTCATCTCAAACCGCGTCTCCGCTTGGATCGACCATGCAGACGTACAAACACACTACCCACGAATAATTTCGCGTGACGAGCCTCTAATGAGCCCGTTCGCTTCCAAAGATGACTGGATAAAAGATATGATCGCCATTCACGGCCAAAACTGGTGCCCATTCTGAAAGGATACCTCCCTGCGCCAGGCGGTAGACCATCCCCGGGTCGCTGACCGATTGGGCAATCGGTTTTTCTAGACCCGGGGGCCTCTGTTTTCAATATTTTCAAAATAAGAGCATATAAAAGCTTGACACTGAAGCTGGATTAAACTATTTTTGGATCATAGTTCGTAATAATCGAACGTTTAACACCAAATCTTCGCAACCAAACATAATTTTGTGGGTAAATCATCAGAAAAGCCTACTAAAATTTCTCCATCTTACACCGTAACGCAGCGCACCGCGCAACCCACGGTTGGCACGATTAAGCCAACACCGGCCGAATATTTGCAAACAAGTGTGAGGCATATGCAACGTTGTTACAAAACGCAATTACTAGTTCGTTACCGTGACAAGGTTTATCAGGCTTATGGTATTAACCGCTTTGAGGTTGATTGTCTGTTATTGTTATCTGGATTGCTTGAGAATTTAGGCAGGCAGGTAATTAGTAAAACAGTATTTCTTAAGATTGTTACTGGTAGTTTCAAGACGAAGGCAAAGTTTAGCGGTTATCTTCAGGGCTTGTTAGATAAAGGTTGTTTGGGTAGTTATGAGTATGTTAGTTCGCCTGATTCGTTGGCCATTGGCATTACTGATTTTGGTATTCAGGTTATGGATTTATATTTCAAGGAACAGGCTGAATTATTCCAGCGTTATATCAATCCTGATGATGACTGTCCAATAAGATCTATTGTGATTGGTGAGGATTTACCAACTTATAAAGCACGCCAAACGGCCTAAAATCCATTCCTAACAAAAAATTATTCTTTCTGACAATCAACAACTTACACAATATTTAAAAAATAGTTTGCTTGACGTATTGACTTCTTAATATCTGTTAATATCTTTACATCATAATCACAGACAAAAACGTTACCGGGACACGCAAAACGGGATACAAAAATGAAGACAATCAAGATCATTATCGGAATTGCGGCGGTTATCACTGCTATCTACATGTTTCCAAAACCAGTGGCAAGTAAGCCTTTTTCATCCTTTGAAAAGCAAATGAGATTAGAGACTCAGATTGACTCTATGGAATTTGCTAATAAAATGAGTGTTTGGTCTAAATAAGGTTTAAGGAGATGAGACAGAAAAAAGTATTTCCGACCGATGAAGTAGCGCATATTTGGTCTAAACAATCACAGACTGAAGGTAGAAACGCAGGTAAGAACCTGTTTTTTAATGGTGACAAAATTTATTCTTATGGCCATCATTTTTGTATCGCGCGCATGATTGATAACAATAGAGTATTGTTTACCACTCGCAGGTATTCAGTAACGACTAGTTCGCATATGTACCAAGTTCAGCGGGCTATAACTCATAAAGAATTAGTTTACTGCAATGATCCGTCTGAAGGTGCTAATAGTAATATACTGGCTTTTGGTAAAGAGATGCATGAGCAATATCTTATTATTCAAGACACTAAACGCCGCAAAGTTACTCATGATAAAGCAAAGCTTGAAATTGTGGCTATTGCTGAACGTGTGGATAAATATCTGGCAGCTATCAACACTTCTATTAAAATCTTCACATTCGATACGTTTGTGGCATTGTATGCCTTTGCCAAAGATCAGGATTTAAGCAAGCTACAAAGCACGTTTGAGGCTCAAAAATTAGAGGCACAACGTAGGGAGTTGGCACAAGAAAATGAAAGGCGTGAAAAAGCAAAGAAAGAGATAGCGAAATGGAAACGCGGTGCAAACATTAGGTTATACTATCATGTTGATGAGGTTTATTTGAGATTTAATGCTTCAGATAATGTAGTGGAGACCTCGCACGGTGCGCGGGTAAATGTTAAGCAGGCCAAAATATTATTTGAGCGAATAAAGAGCGGCAAAGATGTTATAGGATTTGTGATTGATGGTTATACCGTGCTTGGTTTGAATGGTGTTCTTACTATTGGTTGTCATAAGATTGAGCGCAAAGAGATCAATCTCTTTGCTAAGAAAATGGGTTGGGGTCAAATCAATACTCACTAAACGCGCGACATTATGAAAACCGATAGCTTATATGCGATTTACAGAAAAACTGCCGTTCCTGATGAAACCTATCCAGAATACAACGCAGGGTATAATCTTGAATTAGCTGGACATATCATTATTAAAGATGGTGAACAAGGATATCCGGTTGATGAGGAAGAATACGAAATGGTATTCATTGGATCTCTGCCTAAAGAATCAAAACTATGCTGACTAAAGAAGACAAACTCATCCTATCCGTCATGTCTACAACGAAGATGAGTGCGCGCATAAAGAAACAATTGGAGAAACTAAAAAATGTTTCCGGTAACCATAAACCGGGTTATAAATTATGAAAACTACATACGAACAACAAGCTATTGACTTTATGCAAGCTTGTGGAATTACCTTTGAAGCTAGATTTGTTTCTTTCGGTCCTTACTTTGAAGGTGAGAAAGAATCACGAGACAAATATGCTATTGTCTTTAAAAAACCTGAACAAAGGAACAAATCATTATCACTAACCTTTGGCCAATCAACTGCACATTCCTACAGAATTCAACTAAAAGACTTACAACACTCTAAAAGAGTAAATGACATTAGGTCATGGAGTACTTTTGTTGATAATCCAAATGGACAAAAACCTACCGCTTATGATGTGCTATGTTGCATAGTTAAAAGTGATCCGGGGAACTTTGAGGAATTTTGCAGTGAATATGGTTACGATGAAGATTCTCGAAAAGCTTATTCAACATGGCAACTTTGTGTTGAGCAATGGCACGATGTTAAACATTTTTTTACTCAATCAGAGATTGAACAACTACAAGAAATCAATTAAGGCCATGAAAACAATTGAAAGTAAAATAGATTTTACTCGAATCAATAACGACACGAACGGTAACCCTCGTTACGTGTGCCACTTTCTTAATCTACTCACTGATAAAGATGAATTTACCTCTTTAGACGCACGTTACGCACTTGCTTTGAGCCGTGCAAAGAAGATAGGAGGCCGCAAATTCCATAATAAGCAATACGGCGGATGGATTGTATTTCAGTCTTACAATATCGCAGAAACAGAGCGACACATTAAGGAACTTTTGAAATCTGTAAAGCCATAGGCGCAAACTAATTTTAAAAAACATATATATGAAAGGTTATAAAGTATTCAATCCAGATTTTACCGCGAAACAAAACAATATGAAATACGAAGTCGGCAAGACTTTTGAAGTGCCTCTTCCAATAACAATTTGTCGTTCAGGCTTACATTTTTGTTTGAAAGCTTCTGATTGTTTTTCGTATTACGATTTTGATCCAAAAAATATTGTCTGCGAAGTTGAAGCGTTAGGAGAAACACAAACACACGATGAAGATTCTAAAGTTTGTACTAATAAGCTTCATATCATTCGCATCATTGAGTGGTCTGAAGTTTTATTTTTAGCCAATGAAGGAAAGGACAATACCGGTCATTCTAATTCGGGCAACTGGAATTCGGGCGACAGTAATTCGGGCAACAGTAATTCGGGCAACAGGAATTCGGGCGACAGGAATTCGGGCAACTGGAATTCGGGCGACAGTAATTCGGGCGACAGTAATTCGGGCAACTGGAATTCGGGCAACTGGAATTCGGGCAACAGTAATTCGGGCAACAGGAATTCGGGCAACTGGAATTCGGGCAACTGGAATTCGGGCGACAGTAATTCGGGCGACAGGAATTCGGGCAACAGGAATTCGGGCAACAGGAATTCGGGCAACTGGAATTCGGGCGACAGGAATTCGGGCGACAGTAATTCGGGCTACAGGAATTCGGGCGCATTCTGCACCGAATCAAACCCTAAATTGATTTTATTTGATAAATTGACTGATATAAATGTGCGTGATTGGGAGAATCACGAAGCTTGCCAAATCATGTCTAATCTTGACTTTACAATTTGGGTTCCATCTTCATTAATGAGTGCTGAAGAAAAAGAAAAAAATCCTAAGCACGAAACTACAGAAGGTTATTTAAAAACTATTCCAATCAAAGAAGCATGGGCAAATCTTTGGGGTAATTTAACGGATAAAAAGAAATCTGTATTTACTTCTTTGCCTGGTTTTGACTCAGATAAGTTTTTTGAAATAACTGGAATCAGAGCATGAAAACAACCTTTATAAATCCGTCTTCCTCTAAAGCAGAGCGGCGCCAAGTTCGCCAGTTTGCAATAGAAGCTTTGCAGCAACGGCAAACTAATTTTGAAAAGCTGATGGCACCTGACCAGTACGGTGATATTATTAATGTCAAGATGAAAGATGACCACGGAGAATTCTACTTGTACAAGTTTGACGGTTACAGTAAGACCGAAAGCCAGTCGATTAAGTTTTATGTGCAAGATGATGAGGTAGTCATTAAGTTTCTTTACATGCTTAAGCTTTCCGGCTGTTACCTGGACATTACCAAAAAGGATTGGGCTCAGTTGCTGTTTAGATTGGTTAAAATAGAAATTAAAAATTGGAGTGCTCCCGCGAAAACGTAAGTGGTCGAGTATGATTCTGTAAAGAAGGAAAATGTGGTACGTAACACTTGCCTTTGTATAGCAGATAAGAAAGGGAAACGAGCCTCCAATCTTTTAACAAAAAGCAAACTAAATTTAAGAATACAACAATGACACCTAAAGAGATAATTATCACAGTAGTATCAACGGTATTGATTATAGCATTTATTGTTGTCGTGGGCTATGTGATACCAATGATTGTTTATAAATCCCTTTGGGATGATTTTGAACGCAAATTAAAATCAAAGAAATGAAAATAGGTTACGCCCGCGTCTCAACGCAAGATCAGAATTTAGGCAGGCAAGTGTCCGACCTTCAGAAGTATGGCTGTGAGATTATCTTCACTGAAAAAATAACAGGCACAAAAGCCAGTCGGCCGGAACTTGATAAAATGATTGCAACACTGAAGGAAGGTGATACTGTAGTCATTCATAAACTTGATAGATTAGGAAGATCTTTACAGCATCTCATTTCACTTGTGAACAATTTTAAAGAGAAGCAGGTCGATCTCATTTCACTCAACGATAACTTTAATACCACTACTTCCCAGGGCAAACTAATATTCAATATCATGGCCTCTATTGCTGAGTTTGAGCGGGACTTGATTTCAGAGCGTACGATCTCAGGGCTTGCTTATGTGAAGAGCCAGGGGCGCAAGCTTGGGAGAAGGTTTACGGATGCAGATAAGCTAAGCCAGGTTGAAGAGTTGCGTAGCAATGGTGCGCGTATCTCCGAGATCATTAAACAAACAGGGCTTAGTCGGTCTACTATTGACAAACACTTAAAATTTGTTGAGTATAAAAACGCTGATTTGTCGGAAAGATTAAAATAACAGATTTATGGATTACTACGAAGAGAAAAATGCTCAGCGCCATAATGCCTTACGAGGCACAGTAAATGGCTTATTGATTGTTTTCGTTCTGGCACTTGTTTTTAGTGCTGGCTGGTATTCAGGTGTTCACCTTAATGGCAAACTAAATCCATCAAAGATTACAAAGCAAAAATGTATTGGGTATACTGTAATCAGTCGTGACAGTGTCGAGTGGTGTGACGGCAAACGAGTAAAATACAATTGGCATGTATTCAGTGATTACAAAAAACGCGGTAAGAAATGAGTTATAGATATTTTCCCGAGTACGGCAGAAGTGGCCATGGTAAACCACACTATACCCATCGCAAGATGTTTGTTCATATTGTGAATGCAGGCTATCTGTGTGGATGGATAGCAATGCCGACACAAATCTGGCAATGGATGCTTCGCCAGCGGGAAGGTGTGTTCACTATACTTGTCACTATCCGCCGCAAACTAATTCTGGTGATTACACAGTATCGAACGGAATCAAAACAAAATCGAAAATCATATTTAAACTCTTTAATTGTAAAACTATCATGAGCAGAAAAGTAACAGTCAACGAGCCCAATGAGGCTTATAAGAAAGACAAAAACTATGTGAAGAACATACCACGTTCTGATCGCCGTAAGATGGGATTGTACCATCGTGAAGAGCCTGTAAAAGAAATGGAAGTACATGTTCGTAACATGCAGGAGCACAAGGCTGGTGGAGGTTATATCCTTCGAGATAAGGCGACTATGCCATCAGTGAACAAACGTGGTGCTGTGGTACGTAACAAGTACAAGATGACACTTACCAAAGAAGGTATTGGTAAGCTCAAATCATTCACGGATAAATATCCGAAGCTGAAGAAACAATTCAATTCACTCAAGCGTGATGCAAAGCCTGGTAAGGTTGTGATGGCGGTGTTGAATAAACCATTGATTGTAGCGGGCAAGCCTTTCCATTCACAGGCTATTGTGCTCACGACGGATTTGTTTAAGAGGACTCTTCATCGATCATTCTAATGGTAAAACGAAGAGTAAGAATAGTAGTGGATGGCAAGCGTTACGAACCTGTGATGCTTGCTCCTCATCTGCGTGATAGCAGATCAATTGTTGTGAGTGAATCATTTAAACCAAAAGATAATGAGCGAAGAGATAGCCAAAATAATTGACTCAGTTCCAGAGTATAAAAAAATTCTCAGGAATGAACCACATCATAAACATGAAATCATTATTGATGATGATGATGTGATCCGTTGGAAGGCGAATCCATCAGTTCGTAAATTGATTGATGACAGTCAATTACTAAATGAGTTTCTTGTTTTATTCAATCTGCTTGGAGTGAAGAAAAATCATGAGTTGTATCGTAAATTATATCGTGACATGGGATATTCTTTATCTGGCTATCACGAGATTTTTTACTGGGATGTAAATAATCCTTTTTGTGATGATTATAAGGCTAACGCTCTTTTGGTATGAGACTTTATTCGATATCCAAAGAAGACCTTTTGCTCAAAATCAAAAAGCTGGAGTGTGAGAATACCTTGCTTAGAAAGAATCAAGTTGATAAAGGTAAGGATGAGGCTTACATCGAAGAGTTAAAGCATAAGATTGATTCATTACAATTAAGGCTTAAGACAATCAATGAGAAGTATGTTGAACTTCTTGAGTTGAGAGTGAAGAAGCTTAAATCTCGGTGTGAGAATCAGAAAGAATTGATTAGTCATCTTCATAAAAAACTAACCAAAAGAGAATGCAAACAACAGTAAAATTATCAGAACACGGCATTGAAGTGAATCTTAAACTTAACTGAGTATGAATATCATTTGTTACAAAAGTCTATTCATATTGCCCTAAACAGCAATCAGTGTACTGGAAATGAACGCGCTGATATTAAGAGTCTTTATGATTCTTGTAAAGAAATTAAAACTATTTGAATAAAAAAATAATGGAGACAAACCAGATATTACCAGTTCTTGATCTTGCTGTGCTGCAAGAGAAAGCTAATGAATTTGCAATGAAAGGCGCAATTGAGGCACTGAAAGAATATTACAGTGGTTACAATTCTCCTTATCGAAAGGCAATTGAAGAAGCATTGATTGATAAAAAATTCAGTTACCCTCTTCAGTTACCCGACATCATTACGATGTTGAATGAAAAACTAAGTGATCAGATAGATGCTATTGCCAACACCGCACTGAGCCAGACTTATTTACCACAAGTAAAAGAAATTCTATTGCGCGAAGAAAGTGAAATGTTATTTTCTGAATTTCTAAAGAAATTTGTTGAATTCACCGAGGTGAAGTATTATGATGATTGCGATTTACGCATGGAAAAAAATTCACAATATGGATGGTATGAAATACATCTTTCAACAGGCGAAAAAACTTATGATCTCACACTTCATGAAGATTACGCCACCAAAAAAGAACAGGTAAAAAAATATCATTTTTTATCAATACCATCTAATGGCTCTACTGAGAAAATGAAAATATCAATTGATGGAGCCGTTGCTGAGATACCGTTTACCAGGGGTCTTATGAAAGATAATTTCATTGCTTTTATAACGCGATTGGTATTATCTGGCACTAGATTCAAAATAGACACCGATTACTTCCATGAAGACATGTTTCCTCCACAATGTCATTGCGATTAAGATGGACACCTACTTCTCATTCAACTACGACGCTCAATGGATTTATTTGAATCTCTACATGGAGATGAGTTACGAAGAATTGATGAACAGGCCAGAATGGAAACTACGCAGGATCTATGACTGGAATTTAACGCTGCGGGTGCAGCATGGACTTGAGATGAGTAGATTATTTTTAAACTAAACAACAATGAAAAAATTTAAGTATCCGCTTGCCATTGAAGGCACAACCGAACAATTAAAAGAATTATCTATTAAATTACTTGAATTAGGATATGTGATAGGCAGTAAAATAACGAATACTGATAGGTATTTACTCACTAATTGGTGTGATGAACTTGGAACATTGGGATATGATCATCTTAGAAATTACAGAGATCGTTATGATGTATCAGCCTCCAATCCTGATCTTGTTCTGGCATTAGCTGCAATGGTTGATGATGATGATATAAATCCTGGTGAATTATTTTATTGTCATAAGAATCTTGTAATGGATAATGATTATAGAATTGCCTATAAGAAAAATCACTTTTACAAAAGTGAATTACATGGTGCTATAACTGATGAGTATAATCTCAAAGAACATTGGATGTCTGGCGTTGGTGTAAAGGCTTCAAAGTGGTTAAGAAAGGCCACAAAAGAAGAAATTATTTCACATTTCTCACCCCAAACATTCAATGGATCAGAACCTAAAACTATGGAAAAGAAAATAATCGGTTACAAATTAAAGGATGATTGCAAACAGTATGAAGAAGCAGCTAGTGCTATCCTAAGATTTTCAAATGGGAAACTTACCAATTATGCAGAAGGATACAATTTTACTTTTACTTCTCCTGCTTCTGATTTTTTAAAGAAAGCTGGTGTTCTTGATCTCTGGTTTGAGCCAGTGTATGAAGAAAAGTTTAAGGTTGGTGATTGGATATTTTTTGATGGTAAATCACATAAAGCTGGTCCTTACAAATTAATTGAGAGAGTTAGAGAAAATTTATTTCGAAGCAAAGATCAATGTCATGAAACAAAATCAGGCTATCGACTAGCCACTCCAGAAGAAATAACCGCAGCCCAAACAAAAGTAATTACTCTACGCTGTGAAGGTGGAACTTTTGAAATTGAGGTGAGTAAGAGAGGAATTTATTATAAGCCTGAAGATAAGTGGCTTGATATTGCTGCTTTAAATCAAGCTGTAAATCCGGTCATAACATCAGTAAATGTTAGTGGATATGATTTTAAATTAGTCATTGATACTATTGATTCCGGATGTAAGAAGAAAGTATCCATACTAGAATGGAAGAAAGTGTTATCCGCTTATAATGAGATATGCAAATAATAAATTCTCTCCATGACCTTAAAAAGCATCCACCAACTTCTGACACTGTGTATGTCAAGACAGCGAAGAAACTATTCTGGTATGACTTTCAATTGCATGGATGGATAGCGAAAACATATTTCACCTCACTTGAAGTCTCTGCTATTCTCGGATTGAAACATGATAAAATTCAGCGGATGATCAGGCATCTTGAAATCCGGCGCAGGATGAATCGGAGTGAAAACATGGGTTATGATGACTTGAAGCTATTGATGAAAGTGGTGAAGATTAGAAAGGCTGAGCCATGCAGAACGTATAAGGACATTAAAAAAGAATTAGGAATATGACACAACAAGAATTTGAAGATTCACTGGATAAATACATCTTCGCTCATATTGGTGTTTCTATTGAGGCTCCTGGGACTACACCAATGGATAAACAAGAATGTAAAGTTATGCTGAAACAGATGTTTAGCAATTTTGTGATTCCAATGCAAAGAGACCTCACCTCTCTTGAATCTAAGCAAAAGGATTTGGAATTAGAACTATCAAAAGCAAAGGAATTATTGACTTTATCTTTAGCATTCCTTCCTGATAGGGCTACTATATTAAATGATCAAATTGAAGATTTTCTAAATAAAAAATCATGAAAAAAGAAATCCTACACGAACTCATGTCATCAGCACGCCTGCTGAATAAGTTCATCGCCGATT
>DATJHZ010000496.1:0-13050 GCA_035493595.1 Cyclobacteriaceae bacterium | reverse complement strand
TATCTCGCCTCTAGTATAACAGATTTCTGGCGTCGTTGGCATATATCATTGTCTGACTGGTTGAAGGATTATGTTTACATCTGGTGGCTTGGCGGTAATCGCAAAGGAAAATTCCGCACATATTTAAATTTGATGACTACGATGTTACTGGGTGGGTTATGGCACGGAGCGAACTGGACGTTTGTTATCTGGGGTGGTATTCATGGCGCGGCATTGGCATTTCATAAATTTATTTTGGGAGATAAAAAAGTAGAAACCCGCTTTACCTTTAATGGTCCGGCCAGCCTTGTGAAATTTGTTTTTAATGTACTGTTTACATTCCTGATTGTATTATTTGCATGGCTTTTCTTCCGGGCGGCGGATCTGAAGACTGCTATAACCATACTGTCGCATATTTTCAACTGGACCTCAAGCGACCTGATTGGTGATTTTATCATTGTCACTACACTGTATTTCAGTGTTATAATTTTACTTGACGTTGTTGAGTATTACACTGACAATCATGCGTATCTTTTACTTCTGAAACCAGCTATACGATATGGCATACTTATACCAGTATGGGCTATTATCCTCATTTTCATGTATACTGTAGGTAAGCCAGCTCCATTTATTTATTTCCAATTTTAATAGCTATGAGAAACCTGATCCTTTTTATAGTTACTGTTGTTATCACCCTTTTATTTTTGGATGTTTTTCTGAAGGGCGTGAAAATAACACCTCCTATACTCAAGTATTATCAATCTGAATACGGGTCATTGAATAGACCTAATATTAACTACTTCAAGTCAACACAAGGATTGTATATTGGTAAAACTAATTACGACGGCCGTTTCAGGGAGTCATATCCGAAGCGAAAGAGGGATAAAAAAACCTTGCGCATTTTACTAGTGGGCGATTCATTTGTAGAAGGTATTGATGTATTCAGCCGCGATCATTTTGCCCAATACATGGAGGATACATTACGAAAGGTTTTGAACACAGATGTTGAGATTCTTAATTTCGGAAGAGGTAACTGTATTCTTCACGCCTCATCTTATTATTTTATTAATTATCTGGAAAAAGAGTATGATGCAGATTTGGTTCTGTATTTTACTGAATTCAGAGACATACTTCCTGTTGCAAGTTATCCGTCAACATCCTATAAACTAGATGAAGCTGGTACTAATCTGGTAGCCGACTTCAGCTGGCAGAAGTCAGCTGAATACAGTTTACATTGCAAGCTTTCCAGTATACCGTTGTTAAAATACTATGAAGATATAGCAGTTTGCAGGTTGGGCTATCGTGCATGGAGTGGTATCCAGACCCGCGGCTTTCTGCAGCTAACACTTGGTAAATTTTACGGGACTATGGCTACGCCTGATTATACATATTCCAAATATGATGTACCCGTATCCGAGCTTTCTAAAAAGATTTATGATTCGGTGATGACTTACAATAAAGGGCAAATTGTATTTGTTGTTCGTAACTTGCCGGTAGATGCTACGGTAGTGAAAGAATATTTTCAGGAGAAACACTATCCGTTTATTGATCTGAATGAAGCATTAGATAAAGAAATAATACGAGGTACCAATGTTAATGCATATTACTTTAAAGCCACTCAGAGTTATGGTGGACATTGGAATCATGCTGGACATAAATCAATAGGATACTTTTTAGCCCGTAAGGTTAGTGATCATATAAAGGAATATAATACACCCAATTATTCACATGAGTAGCGATAAATATATACTCGGTATTTCAGCTTTTTATCATGATGCAGCAGCAGCAATCATAAAGAATGGTGAAATTATTGCCGCAGCACAAGAAGAGCGATTTACAAGAGTTAAACATGATCCAAGGTTTCCTGTCAACGCAATTAATTATTGTCTGGAAGAAGCATTTATAGAAGCTGATGATCTGGAAGCTGTTGTATTTTATGATCACCCGCTGCTTACATGGGATAGAATAGTAAAGAATTGTGCCATGATTGGAGAGGAGAGTTACCCCACCTTTAACTCCGCGCTTAAATCTGTACTGGGTATAAAATTGTGGGTCGAAGAATATACAACCAAAGCCATTGGCACGCTTGGTAAAACAGGTAAGATAATTTTTGCAGGCCATCACATGTCGCATGCAGCATCTTCTTTTTATCCATCACCCTTTGAAGAAGCGGCTATTCTTTCGCTTGATGGCGTAGGAGAGTGGTCTACTACGACTTTAGGTTATGGTAAGGGAAGTGATATTAAAGTCTTAAAAGAGATTAATTATCCACACTCATTAGGGTTGCTCTACAGCGCCTTTACATATTACTGTGGCTTTAAAGTTAATTCGGGAGAATATAAGTTAATGGGGTTAGCTCCGTATGGCAAACCAACCTATGTTAAAGAAATTTACGATCATCTGATTGATGTTAAAGCTGATGGTTCATTTCGTCTGAACACAGATTACTTCGGTTATCTGAAAGGGGATAAGACGACCAATGCCAAATTTCATGAATTGTTCAAAGGTGAACCGCGAAAGCCTGAAAGTAAAATTACCCGGAAGGAAATGGATTTAGCGGCCTCAATACAAGTAGTAACAGAAGAGATTATGATAAAGATCGCTCGGCACATACGCGAGTTGACCGGCTCAAAGAATCTTTGTCTTTCTGGTGGCGTGGCATTGAACTGTGTTGCCAACGGTAAACTTGAGGCACAGAAAATATTTGACAACATCTGGATACAACCTGCTGCTGGCGATGCCGGTGGTGCGTTGGGAGCAGCCTTTGTTGCACTTCACCTTTACTTCAAAGAATCACGTGCACCACGGACTGGAAATAAAGATTCTCAGCATGGAACGTATCTTGGGCCTGCCTTTAGCGAAGCAGAGATTGGAGCATTCTTAGACAGGCATGAGTATCCGTATACAAAATTCGAATCGGATGCCGATCAACATACATTACTGGCAAAGGAGCTTGATAGTGGAAAGATTCTTGGTTTCTTTTCAGGTCGCATGGAATTTGGTCCACGATCACTTGGAGGGCGTTCTATTATTGGAGATGCTCGAAAGACTGATATGCAGTCAAAGATGAATCTGAAAATAAAATACAGAGAATCATTTAGGCCTTTTGCACCGGCGGTGTTGGCTGAAGATGTATCTGCTTATTTTAAGCTTGATACTGAAAGTCCATACATGTTATTAGTAGCACCGGTAAAAGAAAATCTGCGCACCAATGTAAACAGTGAAGAACAGTTGAAGGAAAATAACGATGACATGCTAGGCGTTATTAATCAGGCACGCTCAACAATACCGGCTGTTACACACGTAGATTTCAGTGCACGCATTCAAACTGTACATCTAGACACAAATAAAAGATTTTATGAATTACTCACGGCATTTAAAGCCTTAACAGGTAGTGGCGTTCTGGTGAATACGTCGTTTAATGTTCGTGGTGAACCAATAGTATGTACACCGAAAGATGCGTACCAGTGTTTTATGCGCACAGAAATTGATATCCTGGTGCTTGAAAATTTTGTCTTATTTAAACCGTTACAACCTAAAATTGACAACGATGAAAACTGGAAACAGCAATATGAACTCGACTAACCAGGTTGATGACAGAATACGAAAAGTATTCGATGCCATGACGCAAGAAGTGAAGTCAGGAAAAACTTATTTTCCATTGCATGCTGATGCTTCGCTTTCATCTTATTATGAGAAGCCACAACACGAAGCATATGCTTACTTCTCATTTATTGATACTAAAGATCGTGAACATTTACTGACTTCTTTTAACGAGTTGTGGAAAGCTAATCAGGAGTTGAAGCCTGTAGCCTCTGCTATGTGTGATCTCGCATTTGATTTACGTGAAATACAAGGAGAGCAATCCACTGACTTGTCACCATTTGTTTATACACTTTATTGAAATGGGACTAAAGCATAGCGTTGCAAAACTATTGGAGGTAACCGGAATTACTAGCGTGTTCTTTTACATGAGCAAGTTGGTATATGGTGCGCACATTCGAGTGATTAATTATCATGGTACGCCACAACAAAATGCAACTAATTTTGAAGCACAGCTTGAGTTTTACAAACGACATTATGTTTCTGTCTCTCAAAAAGAATTAGATTTATTTTTTACTGGTAAATGGGAAAGTCAAAAGCCTGGATTGATTATTTCATTTGACGATGGCTATCGCAATAACTATGATGTGGCCTTACCGTTGCTTGAGAAACATGGATTTATAGGCTGGTTTTTTATACCCAGCGGAATGATTGATGGAAGTAATGCAGAACAAGCAGTTTTTGCAGGAAGAAATAAAGATAAGCTGGCACAGGCATATCCGGATGGAAGATACTTAATGACATGGGATGAGCTTAAAAAAATAACTGAAAAACATGTTATCGGGTGTCATACATTTAGTCACCATCGAATGAATAAGAAAGATGAGGAGGAAATCTTGGAAAAGGAGATCGTTTATTCGAAGCAGCTGCTTGAACAAAAACTGCAACAACCGGTTGATGTTTTTTGCTGGGTTGGTGGTGAGGAATACACTTACACGCAAGCTGCAGCAGCCAAGATAAAACAGACTGGTTATCGCTATTCATTTATGACGAATACTTACCCGGTGAGAAAGAATGCCAATCCATTACAATTACAGCGATCCAATATTGAATCTGATAACTCCTTGTCACTCGTTCGATTCCAATTAAACTCATTGATGGATATCCTTTATTATAGTAAACGAAAGCGAGTTAACAAGACTACAGCATGATGGTATGATAAGTGATTCGTTGATTGCTATGTTAATTAGAATTTGAATCAAATTTAGAATGGATAAAATTAATTATATAACCAACCTTAGCCTTACCGAAGTGAGCGGAGGATGGAGTGGAATTAACCATCGCATGCATGAACAGTTTGGAAGATTTTATGCATTGAATACAATTTCAGCAATTAATCCCCCCATCATTAAATTTGAGAAGATAGTATCAAAGTTTAAAAGGATACTAGGCATGGGGGGAGAGTTCTTTTTTTTCTCTGATTCTCGCTTAGAAATTATTAGCAGATTGGTCGAACAAAAAGTTGATAGTCAATCTAAATTTGATTTTTATTTTGGGTTAACACCCTGGGTGAAAATTATAGATAATCGACCTTATGCATTATACCTTGATGCGTCCTTTAGAACTTATATACAACTTTACTTAGATTCTGAATTATTCTCTGAATCAGACGTAAAACGAATATGTAAACTTGAGTCGGCGTGGCTTGATTCTGCCAAATGGGTTTTTTGGGGGAGTAACTGGGCTATGAGAGAAGCAATTGACCAGTATGGATTTGTCCCCGATTCTAGAAAACATCTAGTTATTAATACAGGAGGAAATATACCTATACCTGAGTCTGATGTTCAGAATGACAATGATGATCAGCTATTCTTACTGTTCATTTCTTTGAATTTCGAAAAGAAAGGTGGTTTCATTTGCTGGGACGCTTTTAAACTCATACAAAAAATATTTCCCCAAGCTCGATTGAAAATTATAGGTGAAAGACCACCTGCCCAGGTACTAGATACCGATGGTGTTGATTACCTGGGGCGTTTAAATAAAAATAAGCCTGAAGAGCTTAGATTGTTAACCAATGCATTGGCATCCGCTTCTTTTTTGATCCATCCAACAAAAATGGATACCATGGGAGCTGTTATTCTGGAGGCTGGCTATTATGGATGCCCATCAATAGCACCCAATAAATTTGGAATCCCAGATCTTATTAAAGATGGGGAGACGGGCTTTCTACTTGAAAAAGTAGAACCGCAGGAGATATCTGATATCGTTACTAAACAATTTTCTGATAGGCCTCAGTATAAAAAAATTCGCCAATCATGTAGAGCCTTTACTTGTAATGAATTTAGCTGGTCTGCAATTGGAGAAAAGATGAATAGTTTTATTGTACAAAATGGTTAAACCAAAATCCAACATCTGTAGCGTTTTCAAAACTGATATTTTAAACTAATGTCTAAACAGAAAGAAGTTTTGATTATTCATTTCAGATCGGCAATGGATTATCCTCCGGTTTATAATATTGCAAGATATATGGCTGGCGTTGATGTGTCAGTTACAATCGTTAATGGTCGGAGGAGGGAGTCATCGATAGAGTTAGAAAAGTTTGGAGTGCGGGTGGTAGAAACTGGTATGAACAAAGGTTCAGGATGGCGAAATTATTTAGCCTATTTTGTTTATTATATAAAGGCTTTCTATGAGATGGTTAAAAGTCCGCGAATCCCGGTTATCTATTTTGAATCTATTTCAAGCCCTCCGGTGTATCTCTTTTTTCTTTTATTTCCATTTTCAAAGCGAACTTTGGCAATACACTATCATGAATATTTTGATAAGGAAGAGCATAAGGAGCAATCTTTTTTAGAACGTTTTGGCCGGCGACTTGAACCGTTACTTTTTAAACGTGCCATGTGGATTTCGCATACAAACAATGATCGGCTATATCGGTTTCATTCGGAATTTCCTTCCATTGCAGATTCAAAACTTCAACTACTCCCTAACTATCCTTCAGAGCGCTGGATACGGAGGCCTCGCACAAGAAATAGTGATAGTAATGAACCTATAAGATTGGTCTATGTTGGATCTGTATCGATGAAAAGGTTATTTCTGCCAGAACTTGCTCAGTGGTTAATAAAGCAACAAGGAAAATATACGTGCGATATTTATTCCAAAAACATGGATAACGAGGTGCTACAATTCCTAGAGGGCCAGCCTTCAGGTTTGCTAACTTATAAGGGGAGCGTACATTATGATCATTTACCAGAGTTGCTGCCTTTGTATGATGTTGGATTGATTTTGTATAATGGCCTATATTCTAATAATTTTGTTTACAATGCTCCTAATAAACTTTTTGAATATTATGCATGTGGGCTGGATGTATGGTTTTCTGATACACTGATCAGTAGTCATGCCTATGAAACACATGACACCTATCCAAAGATTTTGAAGATAGACTTTAGTCGTCTTGATAATTTTGATGCTCAGGCCGCTTTAAACAGAGTAGGACTGGAGTACAGGCAGTCTGATTATGTTTTAGAAAATGTTTATAATCGTTTGTATAAAGAATTACTTAATCAATCGTAATAAATTTGAGAATTGTAATACCAAATTACTGCACACCCGACAGTTTTGAAGAGAATGTCTCAGAGACACTAAAGGTAATGGGACATGAGGTGTTGACAATGGGGCCCATGTCAATTCATAAAAAAAGTTCTCCATTCTACCGGATTTATAAAGACGTAAAGAAGAAGTTACTGAAAGCACAAACTGATCAGGAAAAGTGGTTGATACTTCAGATTACTGTCTTTAAACCGGAACTGATCATTAGTTTAACTCAAGGATTATCTGAAGAAGTATTACATATCGCTCGCCGTCAGGGTATTAAAGCGGTTTCATGGTGGGGAGACACGGCTGCGAATATGTCAGGCAAAGGATTGTGTCATAAAGAATGGGATCTTATTTTTATTAAAGACCACTATGCGGCGTTTAAATTAAGAACACTGAACCTTCCGGCGATACAGTTATATGAAGCTATGAATCCCATGTGGCATAAGCCTGTGGCAGATCAAAAAAACAATCAAGTAGTACTTGCAGGTTCTTTTTATGATTACAGGCATTACCTTACAACTATCCTTATTAAAAGAGGTGTTGAAGTTGGTTTATATGGAGCTAGATTGCCAGTGTGGGCTGATCCTGAAATAAAGAAACTCCATACTGGTAAATTTATTACACGTGATGAAAAGAGTCGAATCTTTGGGTCAGCAATGGCTGTATTGAATTCAACAGGTATGAGTGAATTTGCATCCATTAATTGCAGGACTTTCGAAATTGCGGGGTGCGGCGGCTTGCCAATAATGGAGTACAGACCCACTATTGAAGAATGTTTTGAACCAGAAAAAGAGATATTGCTTTATAAGAATCTCGATGAATTGTTTTCAATTATTGAAACAGCCAAAGAAAACCCATTGGGAATGAAAACTATCCGCGAAGCAGCTGCAAGACGTGCAATTGAATTCCATACCTATGAGCATAGGCTGAAAATTATATTAGGGCATGTAAAAGAGCTTTAATGAAAGGTATTGTAAGCCAGTTATGGTAATTGTATTTTCGTTAAAAAAAACTCTTCATGATTAGTAAAGTTTTACGTGGTTTACCCCTTTTTAAAGGAAAGCAGAGATTATCAAGATTCTTATTACGCAGCTATATAAAGCAAAGTCGGGATGTTAAAATTGACGGGCATTACGATTGTACTTATCTCTTACCTAATCTCACAGAAACAGTAGCTTTTGAATTGTTCATCAATGGTATTTATGAAGAAGGTACTGTTGCCTTTATTGTTGACCGGATTAAGCCTGGTAAAGTATTGTTGGACATTGGCGCCAATATTGGTGCGATTACCATCCCTGTCTGCAAACAGCGCAGCGATTTAAAAGCGATATGCCTAGAGGCAGCGCCGTTGGTTTTTGAGTATTTGAAAAAAAACATTGAAGCAAATGGACTTTTTCAAGTGATGATGATAAATAAAGCAATATCAGATACAGAGGGAAATGAAGTAATGATTTACAGTCCACCTCATAAATTTGGCAAAGGATCAATGTCTCCTGTTTTTACCTCTGAGGGTGTTATAGTGGAAACAATCACATTGAAGGCATTAATAAAACCACTTCATATAACTGATATTGGTTTCATTAAAATTGATATTGAAGGGTTTGAGTATTTCGCATTTGAAGGTGGACGTGACTTGCTAATGAATGGTAATGCCCCAGATATATTATTTGAATTTGCTAATTGGGCGGAAGATTCTGCCCCTGGTATCAAAGCCGGAGATGCACAGAAATTGTTGATGGACTTTGGCTATCAATTATATGTATTTGAAGATGGAAGGATAGGTACCAGACTTAAAGAACCGAGAAAAGAATCCGCGATGATTTTTGCCACCAGGAATCCCTTGTAGTTTTTATATGCGCGTTGTTTTTTTTCATCGTCACAGGCTTCCGGGCAATTTTAGTATTGAGAATTTATTTAAGCAGGTACGAGGTGCATTACCCGAAAATATTACTAGCGTCGTAAAGGTTCTCCATTTTACAAGCAACGGTTTTTTTAAGAGGCTTTATATTTCCATTGAGGCTATGCTTTGTCAAGAGGAAATTAACCATATTACTGGTGATGTTCATTTTATAGCACTGCTTCTCAGAAAAAGTAATACAGTATTAACGATCCATGATCTGGGATTTATGAAACATCCCAATCCAATAGCGCGCTTCATCTTTCTTTGGTTTTGGATTAAGTTACCCATTAAACGATGTGGAGCAGTAACTGTAGTTTCGAATGCCACTAAGGATGTTCTTTTTGACTATATAAGTAAAAAAGATCGAGCAAAAGTAAGTGTGATCTATAATCCTATTAAAACCAATTTTGTCCCTGTTCTTAAAGAATTTAATAGAGAAGAGCCGGTTATTCTTCAGATTGGAACAAAACATAACAAGAACTTGTCACGCTTAATAGAAGCCTTAACTGGAATCAAATGTCGATTGGAAATTGTTGGTGAATTGACCGAAGAGATGGTGAGAGAATTAAATAGAGCCGGTATTCTTTATTCAAATTCTAAGAACTTGACCGACGAAGAGCTCATGGATAAATATATAAAATCAGATGTTGTTTCATTTGTTTCTATATTTGAAGGATTCGGACTTCCAATTGTAGAAGCTAACGCTATTGGAAGAGCGGTGGTGACCAGTAATGTATCCAGTATGCCTGAAATAGGAGGCAATGCCGTTCACCTAGTTGACCCGTTTGATGTTATGTCAATACGGACCGGGTTTTTAAAAATAATTGAAGATGAAGGGTATCGAAATCATCTGATACTAAATGGATTTGAAAATAGGAAACGATTTGATGTATCTACAATAGCCTCTCAATATGTCGCATTGTATAGGTCCCTAAAGAATTAAAATAGTGGAATGAGTCTGTTAATTGTTTTTCTGCTCTTTATATTTTTTTATTTTCTTTTCATCTGGAAAGCGGAGAAGTCATTTCCTATTATATACCTCTTTCTCTTTGTTTATTTTGTCCAGTATATTTTTTCAGTTTATTTGATTTATAATGTTTATCCGGCTTTACAGAAGCAAATGCCGATCAATCAAAGTGAATATTTCACTTTTTGTATTCCTGCACTCTTATTTTTATTTGCAGGTGTCTTGCTCTTTAATAGAAATATTCCAGTAATTCATCTATTTAAAAACATTGATACAAGATCTGCAACTAATTTGGGGCACTTACTTTTGGGTATTTCTTATTTTTTTGAAGCCTTATCATATTTTGGATTGCCTGGTATAAATTCCATTTTATCCTTCACTCATTTTTTGAGGTATGCTGGCGGCATGTGTTATTTATTTGTGCCATCTGTATTTAATTATTTTTTATTGGCATTGGTTTATCTCGGGTTAGCAAAAGATGCATTAACAGCTGGTGTGTTTATTGACTTTTTTATCTGGTGTACATATCTGTTTTTAATGACATCCTTGCGTTTTAATTTTTCTCTAAAATTACGATCGGCTTTTATTTTCATAGCTATACCGTTGCTTGTGATAATTCAATCGGTTAAGGAAGATTATCGGGCGGCAACATGGAGTGGAAAAAGTGAGAGCGGGTTTGGTCTGATTACGGAACTGGCTTCCGAGAAGAATGAAGAAGATGACAGCCCTTTTGGAAAATCAGAAGGAGTTATTAATACTGTAGGTCGTCTGAATCAAGGTTGGCATTTGGGAATGGTATTGCGATGGGTTCCTAGAAAACAATCTTTTTCGGATGGAGATGATATGTTAGGTGATATTGAAGGTGCTGTTCTCCCACGGATATTTTTCCCAGAAAAAAAAATTATCGGATCACAAGATAAATTTCAAAAGTATACTGGGCATAAACTAGGTAAAGGTGTATCCATGACTATTGGCGTTCTTGGAGATTTTTATATCAACTTTGGCAGATGGGGTTCTTTTATCATGCTCTTTGTATTTGGTGCACTTATTTCAAGAATGCTTTATCTATTCGTGCGTAAATATGTTGTGACAGATCCCATCAATATTGTCTGGATACCTTTTCTATTCAGCTATCTAGTGCGAGCGAATAATGATTTTTATATAGTCATAAATAATTTAGTAAAAGGTTATTTGATTTTTCTATTTGTGACGTATTTACGAAAACGAATTTGGCCTATTAGACCCATTCAAAAGTTGCGTTGATGAAGCGAAAGATATTTTTACTTTATCCATACTATTGGCCACATTATAAGGCTGGTGGCCCTGTTCAATCATTATTTAATCTCGTAAGCTTATTTAGTGAACAATGTGATTTTTATCTTATTGCCCTGGAAAAAGATCTGGATGGTTTGCCGTCTGAAAAGCTTATACATTCAAATGCGTGGGTGAAAGGCCCTAATCAGGAGAATGTATTTTATACCGATTCGTTTACACCGTGGTTCGTATATAAACTGGTTAAACAAGTGAAGCCAGATGTTGTATTACTTAATGGCATGTTTAACATTCATACAACGCTCAACGGTTTACTTGCGGCAAAGCTATTAGGCATAAAAGTTATTATCTCACCACGAGGTATGCTACAAGCCTGGGCCCTAAAACGTAGTGCAACGATTAAGAAGATAATGATGCTTTTTTTCAAAATTCTTTTGAAAAAGAATGAAGTATGGCATGCTACCGATGCTCAGGAAAAGAGTGACATTACTTTTCATTTTGGTGCTGAACAAAGGGTGTTTGAAGCGTCTAATATTCCAAGAAAGGTGTCATCATTTAGGCCGCTTCCATTTCCCGATGAGAAAGGAAAGATTAAAATCGTATTTCTTTCATTGATCAATTCAAATAAGAATCTGCATTTAATCATTGATGCCGTGAATCAATGCCCTGAGTACGTTCTTGATATTTATGGTCCAGTAATAGATCAAGCTTATTGGGATCTTTGTAAAACAAAAATATTGGATACGTCCTCAGTTTTTTATAAAGGCCCGATTCCACCATGGGATGTTCCCGATGTTTTGAGTCAATATCATTTCTTTGTGCTACCAACTCAGGGCGAGAATTTCGGACATGCTATATTTGATGCACTCTCAGTGGGTGTCCCGATATTGATTTCAAAAAAGACGCCGTGGCAGAATATTGAAGAAAAAGGAGCTGGGTTTTATATAGTACTGGAAGACGAGGAGTCTTTACCATCTATACTAAAACAAGTATCCAAATGGTCTGATGAAGACTATGCGGCACTTCGAAACAAAAGCATGCAGTACGCCATAGACTATTGGCATAAAACAGATTTTAAAAAAGACTATAGCTTTCTGATTGATGAATAGGTAATGTTTATGAAAGTAAATTTACAGGAATATAGCAACGAACATTACAATCCCGGAGCTGGTATGTTGAAAAGATTGTGCTGGTATGTTACGAATTCTATTTTCTTTAATTCTCCTATTCTAGTTCCGGGAGCTCTTAAAACTTTCTTACTTCGTACTTTCGGAGCTCATGTGGGGAAAGGCGTAACTATAAAGCCCGGCGTAAATATTAAATATCCATGGCTTTTGACCATTGGTAATTACGTATGGATAGGTGAAAAAGTATGGATTGATTGCTTGACAAAAGTTACAATTGGTGATAATGTATGTCTTTCGCAAGGTTCTATGCTGCTAACAGGTAATCACAATTATAATAAAACAACCTTTGATCTTGTTATTGGCCAAATCATACTTGAAGAGGGTGTATGGATAGGAGCGAAGTCAGTTGTTTGTCCAGGAGTAACTTGTTTTTCTCACAGTGTATTATCAGTATTATCTGTTGCAACTAGTGACCTGGAGGCCTATGGTATTTATCAGGGCAACCCTGCGGTTAAGAAAAAAGTGCGAGTGATAAATTAATAATGATGAAAATTTCCTTAATCACAGTAACATATAATTCTGATGCCACCTTTCAGGATACAATTAATTCTGTTAGCTCACAGAATCATCCGGACATAGAGTATGTTGTTGTTGATGGAGCATCA
>DATJHZ010000495.1:0-16412 GCA_035493595.1 Cyclobacteriaceae bacterium | reverse complement strand
TGGTATGCTTTCTTTTGAAGTAAAAGGAAACGCTCACTTGTTCATCGATGAACTAAAGCTTATCAAACGAGCTTTGAGCTTGGGCGGTGTTGAATCTACAGTGGCATCGCCAGCAAGAACATCGCATGTAAAAATGAGTTTGGCTGAACGAAATGCTATTGGTATCACGGATAATCTGGTTCGTCTTTCGGTTGGTATTGAAGAAGCTGAAGATTTGATCAATGATATAAAACAAGCACTATCATGATATTGATTAGAGAAGCAACCCTTGATGATCTGGAGGTGTTGATTGATTTTCAATGTAAGCTAGCGTACGAATCAGAAGAAGTTATTCTGGATTCAGTAGTCCTAAAGAAAGGTATCGAAGCTATGTTTCAGGATAGAACCAGGGGTATTTACAAAATAGCCGAAGATAAGGGTGAACCTGTGGCATGCCACATGATAACGTATGAATGGAGTGACTGGAGAAATGGAATGGTTTGGTGGTTGCAATCCGTGTATGTGAAGGAAAGTCACCGTAAGCAAGGAGTTTTTAAATTGATGTATAATGATCTGATCGCCAAAATTAAAAATGATCCTGGGATGATAGGGTTAAGACTTTACGTTGATAAAAAAAATGAAAAAGGTATAAAGACCTACGAAGCTATGGGTATGGATGGTTCACATTATACCGTGTATGAATGGATGAAGTAATCAAATAACAGAGTAGGTGAAATCTAATTGTACATCTGATATATTTAATAACTTTCGATAATCTGAATTCAAAACTTAAGAGATAACTGTGAAAGAAAAAATACGTTGTGGCTGGTGCCTGAAGTCAGACACCTACATAAAATATCATGACGAAGAATGGGGACTGCCAGTTCATGACGATCATGTTCACTTTGAATTTCTAATTCTGGAAGGTGCTCAGGCTGGCTTAAGCTGGTCTACCATATTAAACAAACGGGATGGTTATCGTAAAAACTTTGCTGACTTTGATCCTGTTAAGGTAGCACGGTTTACCAAAGCCAGGATTGAAAAGATTCTTCAGGATCCGGGTATTGTCCGCAATAAACTTAAAGTGAATGCTGCTGTTAATAATGCAAAACGATTTCTTGAAGTTCAAAAAGAATTTGGATCATTTGATAAATACATCTGGAGTTTTGTAGGAGGCAAGCCGGTTATTAATACACGTAAATCATTAAAAGAAGTGCCACCAACATCACCAGAATCTGACGCACTCAGTAAAGATTTAATTAAGCGTGGTTTTAAGTTTGTTGGCACAACCGTAATCTATGCGCACATGCAGGCGTGTGGTCTCGTGAATGATCATGTCGTAGATTGCTGGAGATATAAAGGTGTTATGAAAAAGTAATGCGATAATATCACTTATTTATCCATGGCTAAAATCAAATCCTTTTTGGCCATTCTAATACTCCACATACCTTTTACATTTTCAGAACCATCTTTTAGTTTTTCAGTGACAGGTTGTGTAAAAAGCAAAGAGTCAGTTCCGAGTCGCTGAACATTGTCTTCCATGCCACCATTGATGGAACTCACCAGGTAAGCTTCTATTAATTGATTCTCAATTTCCAATGCATTTTTAGCGCCAGGTACAATCCACTTTATTTTGGTCTTTAACACGCTGCCGAGGGAATCAACTTTTGTGGTACTATTCTTTGTTAGAGATATTGCTTTCATTACTTCACGACCATGTTTAAAAGCTGCTTCTGTTATTTCCGCATCAGTGACACGCATAATCTTATGCTGCTTCATATCCTCTTTTATTCGCTTTCGTTGCTCATCAGAAAGTTTACCACCGCAGGCCGTTAGCAAAAGAATAAAAACATATAAAAATCGTCTCATGATAAAAAATATTTGAAGCTTATACCAGCTGTGTTTTAAAAGCAAAGTTGTTAGGGTTGTTATGAAAATCCTAATCATTTGAATATTTCCGATAGGCAAAAGACTGGAACAAACTTTATTGGAGTTGCCAATTTAGAAATAAACGTATCAGGTCTATTCACTAACTTTGCGCACATTTCATATTATGATTGAGAAATTAGAAGAGTTAAAGCTACGTTTTGAGGAAGTTGGGCAGCTTCTTGGCCAGCCTGATACCATGAAGGACATAAAGAAGTTTTCGGGGCTTAGTAAAGAATACCGTGATCTTGAAAAGATTGTGGATCGCTACAACATGTTTCAGGAAGCAAAAGGCCACTTGCAGCAGGCCAAGGAAGTTCTAGAGAAGGAGAAGGACGCTGAAATGCGTGAGCTGGCCAAACTTGAAATTGATGAACTGGAGCCGAAAATTCAGCAATACGAACAAGACCTTAAGGAGCTCCTCATCCCGAAAGACCCTAATGATGATAAAGATGTGATGTTGGAAATCAGAGCAGGTACAGGTGGCGACGAAGCTGCCATTTTTGCTGGAGATCTGTGGAGGATGTACCAACGCTATTGTGATCGCAAAGGGCTAAAGATGTCTGTATTGGATGTTACTGAAGGCACGGCGGGTGGTTATAAAGAAGTTATATGCAGCGTAAGTGGTGAGAGTGTTTACGGTCTGCTCAAATTTGAGTCAGGGGTACATCGTGTACAGCGTGTACCAGCAACTGAACAGATGGGGAGAGTTCATACTTCAGCAGCATCAGTGGTTGTTTTGCCAGAGGTAGAAGATGTAGCCATTGAAATTAGTCCTGCTGATCTGGAAGTACAGACTGCACGTTCAAGTGGTGCCGGAGGACAGAATGTAAATAAGGTTGAAACAAAAGTGCAAATGACGCACAAGCCTACAGGCATTGTTATTACCTGCCAGGTGGAGCGTTCACAGCATGCTAACCGTGAGCGTGCGTTGCAAATGTTGAAGACAAAGCTCTATGAGATAGAACTTGAAAAACAACAATCTGAATTAGGGGCAGCGCGTAAATCAATCGTTAGAACTGGCGATCGCTCGGAGAAAATAAGAACCTATAATTATCCACAGAGTCGTGTTACAGATCATAGAATAGGTTATACACAACATAACTTACCAGCGGTAATGAATGGCGAAATTGATAATTTTATTGAACAACTACGTATTGCTGATAGTGCTGAGAAGATGATGGAAGGAAACTAATTAAAGAGTGATTTGTAATTCTGAAAAATGAAAAACAACTAACTTTTGTCTCCTTCGTTAATTCACGATATTTAACTTTGGTTTAACTACAAAAAATAAACACAGAATATGCAACAATTTAAAAAGTTTCTTCCCTGGATTATCCTTGGCGTTATAGCCCTTTGGGGTATAGCTAAATATAATGGCATGGTTGGCAAAGATCAGGAAGTTAAAAAAACCTGGGCTGATGTTGAATCAGATTATCAGCGCAGAATGGATCTTATTCCAAACCTTGTTAACACAGTGAAAGGATATGCTAATTTTGAACAAGAAACCTTAACAAAAGTAGTTGAAGCACGGGCTAAGGCTACGTCAGTTAATATTGATCCAAGTAATCTTACGCCAGATAAACTGGCTCAGTTTCAACAAGCTCAGGATGGAGTGAGTTCAGCTCTTGGTCGTTTAATGGTGGTGATGGAAAAATACCCTGACCTGAAAGCCAATCAAAACTTCCTTGATTTACAGGCTCAGCTAGAAGGAACTGAAAACAGAATTTCAGTTGCTCGTAAACGTTTTAACGAAGCTGTTCAGATCTATAACTCGGCCATACTAGGTTTCCCAAGTAACATTATTGCCATGATCGGAGGCTTTAAAGAAAAAGGATTTTTCAAATCAGCTGATGGAGCCGACAAAGCACCAACTGTTGACTTTGGAAAATAAGATCTAACTCTCTGCTTGCACTAGAGAGGGCCACGCAGAGTTGCGTGGCTTTTTTATGCATGATCTATAAATTATGAACAAACCTCTGTAACAATCCGTATTTAGATTTCCTATTTTTAACAAATCATGAAAAGGCTGAACAATAAGAATTTTGATACAAAGGAGTTCCTGGAGCATGGTCAAGAATATTATCTCAGACACATCTCTATTGATTGTGTCATTTTTGGTTTCCATGAGAACCAGTTAAAAGTATTGCTTCTAAAATGGAATGATTTACAACAATGGTGTTTGCCCGGTGGATTTATTTATAAAGACGAGCATGTTGATAAATCTGCCGAAAGAATCTTACGAGAACGCACTGGCCTGAATGATATTTTCCTAAAACAATTCTTCACGTTTGGAGATCCGAACAGAGAGCGGACCAAAGGAAAAAATGCACCTCTTAAAGCTAAGAAGAACAGCTGGCTTATGGAGCGTTTTATAACTATTGGCTATTGGGCGCTGGTAGAGTTTTCGAAGGTAAAACCTATGCCAGATTCATTATCTGATGATTGCCGATGGTTCGATGTGCATAAGATTCCGAAGCTAATGCTTGATCATGCTGATATCATCAAGAAAGCATTGGAGTCTTTACAAATGAATCTGAATGATTATCCGGTGGGTATTAATTTATTACCCGATAAGTTTACCATGCCAGAGTTGCAGCAGCTCTATGAAACCATTCTGGATAAATCGTTAGATAGAAGAAACTTTCAGAAGAAGATATTGGCATTGGATATTTTGCAACGCCTTAATGAACGCAAACTTGGCGGCGCGCATAAAGCACCTTACTATTACCGCTTCGATCAGAAGAAGTACCAAAAGGCTATGAAGCAAGGATTGAAGTTTGGAATCTGAAGAGCATCAACAACAAAAGAGCGTCAGATCGAGTGACAAAAATATAGCCGCACAGTCACCTCTACGAGATACTGATCACCACAGTTACCGAGGTATAATAAATAGATGAAAAGCCTCTATAGGTTGAATCAGTACCTATGATAAGCCACAGTTCACCTTTGTCATTAGTATGACCTAGAATATATGGATTTGATGAATTAGTATCATTGCTCTTTTGAATCAGGGAGTAACCTTGCGCGTTATAAGAAGTGCCTATTGTACCAATAACGACCATGTCAGATCCGCCAGCATACCCAACTCCCTTATTGATATTCATTCTGTAATAATCACCCTCTTTTATTGCTTTAGGCTCTTGTGAGACAGCACCTACTTTTAAAAAAACACTATCTCCCTTGGCACTACCAAGAGGGGCATCAGATGCCAGTTCAACCTCAAAAACTACGGTATAATTAGCATTGGGCTTAAGACCAGAGACTTTTTTCTTTAAAAACATAAAAAGATTATCACCCCAGTTAGTACCCGAAATTTTGATGGATTTTTGGTTGACTGACAAATTTGAGGGTAAGGCAGCAGACTCAATTTTTAAATCGCACAAAACGGAGTCCTTGATTTTATAATCAGCAAAATCCCCTCCCCATCCCAACTGGGATGAATTTAGATCATAGGAGAGAGAAGATAAATTAAAGTTATTGTCGCTAGCCACACTGCAACTACTCAAAATCCCCACAATCAAAACCAAATAAATAGAAAATCTCATATCACTTCAGAATAGCCGATAATTCAATAGACACGAGGGCTCTTTTGAAAGTTGTAAGTACTACAAAGTTTATAAAATTATTCTGATTTATATTCAATACCTTAGTTATGTAAAAGTGATTGACCCATGTTCATCAGGAATTTCGTTATTGTTTTGGCTCTTCTGTCACTCATTTCCTGTAAAGAAATATCGTTTAAAGAAGCTCAGCCAAAAGGTAAAAAAGGTCTTGCCAGAGTTCCTGAAAAATTGTGGGGTAACTATGCCATTCAAAATGATGATGGTAAAACCGAAGATACTCTTTTTGTTACGGCACAGGGTTATAAACTTGGACACAATCCAAATGATGCAGCCTTTTTAAGTGATAGCCTGGTGCTTAAATTTTATAAGGGATATTATTTTTTAAGCATCAACAAGAGGCCAGAGTGGTTTCTTCGTGTTGTTCAACCAGAGAAAAATGGAGACATGGCCTACCTGGTTTTGGAGCAGCAAGATGGCAGCTTCTCTGATTACCTCGAACGCGTTTCTTTCGAGGTAGAAATTGACAGTACAAGTTCAACAACCGAGAAGTTGTATCAGATTGATCCTACTCCAAAGCAATTAGTAGATCTTATTCAAAAGGGTTTCTTTAAGAAAACTATTTTAAAGAAAATTCGCTAGCTACTCTACTTCTTTCTGTGATGGTTCTATATCGCTACTATCAAGAGTCTTGGAAAATTCTTCTCTTTCCAATCTAATAAAGGGTGATGCTATCTGATGTAAATGAATGGCTTTGCGAGAGAGAAAAAAACCAACAGACAAGGCAGCGACAGCACCTATCCAAATACCCGGCACGTAAGAGATAAACCAGAAATAATCATAGATGCCATGAAAGAACGTGGCAGTAATTAGCGCAACGAGGCTATAATATATTTCTCGTCTGTGCGTGAACTTAGCTTTTCCCAAAAAGTAGCCCATGATGACGGCAAAAGTAGCATGCGCTGGCACTGCAGTAAAGAGTCTTAAAAAGCCAGTGAAAAATCCCTGATTAAAAACGTACATGATGTTCTCTAATGTAGCGAAGCCCATACTCACCATGACAGCATATACTATTCCATCGAAGGGTTCATTAAAATTTTTATTATAGTAAAGCACAAACCGAACAAACAGAAATTTACTGAACTCTTCAACAAGTGCTACTTTAAAAAAAGCATTGTAGAACTGATCAATAACATCTGCTTCCTTTGTAAAGAAATACAGATTTACAGGAAAGCTTATAGAGTACGTTATAAGTGTGCTAACAGTGCCGTAAAGAAAGCTTATAAGTAGTAAATGAACAGGCTCACGCTCATGTTTATCTTTAAGGTAGATATAAAGACCAATAGCAATACCCGGTGCGAGCGAAAGAGAAAAAAGCGCAAGAAAATTCATTTACTAATTTACTTCAATGAATTTTTGTTCACTAATATTATCACTGAAAAGATTTTTATTCGATAGCTTCTTCAATCTCATCCATTTTGGCTGCTGAATATTTTCCAGAAGTTGCATAGACAATTTTGCCTTCTTTATCCAACACAAAAAAGTAGGGTATATCTTTTTTCTCAAAATCAAGCGCTTCCTTATAAGTCTTTAGTTCGCCTTTGTAAAATAAAATATAGGTTAGTAATTGTGCATCTACATTTTTAATTGCCTTGCGTTTGGCTGTGCCCGTGGCAGCAGCATTTACGCCTGTAAACATAGGAATGAAATAAACATTCACATCATACGCAAAACCAGACATAAGTCCGTTTGATTTTTGAATGAACTTTTCAAACACAGGTTGAAACCAGGAATTAAGTTCGTCTTCAGATTTTTTTGAATAGGCTAATCCCAGTAATGTGTATTTGCCTTTTACATCCTGAGGGAGTTTTACAACTTTATCTTCAACACTTTCGGCCTGCATGTCAGGAAAAACTTTTCCAATAACCTGAGCGCTTAACGATAAGACTCCAGTCAATATTACCAGTGTTGTAAATATGATTTTTTTCATAAATGGAAAGTTTGTTGAACTTAATTATTCCATGCAAAATAGAAACGTTACCTACTAAAATATAGTATGAATCGCCAAAGATCATTTTAACAAACACCTAGAAAATTTCTATTCGGTGAATGACATGAACCTCGGCTGAGATACATACTAAAAAGTGAGAGATTGTTTTAAAGCTCCGGATTAGTAACCTCGCCCTAGATTGTCAACAAGAAAATAAAATACTATTGACTACTGGTCCTCGCCACTAAGTGTACTTCACGTAATGTTCCCATTTCTCCAACACAGATTTGAAATCTTCTGGTAATTCAGATTCAAAGCGCATAAACTCTTTGGTGTGAGGATGTATAAATCCAAGCGTTCGAGCGTGTAGAGCTTGTCGAGGCATCAGCTTAAAACAGTTCTCAACAAAAGATTTGTATTTAGAAAAAATAGTCCCCTTCAACGGTGCATCACCTCCATAGGTAGCATCGTTAAATAAGGTATGCCCAAGATATTTCATGTGAGCGCGTATCTGGTGTGTGCGTCCCGTTTCAAGTTTGCATTCCAATAATGACACATAACGAAAATCTTGCAAAACTTTGTAATGCGTAATAGCATGTCGTCCAAAATCACCATCAGGAAATGCGGTAGTTATTCTTCTGTCTTTTAGACTTCTACCGACATTTACATTTATAGTACCTTGAGCAGGTTCAGGTATGCCCCACACCAGTGCCCAATAGGTACGTTCAATACTATGATCAAAGAATTGTTTGGCAAGTGATGTTAGTGTTTGTTCAGTTTTAGCGATAACGAGCAAGCCTGAAGTATCTTTATCAATTCGATGCACTAAACCTGGTCGGCCATTATTGCCTGGCATTTCAGGAAGATTTTGAAAATGAAATGTCAGCGCATTCACCAGTGTACCATTCCAGTTCTGATAGGCAGGATGTACTACCATGCCGGGTGGTTTGTTTACTACCAGCAAGTGCTCATCTTCATAAACAATATTTAATGGAATGTTCTCTGCGACTACGTCGGTATCGCGAGGAGGTTCAGGAAAGGCCACAGTTATAACATCGCCAGGATGAACCTTGTAATTAGGCTTTATAGGTTTATCATTGACTTTAACAAACCCCTCATGAATGCCACCCTGAACTTTGGTTCGAGTTACATTCGGAAGTCTGTCTTGCAAGAACTTGTCAATTCTAACCAGACTTTGCTTAGGGTCTGCAGTGATTTGATGGTGTATATAAAGTTCATCATCTGCTTCTTCCTGGGTAAAATTTTCATCAATCATAAACAAAAGTAGTGCGCAAATTAAACTGATGTCATCATTTTTAAGCCATGACTAACTGGTCTGATTTCTGCGATTTTTAATTTTTGAACAATATTAAGGCAATTGATGTTAGCAATGCCTAAGTGACCTAATATATCATTCATGCAATACGCTGAGGATATTCGGAAAACAATTTTAAAGGTGGCTGAGGAGTGCGGTCCCGAGAAAACATTTGTTCCGGCCGATGTAGCACGTAAAATAGATAAAGACAATTGGCCCGGACTTATTCAACAAGTCGTTTTTGTAGCTGAGGTCATGTTCAAAGAAGGCAAATTGCGCCTTACCAAACCCAACGGTCAGGTTCATTATCGCAAAGTTTAGCTTCCTGCCAATTCATTTGCCATCTTCCAATTTATCACTATTGGCTTATGCCAGCGATCGGTGTTTCGGCAACCTGTGACAAATCCAACCTTAAACAATGAACTTTAAACCCTTTAACCGACCTTCTCTTCACAATTTTTAAACTAAATCTTTATTATTGCGGTACTTTTATCGGTAATAAATTTTAAAAGCGTATGGACGTAGTTTCAGTTGATAAGCATCAGGAGCATAAAGAGAAGATAAGCGAGGTATTTGCAGAAATGGGCAAAGTAGTGGTAGGCCAGGAATATATGGTTAACCGCCTGCTCATAGGTCTTTTTACTAATGGGCATATTTTGTTAGAAGGTGTTCCAGGGTTGGCAAAAACTCTAACTATCAGCACGCTGGCGCAGATTCTTCACCTTGATTTCCAACGCATCCAGTTCACCCCTGATCTTTTGCCTGCTGACCTGGTGGGTACTATGATATACAATCAGAAGGAAGGTAAGTTTGAGGTCAAGAAGGGCCCCATTTTCGCCAACATTATCCTGGCCGATGAGATAAACCGTTCTCCAGCTAAAGTTCAATCGGCATTGCTTGAAGCCATGCAGGAAAAGCAGGTAACAATTGGCGAAACTACCTTTAAACTAGACAGACCTTTCCTGGTGATGGCAACACAAAACCCGGTTGATCAGGAAGGAACCTACCCACTACCTGAAGCACAAGTAGACAGGTTTATGATGAAAGTATTTGTTGACTACCCATCAAAAGATCAGGAGCTTGAAATCATGCGTCGTATTTCTAATATGAAATTTGATTTCACAGTGAATACAATTCTGACAAAAGAAGATATTTTCTCTGTTCGCGATCAGGTTAATAAAGTTAAAATCTCAGAATCACTTGAACGTTATATTATAGAATTGGTGTACGCTACCCGTAAGCCAATGGATTATAAGTTAGGAGAACAGGCTCAATACATTCAGTTTGGAGCATCACCTCGTGCCAGTATCAATCTTAACCTGGCTTCTAAAGCTCTGGCATATATGGAAGGCCGTGATTATGTTTTACCTGAAGACATTAAAGAAGTCGCCCAGGATGTAATGAACCACCGGATCATTCTTAATTATGAGGCTGAAGCGGATAACATCAAGACGTCTGATATCATTAAAGCTATTTTGAATAAGGTGCCTATCAGCAAATAACATTTGGAGATTGTACTGTAGGTACACTTAACAATTCAGTAAAAATATTTTAAAGCAGATAACAATTCTGTAACTGAACGTGTGTTAGTAAGTAGTTGATAATCTTTAAAGAACTCAAAGAACGCATATTGGAATGATTTAGAAAGTATCATTTCAATGTTAACACTTTAACAATTTCGTAACATAGGCGTTCCCATCAGGTAATATTAGAGCGTGACCTTTGCAGCAAAGAAATACTATTATGCTGCGGAGAATTCTACTATCGCTACTATCATTAATGTTTACATCGGCATTGACGTTTGGTCAAGGCTCTATTACTGGTGTTGTAAAAGATGCTGTAACAGGAGAGGCTATTATTGGTGCCAACGTATTAATACAGGGTACAAGCACAGGCGCTTCTACCGATGTTGAAGGCAAATTTGAGATTTCTAAATTAGCCGCAGGTACGTATAATGTTCAGGTTTCATTTATTACTTATAAGACAAACCTTATTACGGATGTAGTAGTTGAAGATGCTAAAAGAGTGAATCTTGAAATACCATTAGCAGAAGAATCGTCACAGCTTCAGGAAATTGTAATTCAAGCCAAAAGACAAACCGATACAGATTTTGAATTACTCCGTTCTATCAAAGAATCAAAGTTAGTTGTATCAGGAATTACAGCTGAACAAATATCAAGATCATTAGACAGAGATGCGGCACAAGTACTACGCAGAGTTCCGGGAATTACAATAGTAGACAATCAATTTGTACAGATCCGTGGTCTCTCAACACGTTATAATCCAGTTTTACTTCACAATGCATATGCGCCAAGTCTTGAAACTGATGTTCGCTCGTTCTCGTTCGCAATGATTCCAAGCAGTCAGCTTGATCGCATGCTTATTTTTAAAAGTGCGTCAGCTGATTTACCAGGTGATTTTGCTGGTGGTGTTGTGAAAGTCTTTACAAAAAGCATCCCTGACGAGAATGGAATTATTTTAGACTATAGTACTCAGTTTCGTGTGGGGACGACATTCGAGAATTATTTACATCAGCAAAAAAATAAAGGATTTAACACAGGATTTAACACTGGGTTTTATGACTTGCCATCAAAATTCCCAAGTAAAGTTACAAGCGACACCCAAGGTGACGACCTCGTAAATGTTGGACGATCACTTAAAAATCTTTGGACACCAGTAAAGGGAACAGCTTCACCTGACCAACGCTTTACTTTAACAGTGAACAAAAAATTTAAAATAGGATCAGTCGAAATTGGCAATATTAGTGCGTTGAGCTATTCAAATTCATTCGCTACATATACTGTAAGAAGAAACGACTACACTGAAAGCGGAAGTAAGATTGACCAGAATTATGGCTATAGTGATAAACAGTATAATCAATATGTGCGAACTGGATTTTTATTTAATTGGGCGTTTAAGTTAAACCCTAATCACATAATCGAATTTAAGAACCTCTATAACCAGAGTTCGCAAGATCAATATGTAGATAGAACTGGTGTAGAGAATAGTACAGGGCAAAAGAATGGAGGCTTTGATAAGTATTATAGAGGGATTTATTCAGGACAACTTCTTGGTACCCACGACTTCTTTAACAAGCGAACAACAGTTGAATGGGTTGCTGGTTACAATAATTCATACCGTGACCAACCAGACTACAAAAGATTTCTAACAAATCTGGATGGTAACGGGGGTGCACAAATTGTTGTGCCAAATACTATTCTTCCAAATTCTTTGGGTCGTTTCTATTCTAAGCTAAACGAGAGTGCTTATTCCGGAGGACTATCAATAAAACATCGTTTCAATTTCTTAGAGGATGCTTTGAGGAATCCTGAAATAAAAGGTGGCTTTTTCTTTGAGAACAAGAGCCGTACATTCTCCGCTCGTAACATCGGTTACAAGCAAAGTGCAAGTTTTGACTATAGCCTCCAGAATTTAACAATTGGAGAATTATTTCAACCACAAAACATAAATAACACAACTGGAATCCAATTGGGTGAATTGACTTATAAAAAGGATAGTTACAGAGCATCCAATAATCTGTTAGCATACTACTTAATGACTTCAATCCCGTTTACTAAAAAGATTAAGCTGGATGCAGGAGCGCGTGTTGAAAATAACTTACAACAGCTTCATAGCTATGATGATTTTATACCTGCACCAGTTAATCCAAAAAATCAAATTAATCGCATTCTGCCTTCAGGAAATCTAAGCTATAACTTCACGGACAAAATGCTAGTGAGAGCAGCTTATAGTAAAACTTTGAACAGACCTGAATTCCGCGAGCTGGCACCATTCTCCTATTTTGATTTCAATTTCAATTTCTTATACAGAGGAAATCCAGCTTTGCGAACGGCCACAATTCAAAATATTGATTTGAGATGGGAGTATTATCCAAGCAAAACAGAGATGGTAACGTTTGGATTATTTTCTAAACACTTCAAAGACCCTATCGAAACTTTAGTAGATATTAATAGTCCAGGCGGTGGCTTGAAACAGATTTTCTTCAAGAATGCAAACTATGCCAATTCTTTAGGTGCTGAGGTTGAGATAAAGAAATCCTTAAGTGGTCTTGCCGACTCGAAATTGCTGAATAATATAAGTTTAATGTTTAACGCAACATTTATTAAGAGCACTGTTAAACTTTATGCAACAGATACTGTTGGAAGAAAGTCTTCAAGACCTATGCAAGGACAAGCTCCTTACGTTATAAATTCAGGAATTTTTTACAACTCACAAGAATCTGGTTGGCAGGTTAATTTGCTTTACAACATCGTTGGAAGAAGCATTGTATTTGTAGGGAATAAATCTTACAAGGATGTTTATACTATGCCAAGGGGTGTTCTCGATCTTACTTTCAGCAAACAGATTGGAGAGCGATTACAGTTAAAAGGTGGTGTTACAGATATTCTCAATCAACCAGTAACATTCTTGCAAGATGGAAATGATGATGGCAAGTTTGACCGCTCTAAGGATCAAACTGTACAGAAATATAAACCAGGACAGGTCTTCTCATTAGGATTTACCTGGAAGCTTCTCTAGAATTCGTTCAGGAGAATGTAGGGCAAAAGCATCTGGTTGTGAGGCAATCAGGTGCTTTTTTCATTTAGAAAAGTTGAATGCCATTCAACAAGCATAAAGAAAAGTTCGATTTGCTTTAACATTCAGGTAATACACGGATCGTAGGTTTGTCCCGAGTTTAAAAACTAAACCAAAAATATTGTGATGAAACAAAATAAAATTAAGACAATACTAAACTGGAAATTTCCAGTTATGATTGTCACACTTTTAGCGAGTGTTGCGTATTTGTCTTCTTGTAATTCTTCTGATTCAGGCAACGCAGCAGCCCCTACAGTAAGTTTAAGTTCAACAACGACTTCAAATGCACCTGGTCAAAAAGTAACTACTATAGTTACAGTGGATGCACCTGAAGGAGGCAAGACACTTGCAATCACTGTGAATGGTGCTGCCAGCACTGCTCTACCAAACGTTGATCTAGCTGGAGCAACTACTAAGGACGTAACTATAGAATATACTATCCCTGCTGATGCTGTGGTAGGTTCTACTACTGTTATTACTTTTCAGGCCTCTGACAAGAAAGATCAACAATCTCTTTCTAAAACATTTTCTGTTACAATTACTGCTACGCCAGCCAAATATATTAAAGATGTTACTGGCAACATCACAAAAAATACTACTTGGTCTGTGGATACCATTTATAGATTAGTAGGTTTTGTTCGTGTAGGAAAAGATGAGCATTCAGGCGCTGGTGTAGCCCCTACGATCTCAGCAACAGCAACACTTACTATTGAAGCTGGTACTGTTATTTATGGTAAAGTAGGCACACCTGGTGGAACATTGATTGTTCAGAGAGGTAGCAAAATAGTGGCGATCGGTACTGCAGACAAGCCGATTATATTTACTTCAGAAAAATCTCCTGGATCACGCATTTCTGGCGATTGGGGTGGTGTAGTACTTTGTGGAAAATCTGCAAACAATATTAAAGGTTCTGTTTCTACTGGAACAGACGGCATCGAAGAACTAGAAGGTGCTTACGGTGGATTCCATGGTGGTGGAGCATCACCTGCCCTTGATGACAACTCTGGTACATTAAAATATGTTCGAGTTGAGTATGCAGGTTATCCTATTAATCCTAATCAGGAAATCAACGGTATAACATTTGGCAGCATAGGTTCAGGCACTACACTTGATCATATACAAGTTACTTATGCTAATGACGATTCATACGAATGGTTTGGTGGAACAGTTACTGCTACTCACTTAGTTGCTTACAAAGGTATTGACGATGATTTTGATACAGACAATGGCTTCAGTGGCAAAGTTCAATATGGCCTTGGTATTCGCGATAAGAGTATTGCTGACCAATCAGGATCTAATGGTTTTGAGTGTGATAATGATGCGAATGGATCATCAAATACTCCGATAACAGCTGCCCAATTTTCTAACATGACAATCATTGGTGGTAAAGCTACCAGTGGCTCAACAATCAATCTTCAATTCCAGAATGGTGCACAGATCAGAAGAAATGCACAGCAGGATATTATAAATTCTATTATCACAGCTTATCCTAATGGTATCTATATTGACAACCAATTGGGAAGCCCTGGAACAATTGCAAATGCTACAAATGGAGATTTAGTTTTAAAGAACAACATCTTGGCTGGTGTAGAAGGTTGGGGTGCAAATGGTTTTGGTTCAGCAGCTACAACAGATGAGCAAACTGTACTTGGCCTATCTGCTGCTGGAAGCAAACATCCAAATAATCCTATCGGTCGTGTAGTTGCTGGTGGAGAAGGTGCATTTACAAATGGTGTATTTGCTTACTCAACAGCTGCTAATCAGGGTGAAAAACAAATTAACAATACAAGCCCAGTGTTATGGTTTAATGGTCTAAATACTGTGAAAGCAAAATGGTCTGATACAGGTCTTAGCTCAACTGTATTCGAACCATTAAATGGAACGCCAACGTTAATTCCTACGGCATCTTCATTATTAACTACTGGTGCTGACTTCACAGGCTTCACAGGCTTTGAAGTAGTAACATACCGCGGTGCATTCGGTACTACAGATTGGACTACAGGTTGGGTTAACTGGAGCCCTCAATTAACTGACTATAGCTCAAGCTCAAACTAAATTATTTCCTTTTATTTATAGTAATTTTAGATCGGAACCATGAGGTTCCGATCTTTTTTTGTCCGTACACTGTAATAACTCTCATTTCTTACTATGAAGTACCTCTTAATTATCATATCAGTACTTTCAATTGCAGGCTGTTCAATGAAAAACAATTATGACGTTGCTGACTATTATGATGCATCTCAGTGTGATTCCATACAGGCAAGTATTATAAACTATATTTTTATTGCTCCTCCTTATACACTCATGAAAGATCGCTTTAAACCTGAGCACCGTTCATTTTATTCTGACCCAAAAACACTAAGGAGATTTTCTATCGACAAATTTTATAAGAATGAAAAGGGTGTAAATTATTTTTTAATGTTGAGGCCAGGGAATAGAGTTGAGGAGAGACGAGCTGTGGGAGGATACTTTAAGCTTGGCGAGAATTATACATTAGAGGGATTCAGAGAAATTTTTGTAACGCCTATTCTCGCTGAACAAGACGCCAAAGCAAAAGGAGAGTTTCTGTTTGAGAAAATGGTTAAGGGAGAGGTGGATGAATTTTTGAAGATGAAGAGTTATGTGCAGTGGCCTAATGATGCGTCACTTTATGACACTGTAACTTACCAATGGATTCTTAATAAGGAAAAATTAGACATAAAGTAAACAATAGCAATGAGGGTGAATTTTTATTCAATTCACTTTACCCTGTCTCGCCTTCTGTGCTTCAATTACTTTTTTAATCTGCTCGTTAGAAGTAATCAGTGAGTCCTGATCTTTTTTATTCTTTTCTATTTTCTTTAACAGAGTTTCATATTCTGTCTTGTTGTCAACAAGCGATTTTTCAAGTTGGATCTTCTCGCGCTTGTTATCTTCAAGTTTCATATTCAGGTCGCGGTTCTGATTAGAGAAACGTTGTTGCTGGCGTTCAACAGCACTTAGTGCGCGGTTGGATTCATCAATCTGTTCTTGAATTTTGTCACGGTAAAACTGGACGCCAAAA
>DATJHZ010000494.1:0-3316 GCA_035493595.1 Cyclobacteriaceae bacterium | reverse complement strand
ATAAAAACTGTTTGTAGAATTTTGGCTTACGCTATTGAAGTAAGCAAGTGGTGTAAAGCTTTCACTTCCCCAATAAGCCAGCTTGGCACCAATGTTTGATTTAACAATCAGTCCTTTCAGTGGTTCAACTTCAACATAAGCATTTCCAACAATGTTATCAGAAAATCCGTGGTTGCCTAAATGTGTTTTTATATAGGCTAATGGGTTTGACATTTCCTGCATAACGATCGAGGAAATTCCATAAGGGTTACCGTTGGCATCTCTCACTGCATACTGGTGATTAGAGTAAGGCACATCAGCTGCTACAGCAGGATCGGTTACTACAGCTGGCGTAATAGGATCGAGGTTGACAGCTGAACTTAGTATTCCACCAAATTCATTGTTAGTATTTCCAATGCCCTTATTGTTGATGTGAGAATAACCGATGTTATTTCCAAACCTGAACCACTTGGTAACTTTGTGCGATGAATTGAAACGCACGTTGAGACGCTCGTATTTTGAAATATCTGTTGCAACAATACCTTCCTGATTCAGGTATCCGAATGAAGCATAGTAAGTAGATTTTTCGCTACCACCACTGATACTAAGATCATGATTCTGGATTTTGGCGTTGTTGTTAAAAATCAACTTCTGCCAATCCGTTCCTTTACCTAATGAACTTGGATTTTCAAATACTATTCCTTTACCATCTGCTACTGATGCTTCGTTACGCAATGTTGCATATTGTGTAGCATTTAAAAGTTGTATTTTTCTGGCTGGTGCCTGAGTACCGTAGTAACCTGAATAGTTAACTTGTAAGCTGCCTGCTTTTCCTTTTTTAGTGGTGATCAGAATAACGCCGTTAGCTGCACGAGTTCCATAAATAGCAGCTGATGCGGCATCTTTTAAAACTTCAATAGACTCAATATCATTCTGATTTAAATAATCAATGCCACCAACATCTATGGGCACACCATCAACTACATATAGAGGATCGCTAAAATTCAATGAAGTGGTTCCTCTGATTCTTACTGTTGAAGATGAACCAGGTTGACCTGAACTTGCCGCAATAGTTAAACCTGAAGTTCTTCCTTGCAAAGCTTGTTCGACACGAGTGATCGGCATGTTCTCCAAATCAGATGCTTTCACAGATGTGATCGATCCGGTAACAACACTTTTCTTTTGCTCGCCGTACCCAACAACAACAATCTCTTGTAGTGAAGTTATGTCGGCTGTTAATGGAACATCGATGGTTGATTGAGATCCTACTCTAATTTCAGATTTTGCGTAACCAACAAACGTAAACACAAGAACAGCATCATCTGATGAAACCGAAATAGTGTACGAACCATTGGCATCTGTAATGGTGCCGACTGAAGAGCCTTGAACTAAAACACTGACACCCGGTAGTGGATCCTTTGATGGACCATCCGTTACCGTACCGGTTACACTTCTCTGCTGAGCATGAGCCTGCCCCCAGAGCGTTAAACACAACATAAGGAGGCAATACAGATACCGCTTCCTCGCGAGTAGAAATTCTTTCATACGCATTTACATTTAGGTTTAGAGTTATACTTTCCTTCGAAAGCGCAATCGATAAATAACCTCTCGAAAACGATTTCGTCGAAAGTCCAAAAGTATGCGCATGACTAGGGTTGAACCGAAAAATTGGCTACGGTTCAAACACTTCATCAGAAAATAACCCTACGTCAGAACCTCGCCATGACCATCTTCGATTTTGATTATCAGCATGTTAAGTTTTTAAACACAGAAAAGTATTTTGAATCATCCAGGTGTTCCGGAAGTCGGTTCGCGTTAATGCCGTAGTGAAATCGTAGTATGATGAGATGAATGAGACGGATATAAAAAGAGGATCAAGACCAGAGCAATTGAAAGCTTAGCGTCACATAAAAAAAATGTCAGTCCGCTGAGACAGACTGACAATAACCCTCACTCTAGTGTTAAGAACATGTGCAATTCTCAACAAAAGTTCTTGTAGTGGAATGTGAATTCCCAGGCAGTAAAAACTCTTTGCTCTAGGCCTCACCCTCGGTCCCTCTCCTTCTGAGAGGGATGACTGAATCTATGATTTCATATTCTACTTATTAAATCTTCATTTATAATAAGAGTAACGATGGAATCTATATAACAACATGCTTACTCTATTATAATTTTGTTGCGCCAAACATTACCTGGTGTTTGTACTTCAACCATGTATAGCCCACGTGATATATCGCCAACAAAAACGGGCTGCGATTCATTTGCACTGTTTAGCTCCATTTCCTTAATCGTTACACCACTGACAGAGCTGATCTTAATCATTTTTTTTTTACCGACAGTGTTGTCTGGCATTTCTATATTCAGGTAGTTCTTAACAGGATTAGGATACATCAGCAGATTACCTTGCCTGTTATCTTTTGTACCACTGACGAAAGCCTCAGCAAAATCAAACCAATTCAGATTGAATTCAATCTGCGTAACCTTAACCCTAATCTTGGAGATTCCTTCTGTTAAATTAATATTTGCCTTTACTGTTGTCCATGTTTGCCAGCCACCAGTAACAGGGATAGTAACGCTCACTTGATTCAGAATTTGATTAGAGGCACCAAGCTGTTGAATTGCAATAGAACCTGCAGTGCTATTGCATGCACTGCGTACTGAGATTGTATACAAAGCTGTTTTTGCAACTCTCACATCAAAGTCAAGATAATCACCAACATTAGTGTGACCCATATCGAGGCCAGCATTTATATCGGTGCACGCTTCAGAGCTAAGTCCGTTATTGACTGAATAATCTTCTGCTTCAATTTTGCCTGGAATGGCCAGGTGTTTAGGTAGATTATTTTCCACCACCAGATTTGTAAAGGCATCTAATGATGAACCATCAAGTGATTTCACGTCAGTACCAGCATACGAGATCTTAATTACATCGCCATCAAAAATTGGTTGATCAAGAGTAATCATCAATTGGTAGTTGTTGCCGGCATTAACTGCAATACTTTTTATAGTTGCATTAGCTCCATTTACGGTGCTGCTAAATTCAGCAGCGTTTAATGTTGCTCCATTAAAAGACTTGTTAAAGCTCACCAAAATATTTTCGCTTGATTGGTATGTTTCTGCTGAGATAGAATGAAATGCAACTTCGTTTGATTTTTTACTCAGCGAGAAAACCATGAAACCTAAATTCATTCCGGCATTCTCAATGTGAAGTCGGATTCGTTGTTGTCCTTTGGAAAGAACTACATCATTAAAAGTAGCTGTTCCCCACGTTTGATATCCGCCCGTTGCTGCCAATGAAAGTGCTTGTGTAACATCGCCTTCGTTAACAGAAAGTTTA
>DATJHZ010000493.1:0-28926 GCA_035493595.1 Cyclobacteriaceae bacterium | reverse complement strand
ATGTACTTTCTTCAGGCGATTAACGATAAAGGAAGAATAGTGGTAAGGAAATTAATAAAAGAATAAGCCGTAAGCCACGAAGTAATCCCCGACTATGAAGAGCCACATTCCTGCAAATCCTGTTTTGCATTTCATAGTAGGGGATTATTTTTTATCACATTCAAGCAAGCTCAGTTATATTTTCGCGCAATGAAGTGTCACTTCATCCTGAAACATCAGTTACTTACTTTTTGAATTTCCAAAATCTACCTTTCCCGTCTGCTATCCATTCCAATGCTTCATCCATTCGTTTATGTCGGGTTTCGTCTGTTTTAGCATCAGAAATCCAAACGATATATTCTTTACGAAAAGAATCTGATTTACTATAAAAAACTTCTTTCGCTTTCGTATTTGCTTTTAATTCTTTCTCAAAATAGTCAGGTACTTCAAGTACTTTCGATTTGGCAGATTTCGATACTTCTTTTTTGATTCCCTGCTCATTCAATGTCATTGCCTCCTTAATGAGTGAAATCAGAATATTTTTTTTAGGTAACTCAGAAACTGATTTTAGTTTGTCCATATAACCGAATTTCTTTCCTGCCTTTACGCTATCCTGGATCGCTTTGTCTTTCATTAACTCTGCTTTGTACAAGCTGAAAGAACAATGATTTTTGAAGCCCGCCATCATACATAAATGATCACCTTTGTAAGAATAGTGAGGAGTTCCCCATTTAATATCTTCTTCTACATCAGGGCAGGTTTTGTGAATAATATTTCTCAGATATTCCAAAAGTTCTTTTGCAAAATCGGCTGAATTATCAATGTAAGTGTCTACTTTTTTATTCAGTGTTGACATGGCTTCTGGTTTTAACTTATTTCTTAATGGATGATAATAATTCGTCTAACTTCTCAAGGGTAGAAGTCAATCCTTCTTGCATACCCATATTAATTACCGCTTCTAAATCGTTTAGAGAAGCGTAGAAGACGATTGTTTCAACTACGGAATTTTCACCTTTATCGGTAAAAGTGACTTGCCATTTTGCTTTTGGCAGATCATTATTTATTTCTCCTTTTTCATTACTAAAGGCGTCCACGGTATTGTAAGAGTCAATTGGGTTTATTTTGATGTATTCAGTATAGCCCCAATATTCATTGCCATCCTGATCGATCATGGCATAATGCCAATGTCCGCCATTTCTGAAATCCATCGATTTTGTTTTAGTCTTAAGTGGCTTAGGAGCAAACCATTTGTCTAATAATTCTTTTTTTGTGTAGCAATCCCAAACAAGTTGTCGTTCTGCCGCAAATTCGCGCCTGATTGTTAATGTATTATCGTCCTTGTTTACAAGGAAGTCAAATTGTAATCTGTTCATTTTTTCTGTTTTATAGTTAGTATTGATTTATAAGATTGATGTGATGCAGTAATTGTTGACAATGGCATCTGGTGTCATTGTCTGTCAGGCAATTAAGGTGATTATCGCTCATCTTGTTGGGTCTGCGATGGCTTTGAAATATGTTTCTTCTCATTATTTTAAAAACTTCTTTATGAAATCATTCGGTTGCAAATATATGTGCAACTTTTTAGTTTCTTAATTTATCTCTGATTTTTTTAAAAATTAATTTACTGGTGCCGGTCATAATAGGATTATTCATTATGAGTGATGAGTAGGAGAGAACGATAGATTTCTTGCGTTAGTCTGACGCCAGCATACCTGATAGTAACAAGCTCATATTTAATAATGATCCGGGGCGCAACGCTTCAGCCTCTTCTGGCGAATGACAAAAGCCCGATAAAAATCATCTACAATTAATGTCACAGTCATAGTATTTCAGCAGGTATCGTTGTAGCTTGTATTAAGATACAAACGTGTTTCAACAATTATACCCTCTTATGAAAACCCTCATACTCCCTCTCATCATCGCGCTAGCCGTCGCATCTTCTACCTATGCCCAACAAAAACTTTGGGGACTTGACGGTAATGGTGTTTACAGCCTCAACAAGGATGGCTCCGATTTTACGTACTTCTGCCGAATGAATGAAAGCATCTATCATCTCACCAGTATGGTTCACTCGTATGGCAAACTGCAGGCCGTTCGCGTAAACGAAATCGGCGACCAGTTTTCCGAACTTATTCAAATCAGTGAAGATGGCGACGAGTATCAAACCCTGTTTAAATTCCCGGCCATACCAGAGGGGAATCTGACCACTAACAATGATGGTTATCTTTATGGCTTCGCAGACCATGCCATCTTTCGCGTTCATAGCGATGGAAGTGGATTCACAAGGGTTAAGGAAGTCAGCGGCGACCTGATCGGTGGTCTCATTAGTTTTAACCGTACCATTTACGGGATCACAAGCGACCAGATACTATTCGGCTTTACGCCAGATACAGATTTATACTTCACACAATATTATCTCACGGACTTTTCCTATCAATCACATTTCTGCATAGACCAGGAGGGAAATTTTTATGGTATTGGTGTCACCAAAAGCGATGCTCAAACGGTAGCCTTCAAGATTCCTTACTGGCAAGGACCATATAGTTATCTCCATAACTTCTCGGATGTTGCCAACATCCAGTATCTGACATTGAGCACTACGGAAGCGGGCAATCTTGTTGGCGTTGTTCAAAACTGGTCTTCATCCGTCAATGATTTTTTCCAAATTACACCCGGTGGCGTGTATAGCGTACTCACCAATCGAAATACTGAACCTGAGAAAAGCATCCCGGATGAAAATATCATCATCCATAAAAACTATTTTACTGACGGGGACGGCAACAACCCGCGAGGTATATTTAAGGATCTCATCCCATCCAACACCGGCAGGGCTTTCACATTAAATGGCGATCAGTATAGTTTGTTTAAAATCGATCAGGTACTTCCCGATACAACAACGATCCTCTCCGCCAATGATCCAAACATCGGATCAGGAGGTGCAGGTTCACTTGCTTTGAATAGTCACAATGAATTGTTTGGCGGTACCACATATGCCAACGGATTTGCAGGCGGAACTTTATTTAGAGTGAATGCTTCTGGAGTGAAAGTTCTGGGCCTCATTGAAGAAGGCGGAAAAACCATCGCTGCTGATGGTATTTCTGTTTACGGCGACTATGTGTTTGGAAATGTTTCATCAGGTGTTGGCAATATCGTTCGTGTTAATCAGGATGGCACCGACTTCCGGAAGATCTATCAATTCAAGGGCACTGATGGAAGAAATCCGTATGGTAAGTTAATCTCCGGCGGTGATGGCTACTTATACGGCATGACCTATAGTGGCGGTACGAATACCTTTGGTGTGATCTATCGTCTCAAACCTGATGGCACCGGATTTCAAAAACTGTACGACTTTACAAATGCTTCAGGCAAAAGTCCGAGAGGACATCTACTTGATATTGGCGATGGTTATCTCTACGGCTTAACGGCCGTGGGCGGCAATAACAACTTTGGTACAATTTTCAAGATTCGCAAAGATGGCACAAGCTTCACAAAACTATTTGACTTTTCTGCTGCCAATGGCAGCAAGCCCTATGGCAGTTTGTGCCTGTCATCCAACGGGTCACTGTATGGCGTTACAAGTGCTGGTGGTTCTTTCAAAAGAGGTGTGATCTTCAAAATAAACACGGATGGTGCAGGCTTTAGTGTTGTGTATAACTTGTATTCCACGCCGAGTCCGATGGGTGATCTGATTGAAGATAGCGATGGCATGCTTTATGGTATTGCCACGAACTCAATCTTCAAAATCAGAAACGACGGGAGCGGCTTTGCCGTCATTGCCAATCAGAATTACGGCAACTATGCCTCTCTTGTACTGGTGGATGCCGCTGCTCTCACTCCAGACATCTTTGTAAAACAGCCAGCGGATAGCGCTACCAACGTTGGTATTAATACGCAACTCATACTCCATACCGGCAAGATCGGTCCGTCTTACACTGTACAATTCAGCACCACGCCAGACTTCACCACAATATACGGAACGGTTACATCATCCACACCGGTAGCCAATGCACCTCTTTTGAATTACGGCACAAAGTATTTCGTGCGCGCTAAATCTGATATTTATCCTATCTATGGTAAAGTAACTTCGTTCACCACGAAAAGCCACACCGAGCGGATCTGGGGAAGTATGGTAGACGCAGGAGCCATCTATCATGTGAATACGGATGGAACACATTTTACAAATTACATTACTATTGATGACAATATTCCCGGGTTTACATCTATACCTCAAAATCTCACTCAATTGAACGACGGTAGTATCATTGGAACAAATGGCTACGGGGGACCTATGGATGCAGGTGCATATTATCGAATCACAAACGCCGGCTTTTCTGCAATCCATTACTGGGAGCAGTACAACTATGGGAACAACGCACAGGGCGCTGAAGGCAATGATGAATACATCTATGGTGTAGGGTCTACCGGATATCACTATTCACGTGTCTTTAAAATGAAAACGGATGGCAGCGACAATCAATTCGGTCTGTTTTACAAATACGGATTTGAAATAGCAGGTGGTGTTACCAAAGGCAATAATGGTGAAATGTACGGACTTAGTGTGGGCGCTGGTCCTGGATGGATTTACAAAATCAGGAAAGACATGACTGGCGTCGATCAGGTATTTACCTTCACCAGTGGCCCTACCGGAAAAAAACCTCACGGCGAGATTACGGTTGGTCCTGACAGCAGGTTGTACATGCCCTTAACCGCTGGCGGGTCATTCAACAAGGGAACGATTTTCAAGATCAGCGATGACATGCAATACTATCAAAAGATACACGACTTCAAGGGTAACGATGGCAGTTCACCGCTCGGCGAATTAAAATTCGATAGCCACGGTAGACTATATGGCGTAACCAGTTCAGGAGGTAGCGCCAACACTGGTGTATTGTTTGCCATGAACAGTGACGGCAGCGCATTCTCTGTACTTCACAACTTCACTGCAGCGCCTGAAGGACACCTCGTCATCTCACACGACTCTGTTATTTTTCTCGTAGCCGGTAATTCGTTGTATCGCATAAACACGGCGGGGCAGAACTTTCAAAAGGTTATGGACTACCCATCATTTACAGCCGGTAAACTGATTTTACTGGATGACCAGTTTGATCCACCAGCAATCATACCTTCTGCACGCATGGCAACGTCTGTCAATCAACCAGCATCAGATCTTCAGCCTGAACCTCTTGCTGATATTTATCCAAATCCTTCTGCCAGCGCATTCAATCTGAGGGTCAACAATGAAGATGAAGAAATAGTTGAGATTACCGTTGCCGACATCAGCGGCAGAATGGTGGCACATCAACGCGGAACAACTGAAAACGTATTACAATTTGGTGAAGACCTTAAACCGGGTTGTTATATCATCAAGGTATCCGTTGGCGCTAAGAGTACCATGACGCGTTTAATCAAACAATAGAAAGAATAGATAAGTTATGACCCTGTGCTTATAATTATTTTTCTAGCAAACTCTTGTCTCCGTAGTTCACCGACTGGCCACTGGCGTCCACCTACCGGGAGCCGTGGCCAGCCTATTTGGTATGGGCTTTTTAGGATGGTGTCGCGTTATTTACATCATAAATAGCACGACAATGAAAACGCAAGCCAACATCAATTCAGAAAACATGACACATGTGAGTACGCAAATGCGTTTTGTTCTCACGCTTGTTGGGATAGTGGTGGCCGTTGCAGGGTCTTTGACTTTGTTGTATGAAAATCATTCAGTAGCCGGCATGGATTTCAAACCAAAGGTTAAGGAAGCATCGATGTTATCGATTACCATTTTACCTAAGATTGAAACTATGAATGTGGTTGCAGCAATATGGCCTTTCTGATTCTGAAGTACGAGGCACTAAACTTATGAGCGAGTCGGACGTCATTATGTGATCTAAAATTTTTCTGACATGATCGCATAATCATCTTTTTCAATTTCATTTCAACCCCGTTAAGAATTTTGATACCTGCTTTATATGATACCATACCTAAGTATAACCTGGCTAAATCAACTGACATGCTCACGCTTCATTAAAGAACGTGCTGCCAGCAACGCTACGATACTGATGGCTGCTCCAAATGATAAATAATAACCTACATAAGAAAGACCATAGTTCGTTGCCAGTGTAGTTGCCAGATATGGAGTGAGTGACGCACCTAGAATACCAGCCATTGTAAAACACAATGATGCGCCGGTGTAGCGAACTTCTGCAGGGAAAATCTCCGCCAATGCAGTACCTACCGGACCGTAGTTCAAACCCATCAATAGCATGCCGATCGATTGGAACACAACTGTAATGATCAGACTGCCCGTGCTGAAGAAGGGTGCCAAAAATAAACCAAAGATGAAAATGCCAATACTCGATACAAGGAGCATGTTGTTTCTGCCCTTACGGTCGGCGATCACTGCCGATAGCGGAATGCCCAATGCAAAAAACAGCATGGAAATCATTTGAGCAATCAAAAAGCTTTCTCTCGGATAATGCAATGTGGAAGTCCCCCAGCTTAATGTAAAAACCGTCATAATATAAAACAGCAGGAAGGTAGTAATCACGGCTGCAGTGCCCAGGAAAACGACTTTAGTATGCTTAGCAAAGACTGCAATGACTGGCACTTTTACACGCGCCTGGTTATTCATAACCTTTAGAAAGTCGGGGGTCTCTGTAATTCTCAGGCGTATGTAAAGTCCAACCCAAACCAGTAATGCACTGGCGATAAATGGAATCCGCCAGCCATACGCTAAGAACTGCTCGTCACTCATCGTTTTACTGAGGATAAAAAATGTACCGCTAGACAATAAGAAGCCAATAGGCGCACCCAACTGGGGGAACATACCATACCAAGCCTTCTTATTCTTCGGTGCGTTCTCTGTGGCCAGCAATACGGCACCGCCCCATTCGCCACCCAGCCCCAAGCCCTGACCAAAACGAAATACCGCTAACAAGATGGGTGCTAAAATGCCAATAGTATGGTATGACGGCAAAAGCCCGATGGCTACCGTTGATGGTCCCATGGTCATTAAGGCAGCGACCAGTGTAGCTTTACGTCCTCTTCGATCTCCGAAGTGTCCGAAGAGAGCAGCACCTAATGGTCGGGCGAAAAAGGCCAACGCAAATGTCGCAAGGGATGCAAGTGTAGCGGCAACCGGGTCACCCGCCGGAAAGAACAGCTTTGGAAAAACCAACACGGCTGCAGTAGCATAAATATAAAAATCAAAAAATTCAATGGTGGTTCCGATCAGGCTCGCTGCCAGTATTCGTGTTACGGGATTTGCTCCACTTTGTGTTTGAACCATGGGTACGGTGCGATAGTTTAAAATGTATTTGGCAAGATCACATTTTTAACCAATAATTTTAAGCAGAATAGTAATGAAAATCCCGAGCGATATTTCCTACAGATCAGAAACTCTATGTTCAGTCTATAGTCTTAGGTAATTTGGAGTAGATGAAACGATAGATTTTTAATCCATTGTCAGATTATTGAAGTTAAGCCGCATTTGCCCCGCAAAAGTGTCGTATTACCCCCTTTGCGATCACAGTTTTCGACCCCAACTTTGTAATGAACCAAAACATAAAATATACCACTATGGCACATGTATCCATTTATCTCAACTTTATGGGAAACGCTGAAGAAGCTTTCAATATGTATAGAAAGGCTTTCAAGTCTGAATTTTCAACTCCCATCATGCGGATGAAAGACATCCCGGCTGATCCCAAAGGACCTCAACTTTCAGAGACAGAGAAAAACAAAGTTATGCATGTTGCCTTACCAATTTTGGGTGGCACAGAAATTATGGCAACCGATATGCTTGAAAGTATGGGACATAAACTGGTTGAAGGAAACAATGTAACGATAAGTTTAAACCCCGACACAAAAGAAGAAGCGGACCGATTGTATAAGGAACTCTCTCAAGGAGGAACAGATGGTGTTGCTCCTCATGATGAATTCTGGGGTTACTGGGGAACTTGCAAAGACAAATTCGGGATTCGATGGATGTTTAATATTACAAATCAACCTCAGCAGAAATAAATTGAAAATTTTCTTTTAGAACTACCCACCAATAAATTAATAACTACCATGGCAAACAATAGTGTAACGTTGCATAGAGTACTTAAAGCAACTCCTCAAAAACTTTATCGTGCTTTTACAGAAGCCAATGCAATGGCATCATGGCTTCCACCACACGGATTTTTGTGTACCGTTCATTCAATGGATGTGCGCGTAGGCGGAGCTTACAAAATGTCTTTTACCAATTTCTCCACCGGCCACGCGCATTCTTTTGGTGGGGAATATCTTGAATTGAAGCCTGGCGAATTCATTAAATACACCGACAGATTTGATGACCCAAATTTGCCTGGAGAAATGATTACTTCTGTATGGCTTAAAAAAGTTTCTTGCGGCACTGAGCTTAAGGTTATTCAGGAAGGTATTCCTTCGGTAATACCAACAGAAATGTGCTACCTCGGATGGCAGGAGTCGTTGGAAAAATTAGCTAAATTAGTTGAACCGGAAATCCCAGATGCCTGAGATTTCTCAAGACCATGATTCTCCCAAACGATTAGACTGCCTGATTTCCATAGTAGCAACGTTGGTGTAAACTGCGTGGACAGGAGATATTATAACCTTTTTATTCATTAGAGAATTCAGAAGTGATTAACTAAAATCACTTCTGGATTTTTAGTTAGTACAAATGAAATAAGTGTATTTTTTAGAAATATCCTATCCTTCTTAAGAAGGAGTTTGAATACTATAAATGCTAATAAAGCAACGAGCGAGTAATCACCGAATTACCAGGTGATTTCAATTTTGTAGGGAAGAGTCATTAAGTTATTAGTTTATCCAAATAGTATCGTTCACCTCCATCAGGATTTGAAATAATTACTGTTACGGATTAATATTTCCTCATTAACAGTTTATTCAGATTTCGTTCAGTAATCAGAATCTGGCTTAATGATAGATCAAGAATATTAAGTGCATCTTGGATTACGCTCCATTCTTTTCCGTTAAAGTCATCATCACTATCCGCGACAACAAACATCCATGCTAATATTTGAATTTGTTCAAAGTGTTCTAATTCCTTTAAATCAGTAATGCATTTATTAAAAACAGTGGCTCTATCATTTTGATTATAAATCAAAAACTGCTGCTCAAAATGCGACATATTGAATTTTTCAATAGCAGCAATTTTATCTTTCAATGAAACTTCTATTTGATCTACCCTTTCATCTGAATAGGTGATTAAATAATAAAATAAGCATGTAACTGAAGCATACAAGTCAGATCGTCCTTTTGATGGCATATCCATATCCATATAGCTATAAATTTTTGTCTCTAAGTATGAAATATTTCCTAGTCTGTGTGGCGAGTTGATTGATACAGATGGCCGAATCAGGTTAAACCATCCGATTTCAGATTAATCAAAATGCACTTCTTCTTTCAATATGCATCTCCAAATCTTAATGCGCATTTGGATATCTGATCAAGTTCGTCGTCTCGATATTCAAAGGTATCGACTGTAGAAGTTTTTTATAGTAGTTCTACTACCTACAGAGGTATATAATTTTTACGTACTATCTACTCCGTATTTTTGCTTAGAAAAATGCAGGTTTCTTTCCATACGAAGGCAATAAATTCTGAAACGACATTCCAAATACTCGATCATTATAATCGCAAAAATCAAAACCCGAATTTTTGGGTTGTCATATTTTGAATAAAAGAAAAGTGAAGGATGATACCACTTTACTGCATGCTCTGTCATCGCGAAACATTAAAGTTTTCTTAATCATCTACTTTACGTATTCAATGGTATTGCTTGTCTACTATTTTGTAATTCTCCAATAATTTCTGAGGATTACTTTTTCATCTAATTTTATTCATAAACTAAATTAACATTAGTACTCTTCGATTTAAAGAAGAAGATAATTGCCCTTGCGACTCGTTGTTTAGATCAATTAACTTTTGAATTAGTATTAATCTCCCAAACAGAATTGATAAATGTCACCTAGCGCTGTATATGATTGTATTTTTCATGAAAAGAAAGTCACTATTGTCCTTACAAATGGAGAAAAGATTTCAGGAAAATTCAAAAAACTGCTTGATGATAAGTGTGCAATACTAGAAACCCGAAAGTTTTATTTTCTCATCTTGTATAGTTTAATAGCCTTGGATGACATTGAGCAAATTACCTATTAAAAGTAATTTTTGATTGCAATTCAAAACAATTGCCTACCCATAATTCCGTCATTCATAAACTATTTCAAAGGTTCAGTTGCAAATAGTTGGTCGATTAAATTAATCTTTTGCTAAAAAGCATAACAGATAATTAAATAAGATTTTTTGGATGTGATTTTTAATATTAGTGACGTGTCTACCAATGGTGCACAGACTAACTCGATGTAAGTATAATTAGTCTAAAACAACAGTATATATCGTCTCAGTAATTTTATTGTCATTTCAGGGTGCTGAAGTATACTTTATTGCTTTGTTATATTTTTCTTTTTGTTTCAATCAATCAAGATGTTTGAGGCGAACTACAAACTACTTCAGGCTTGATCCATGAACTACTGAGATCAGAATGCAACAATTGCCAATATAGACATTACTATTATGAAGAAATTAATAAAGCAAATCTTTAAAAGCAAAAATCTGATTCCAGCATTATTATTCAGCTTTGCTGTACTTCTGGTGATCAATTCTGTTTTAACCTTTTATAATGCCAAAACCATTGTTGAGAATAATACTCTGAAAATTGAAACAGAGGATATCAAACAAAGAACATCGGCTATTATAGGTAATGTTGTTCACGGTGCCGATCTCTCCGTTCGGGGATTTGCACTCACTAAAAATCCACAATTAGCCGAACCCATTAAACTTGTACTTAGAGATAAGGACTCTATTTTTAACAGTCTGGAGGCCTTGCTTGTCAAGCAGCACTATGACATAGATAGTTTTCGTCAAATGAAAGCTACCGTAGAAGATTATCTTTCCTTTTCAATGAATATGATTGAGCTTGCCAGGAAAGACAGTATGCAACAGTTTGTAGAACTTTTGAATGAAGATCGGGGCTATGGCGTGTGGAAAAAATATGAAGCATTCTGTACACCCTTGTTTGCATTCGAGAAATCTTTGAATGATGGTGCAGATTCAAAATACTTACAGGCACTTTCAAGAAACCGTATCATTCAAATGATGATGGTCTTATTAGGCATTCCCTCCATCATTTACATTGTGCGAAAACTTAAATCTGAAAATAGTCAACGCGAACAGCTACTCACGGCTTTAAATGAAAACAACCGTAAATATATATTTGACACCGGTACTTCTCTTTCACATAACGACTGGAAAGAAATTGTAGCGAATTCAATTAATAATTTCCAACAAGCCAATGACTTCATAACTAAAATTTCCAGGGGAGATTATACCACGCAATGGATCGGGCTTGATGAGTCTAACAAGGCACTTAATCAGGTAAACTTAGCGGGAAACCTGGTGGCGATGAGAGAACTCCTTAAGCAAACAAAAACCGAAGATGAAAGGAGAAACTGGTCAGTGGCAGGTCTGGCTAAATTTGCAGAAATTATCCGCAATCAAAATGATTTTCAAAAGCTTGGCGACTCGATTATCAGCAACATTGTTAAGTATACCAACTCCAATCAGGGAGGTTTGTTTGTGCTTAATGATGAAAATAAAAATGATGTTCACCTTCAGTTGCTCTCTTGCTTTGCCTGGGATAAAAAGAAATATGTAGAGAAACTCATTTATCCCGGAGATGGATTGGTGGGGCAATGTTGGCAAGAAGGCAACCCAATTTTTATGACGCAGGTTCCTTCTGATTATGTAACTATTACTTCCGGGTTGGGTGAGGCTACACCGCGATGCATTTTTATAGTACCGCTTAAAGTAAATGACATAGTGTATGGGATATTAGAACTTGCTTCTTTTCAACATTACTTAGATTACGAGCAGGCGTTTCTAATAGAAGTATGTGAAGCCATTGCTTCATCTATTGCCAACGTAAAAATAGCAGATCAAACAAGACATCTGCTTGAGCAAAGCCAGCGACAGGCTCAGGAATTAAGAAGCCAGGAAGAAGAAATGAGGCAGAACATCGAAGAGCAGCAAGCTACTCAGGAGGAAATGCAGCGAAAAACTTTGGAATTGGAGAGTCGTATCAAAGCTATTAACAATAGTAGTATTGCCTCCGTTGAATTCGATCTTGACGGAATCATTTTGACAGCCAATGAATCTTTTCTGAAGTTGATGCAATACTCTCTTAATGAGATACAAGGTAAACATCATCGAATATTTGTAGACCCAGTTCAAGTGGCGTCAGAAGAGTATCGAAAATTATGGCAGGATCTTGCCTCAGGTATCACTAAACCAGGAGTATATGAACGTATCCGCAAAGACAAGTCAAAAATATATATTTCAGGAAGCTACTCGATTATATATGATGGCAGTGGAAAACCAATTCAGGTATTGAAACTTGCTACGGAGATCACGGTTAGCAATCAGCAACTAATTTCATCGAAAGAGCAAAAAGAAAAGGGGACGCACATGGAGTTGCATGTTTCATAGAAGAAGATGTAACGAAAAACAAAAGAACTGTTACGCATAAAATTTTAAGCTGAAGCTCAAAAGCAGACAGTCATGGAATCGTTAAGTTAAAACATTACTATAGAGAGGACAATCATTAATATTTATGAAACGCCGAATAAACAATTTTTTCAGAAAGAACATAATCACAACAGCCATCTCGTTAATTTCCACGCTTCTTATAATAAACGTCGCGCTTATCTTTCATAATAAGAGTACAATTATTCACAATAATGAAGCAAAGAAAGAAGCAGAAGCCATAAGGTTTCTGGCGGAACAATTAGTATCATACTCACTTCATAACATGGACATGGGTATCCGGGCATACGGTTTAACAAAAAGCAAAGAATTACTAAAGCCATGCTCTACGGCGATTAGTAAAATTGATCCCGCATTCAACGAACTAGGAGCTAGATTACAGAAGCAATCTTATGATGTGTCAGGATTGAGAGCCCTTCGAAAGACCTACATTGAGTATGGAAATTTTTTGAACGAGATGGTTCGCATGGTTGATATCGATAGCATGAATACTTTTCGTAAAATGCTGGAGGAAGACCGGGGCTTAAAGGTCTTTACGCATTGGGCTGATGCTGGCATTAAGGTTCAGGACTATGAAGATAAATTGATTTCGGATGCTGAGGAAAAATACAAATCAGCTATTGATAATAATATATACTTACAGATTTTTATGTTGATCGTAGGCCTTCCAACGCTCGGCTTCATAGTATATAAACTTAAAAATGATAATAAGGAAAGGCAGAGACTGTTAAGTGAACTGGAGGAGAATAACCGAAAGTATGTATTTAATCCGGGAACAGAAGCTAACCTTCACCCAAAAGAATTGATTGAACACTCTATTAAAAATCTTCAGCAGGCAAGTAGGTTTATTGAACATATTTCAGAAGGCCAGTATGATACTGAATGGCCAGAACTGAATCAGACCAATAAGAACTTGAATGAAAGCAATCTGGCAGGAAGACTTACCAGAATGCGCGACCAGTTGAAACAGTTAAAGAACGATGAAGAACGAAGATTGTGGACTAATGAAGGTCTTACGAAATTTTCTGAAGCTGTACGTAATCATCAAAAAAATTTGGTCGAATTATCGAATGAAGTTATTAAGTTTTTAACCAAGTATATGAATGCACAGCAGGGGGGACTTTTTGTTTTAAAAGAGGATGAAACTGAATCTTACCTGGAACTTACTGCATGTTATGCTTTTGAGCGGAAAAAATTTATTGAACGCAAAATTAAAATTGGTGTAGGGTTGGTAGGGCAAGCATATCTGGAGGGTGAGACTACGTTGCTTACTAATCTTCCGCAGGGCTATACATACATTACCTCTGGAATGGGAGGCGCTACTCCCGGATGCGTTGTTATTATTCCAATGCGTTATAATGAAAAGATTGAAGCTGTCATTGAGCTGGCTGCGTTAGGTAATTTTGAAAATTATCAGATTGCCTTCGTGGAAAAAGCGGGGGAGTTTGTTGCATCGGCTTTGCAGAGCGTAAGAACCACAGAAAAAATGCAGAGCTTGTTAGAGGCGTCACAGAAACAGGCTGAGGAAATGCGATCAACAGAAGAAGAGATGCGCCAGAATCTGGAAGAGCTTCTGACAACTCAGGAGGAAATGGTACGCAGACAAAAAGAGATTGACCTCATAAAAGAAGAGGAGATGACGAAGGCCCATAAACTAGCTGAGAGCAACCGGCAGGCAACCCATGAGTTACTCGAGAAACTAATGGTTGCAGAAGAAGAGCTTAAAAAATTAAAAACAGTTGTTGTTTAGTTTTTGATCTTATGTTTTTCCATAGTAGTAGCTGTAAGCATAAAACATAACGTTCACTACCCTGTTGAGAACAAACATTAATCAGATCATTTCATCGCACTTCTGGTGATTTCAAAACTTAATCCTTCAACGCTACTCGTCAGAGAACGTTGAGGGATTTCGTATCCATTCTTAAAGACAATAAGTCGATGTAAAAGTTTATGTTCAGTATCAATTAAAAATCATTCTGATTCACACCAAGTAAATAATTAATATCATTCTTATAGAGATAACTCCTGTTTCCAGTTGATTTCACTAGTTCAGTATCATGAGCATTAACCCTAATGTGAGTAACGTTCTTATGCTGTGCGGCCAGATTTTCAAATGGAAAGCGAATTATTGAAGGTGTGTTAAATCCGACTCCGATTTCGAGAAGTAGAAGACTACTTGATATTCCTTCGTCAATAAAAGACCTATAGGATTCTACCTTCTCCATCCAGGGTTTCTCCACAAAGTTGCCAGCTTTGCGAATGTTTGGTTCAAGGTTGCCCCCACAACGTGGACATCTTGGTACGTGTTCACTCTTAATGGCAAATGGAGTTACTTGTATGTCGTCAAGAAAATCATCTATCCATTTCTTATTGTGATAGATCTCTTCTGAGCAAGGTTTGGTACATTGAAAGTACGCATAGTCGCCCTGAGGTGTAAAGATCTTATCCGTAGAAAAACCGGCTTTCTCAAATTGACCATCTACATTTGTAGTGATCACAAACACTGATTTGCTTTTTACAAGGTCAAATAATTTTGTATATGCCTCGCCAACGGAATAATTGTATCTTATTGTAGAGATATGTTTTCCCCAATAAGCAAAAAACTCTTCCTGTGTTTTGAAAGGATAAAACGCTGCCTCGTAAATAAAGCGAAGACCATACTTTTCATTGTAACCCGGAAAGTATTTCATGAATGTTTTTTGATCCATATATTGCAACCCACCCGCGGCAGAAAGTCCAGCACCCGCACCAATCAAGATCCGGTCTGCTTGCTCAATATGATTTCTAAACGTTGCCAGATCTTTCTTCAAGCCTTCTTGTATATCGTTCATGATCTTGTTCAGTAAATACGTTAAAAATAATTTGTCTTAAATGATGATTGTTTTGTCGCAGCCAGGTTAAGACACTCTCTATGGCTATGTCAGCAGCTTCATCTCCAGGGAAACCAAATACACCCGTTGAGATGCAACAAAAAGCTACGCTATGGATATCAGCAATTTCATTTGCTACATCAAGGCATGAAGTGTAAGAACTGGCCAACAATTGCCTGTGATGAGTTTGCAAGTCTTCTTGAACAATTGGCCCAACGGTATGAAGTATATAGCGGGAAGGCAAATTATAAGCGCGTGTAATTTTCGCATCACCTGTTCCTTCGGTTCCGTTCTGAAGAGCAACGATCCGAGCACAGTCACTTCTTACCTGAATTCCTGCAGCAGAATGAATTGCATTGTCAATACACATATGCAACGGCGTGAAACACCCTTGCAATTCCTTGTTTGCAGCATTGACAATGGCATCGGTATTCAAACGGGTAATATCTCCCCGCCAGATCGAAATTTCTGAACCAGCGTGCGAAAGCATTGCAGGCATTTCGTTGCAGTCAACAATTTGAGCTTCCAGCCTGTCGCACCAGAGGTAAGAATTAAGATTAGCTAAGATGCTATCAGGAACGTCTTTCGCCTGACGAACATTAAGCATGGCACGCAGTAACTTTTTTTGGGCGCCAATATCCCTCGGTATGGTATGTTGTCGATTACTCTCCTCATTAAAATAATCAAGAAGTGTAATCAACAGTTTATGCTGATGCGAGGTCTTAGCAGGCCGGATGAATGGCTCATGAAGTTTTATTGCGTTTGCGTATTCTCTGACCTCCATATGTAGAAATATAAAATGGGAACAGTTTATCACTGTTCCCAAAATTGAATTTTAACTTACCTGTATTTCAGAATCCGAATTTGCCATTATTGTTTTTCCAGCTCTCTTTTGCCGGTATTGGTTCGATCACATCCCAATGCTCAGCTATCTTGCCGTTTTCTACCCGGAACAAATCGTAGAACGCGTTATAGCTTTTTCCAAAGTGACCTTCGCTCACCACAAGTACGAAGTTACCTTCTCCCAAAACCTTATAAATCTTGTCATACTTCAATGTGATCCCTTGCTTAGCCAGTTCACCTAAAGTCTTGCCAAGACCTGAGAGCAGATCAGGAATTTGAGGATTATGCTGAATGTAGTTATCACCGTTGAAGTAGCCAGCGAGCTTATCCATTTTGCCATTCACCAGAATATCATCTACAAATTGCTGAACAAGTTTCTTATTCTCTTCCGTTTTTGCGACATCTGTCGAGGTGGTCGGACCATCAATCATAGTGTGCCCGCTTGGGTTTGGTTGTTTAGGAGTTTCCTGAAGATTGTCCCAATGCTCTACAATCAAACCATCTTCAAATCTAAAAATATCGAAACCGATCTTAGGCCCGAAGAAGTCATAGTCTGTATGTGTGAAAACAAAATTGCCATCTTCAAAGGCTCTTACAGTTTTAACTTTTGCAGAATTTGGTGGCAACGCCTTTAGAAGTTCTCCAAAACCGACGAGACCATCAGCGGCACCCAGATTATGTTGAGTGTACTTATTTGGATTAATGTAGGCGATTGGTTCAGTCGCTCCAGTCTCTATTGCTTTAAGCAATTCGATAACTTTTTCCTTATTACTTTTTACCATAGCTGTTGTTTTGTTTGTTGTGGAATCATTCTCTTCGGTAGAATCAATTGTTTTGTTGCCCGAGCATGCCGCTGCTACAAGCGTTGTTATACCGAGCACTAAAGTTTTTATTGTTGTCATCGTTATGTTTTTTAGCAATGCAAAGATGGAGGTATACGTACCCTGGAAAAAGATAAGAAATGGTCTTCGAATGATACTTTTTGGACAGCTATGCCAGATGTGTCTCGCGAAATTCAGACGGCGTTTGTCCGGTTTGCTGGCGGAAATACTTAATGAAGTTAGTTGGCTCGTTAAATCCTAAGTCAAATCCGATTTCCTTGATGCTTTTATTAGTATGCACAAGAACTCTCTTGATTTCGAGCAATACGCGTTCGCTTATGATTTCCTTGGGTGATTTTCCCAGTACGTGAGCGGTTGCACGACTGAGCCTTCTCTCTGGCACATGCATCATCTCGGCATACTCTTGTACTGATCGTATTTTAGTATAATGCTCATTCACTAGCGAAGTGAACAATAGGGTATAGTCGCGATTTGCTCCCTTAGGAATTTCTTTAAAGCCTTGCTTTCTTTTTTCCTGATCACACAAAAGCAGGAAATTATGAAGATAGTTTTGAAGGATATCTTGTTGAACAGTATAACTTGTCTTAACGATCTCTGATTCCATTAGCTTCAGCAAAGAAATAAGGTTACCCTTAATGCCATCCAGCTTTAACGGTGTCCTCTCAAGAAGATCATTGAAAAGAATTGTGCTGCTGAGAAAATCTATATCCTCTTTGTTTTTGCAAAAGAATTGGTTGGTAAACAAGATTAACTTACCACTATACTTTTCGGACGAGTCAAATAAATGCACCTGAGACCTGTTGATGAACAAAATCGAATTCTCAGGAGCCCTCACCGGATTAAAGTCAACAAGGTGAGTCGGGCTTCCCTTTTCTATCCAAATGATGTGATAAAAATCCGCACGATGAGCTATTGTTAATAGTTTTTTATTTTTTGAATACAAATCCTTAATAGCGATAATCTCCAGCTCCAGGGTAAGATCTGGCTTGAATTTAAATTCTACTATTGGCTTTTTATCCTTCATCGATTACAAGGTACAAAATCAAAGCAACTGATTATCAGGATAGCCATCATACCAACGTTTTGATTCGAGTAACAAAATTACTTATGGCAGGGAGTTATTCATTCCGTTTTTGATTATCAAATTTATGAATAACTTCCTACCAGTAATCCTTACCTCAACGTAAGTTTGTCATTAACCTTTATCTCGTTAATTCACAGTAATCATAGTTTGATTAATGTAACTAAAAAGACATCATTTTCATGAGCGTCAAGCTCCCAGGAAAAAGGTGCTCCATCTTTTACCTTGATTACTTCTTTTAAAAATGGCGAACCATCATTTTGTTTTTTTATCTGTTCAACTTGCGTCTTGGTAAGTTGTGAAGGTTTACCCATAGAAAGATAGGTGGAGTACGCATCATTGCTGCGATAGCCAACCTTGCAAACTTCCAAAGCATAAGTGCCTTGAGGTACTTTCGCAATATTTATTTTAATCTTGGGTTTTGATTTTGAAGGAAGATCCTTGGTGTAGTAAACCTGGTTGTTTACAGAATCTCCAGGGTGTGTGTTCGTGAAATCCCATACCACAGCTTGTATATCACCGTTGCTATTTTTGGTCACGATTGAAGACTCGTCGTTATTCTCCATCTCAGTACTTCCAAGACGATTGAGAAATTGATATGCATAAAAGACTGGCTTGTTGATACCTTGGGTTGTTAGCATTCCAAATCCACCATGAAAAGGAGTGAAGCGTGGACCAGGTTCTTCGAAGATATCAGTGAATACCCAATAAGACATTGAGTTAGCGGCTTTGCCAACTTGCTTCAACTTTTGTAGCACGTATGCTGCCTCATGGTAACTATCGTGAATTGGATCAGCAGGCGTATAGGATGCACTCCACTCGGTGTAGTGTAATTCAAGATTAGGTTTGACGGATGCAGAAATTTCTTTTCGCGATTGGAGAACATCGCCGCTTACGCTCATCGGATTCTTATCGAGTACTGTACCTGAATTACCAAACTCATCGAGGAAGCCTTGCTTTACGCCATATGCATGGGTACTAACAAAATCGATCGGCACATTGTTTTTTGCGCAATAATCAATCATCTCAGTTTCCCACGCAGCGCCTGCTGTTCCAGGACCACCAACCCGATAAGAGGGATTAACATTTTTGATCGCCTTTGCAGTATGCTTGTATAGTTTAAAATATTCCTCTTGTGTACCAGCCCAAAAGCCATCGAGGTTAGGTTCATTCCAAACCTCAAAGTACCATGTTTTGATTTCATCTGATCCATATCTCTCAGTGAAATGCTGAGTCAGGTTATAAATAAACGCTTCCCATTGTTCGTAACTTCGAGGTGGCGTAACATTACCTCGCCACCAAAAAATTGTTTTGTTTCCACTAGCCAGCCCTGAAGGCATAAATCCTAATTCAACAAATGGTTTGATTCCTATTGAAAGCAGATAATCAAAGAGCGCATCAATATACATGTAACTGTACATAGGCTTGCCATCTTTGTCAATTGAGTATACACCCATATCATCGCACAACAGGCCGTGCATGCGTATATATTTAAATCCACATTCTTTTTTAACGTAAGCTAATTGCTGTTGCCAGTCCGCTCTCAAACCCTCATTTGCGCGGCCCGCACCAACACACTCCTTGAACATGGTATTCAGAGGACCTTTCTCTTTACTAAAATCAATGTTGATGACGCGCTCAGGCGAAGAGATTTTTTTCTTTTGGGCAATTGCCGAACTTACCATAAGGCAAGTGATCAGCACAACTAATAGGCGACTCATACTGAATGGTTTTAATGAATAAAATAAATTTTCTGTTTCCTGCATTTAATTACTGTTCACTACTTTAAAAGATTGCTTATCACTTAAGCCTTCAATCTGTATTACGTATGCTTGCTACTCTAACACGATTTTGAAAACTACAGCGATTTTGTTGGGTGACGATTTTGGTTTTTCAATAGTTAGTTCATTGTCGTGCTGTTTCCACAAAAGCGTTTCTGTACTTCCAAGTATTTCAATTTTTCTAATTTTTGTTTTGGTGTTTCTCTTGCCAAGGGCCTTCAGAGAAACGTTGCCTGCAGGTGGGCCTAATACTGTAGCATAAAGAATCTTATCCTTCTGGTTATAGCGGACATCGGAAGCACTATACTTTAATTTCCCTTCATTGAATCCAGGACCATTCACAGGATTAACTTTCTCAGCAGATGGACCTTCTCCGAAAGTTACCCATGGACGAGTGTCGAAAATGCTTTCTTTATTCACATCCATCCATGCTGCAATTTCTTCCAGGATGACAACCTCCTTCTCGTCAATCGTTCCATCACCGCGAACCGGAATATTCAATAACAAATTGCCGTTCTTACTTACAATGTCAATTAGCATGTGGATAACATTAGCGGCAGATTTGTATTCACCTTTTTCATAGATTGAACGGTTGTAATGCCAGTCACCAATACAGGTGCAAGTTTGCCATGGTTTTGTCTGAATGTTGTCAAGGGCGCCTCGCTCCACATCCCAAACCATGCACTTCTTCTGATCTTCGTTGAGTATTTTTCCAAACAATACAGCCTTTAGTTTACCGTTGTGTGTTGTTATGTTATGATTGTAATAATGTGCAGCTATTTTTAAACCTACGTCACTTACAGGATAAAGTGGGAGAACGGTATCATCGAAGTAAAGAAGATCAGGATTGAACTGTTCTATCAGATCAGCAACGCGGTTGTAAAACTTATTGCAATATTTTGGCGATGGAATTGACGCGCCATTACCCCATTCCCATTGTCTCCACAATGAGGAGGTAGTGTCGCTCCCCTTGCTGAGTGAGTGATTTTGTTCGTAAAGTTCTTGCGGGTCAAGTCCTTGCCACCAGGTTCCCTTTCCATCGTCTTTAGTGAGTTTGCCATCATATGGAACTCCGGCAAGCGCTCCCTTTTTATCTGAGCGTTGTGAAGTTTCAAGCCACGTCCATGCATGTGATGCGTGTACACTTAATCCAAAGGGAAGATTGTTTTTCTTGGCAGCGGCAGCCCAACCCTTAATGATATCTTTTTTCGGACCGACATTAACGGTATTCCATTCCTGATATTTACTATTCCACATATCAAGGTTATCGTGATGATTTGCCATGGCGAAGAAGTATTGAGCACCAGCACGTTTATAAAGTGAAACCAGCTTCTCAGGATTCCAGTTTTCAGCTTTCCAGTCATTGATCACTTCCTTGAATCCGGCTTTTGATGGATGGCCATAATGTGCCACATGCCATTTATATTGATCGCTACCCTCATCATACATAAAGCGCGCATACCAATCGCCTTGCTCGGGCTGGCATTGTGGTCCCCAATGAGCCCAGATTCCAAATTTTGCATTTCGAAACCACTCCGGAGTTTCATATTGCTGAAGTGATTGCCACGTCGGTTGAAATACTCCGCTATCAACGATGGTCTCTGAGCTCTTAGTGGTTTGACAATTGCCCTCAGTAAGAGACATTGATTGAATAAAAATTACTATTGCTACCGATAGTATAAATGAAGATCGAAACATGTTTTATTGGAAGTTTAAAAATAGTAAATGCGTTAATGGATTTCTATAAATTCAGGTTCATAAGGTGCAATAGTAAAAGTACCACTGTAATCTTTATCCCGGAGAACACTCCGTGAGGTTTTCTTCATCGGAATTTCTTTTTCTTCACCCGTTACATTTAAGTATAGAATGTGAGTCGGATCGATTTGTCTGGCCATTACTCCAGCAGGAACATCAGGACCTTTCCGGATAGAAAGTTCTTTGATCAAGTCGTCCGTCAATAGATTCAGGATTTCCACTTTCGCAGGCAATCCAACATAAATTGCCCGCCCTTTACCAAACTTATGTGAAGTGATAATTGGGTAGTCCTTATCCAGGCTCGTAATGCTGCCTAAAATTTCTGCATCTTTTACATCAATAACATCGAATCGCGCTGATTCTGCTTGCACAGCTTTTCCTTTGTAGGTGAACTCCAGTTTCTTGCCTTTAAATGACACACGTGATATTTCATTAAGAGTTTCTGTCTCCTCGTAGCTCCCAATGCGAATTCCAAATACATCACTAAGATGCCCTGGGCGGGTAGTTGTAAACACTTGGCCTGATTCATCAACAATTGCCGAATTGCTAGTCATGACAACAGTACCTCCATTTTTAACGAAGTCACGGATTTTTGTTGCAGTTGCTTCATCCATTACAGCAACACCAAGTACAAAAAGCAATTTGTAGTTCAACTGGCTTCTTGAAATTTCCACAATGCGTGCGTCCATATTACGGTTGTAAAACAAATCAAAACAGGACTGTAGCTGGTTCTGGTGTTGTTCTGGAAAGGAACTGCTTGCTATCTGACTCGGAAATGAAAATGCCATTGCTATTTCTGCCTGAAGTTTATAAGGGAAGTACTTTTCGATCTTTTTGAATTCAGCAGCAATCTCTTTGTATTCCGTGTATTTACGATTAGGAATTCCATCCCAATCCATCATACCCTGCAAATACTGTTCTTCACCCGCGTGCATACTTTGCCATGTCCATCCGCAAACCATTTGATTACCATACATCAACGTTGCATAAGCAGACTTTCTAATAGACTTAGGAACCGCTGTCATTGTTGTAAACTCGCTGCACCAAAAAGGATTGGTACTTTCAAACTGGATGCGTGAGATTCCGAACAACGCATCCATGATACCTCCATTTGTTACTAGCGAGTTGCCTGGATAAAAGCCCGCACCTTCCCGAGTCATTTTCCCGGAATAGGCAATCTGAGCATAATCAAAGTACTTCATATAGCTGTAGTACCATGCATTGGTATTCGTCAAAACGTTGGGTGCATTTACGTTCACCTTATCCAGCACCTTGAAAAGAAATTGATTGATTTCATCAGAAACAAATCGTCTGAAGTCAAGCATGCGCTCAGGTACATCATTCGAATGAGTTGCGACTGGGAATCCGATCTCATCAAATTGGTTGATCCTCCTGGACCATCGCTGCGTAGCCCATGCCTTGTTCAAATTATCAACGTTGGTATATTTGTTTTTCAACCAGGCGATGAATCTTTGTTTTGCAGTTTCAGAATAAGAAATACGACCATCTCCGGATTCATTATCGATACCAAAGGCTAGCAAAGCTGGATGCTTTGAATAGTGACTGGTAAGTGAATCAGTATAGCGTAGTGCATATTTCTGATAGTTAGGATCTCCAATATCTTCCATGTACCGGTGATTTGGATACAATCGACTACCATTGGCATCAATTATGTCGATAGAAGGAAATTTATGATGCAACCAAATAGGAGCGGGGCGTATGGCAATATCAAGGATAACCTTAATGCCAGCCTCGTGCATCATATTCATTACTGTATCAAACCATTTGAAATCGAATTTTCCCTCGGAAGGCTCATAGCTATCCCAGGCCAGATGTCCCATTCGTACCACATTCAAACCTCCCGCCTTCATTAAGGCGATGTCTCGTTTCCATTCTTTAATGGTAAGGTCGTGAGGGTGATAGTTGGCTCCTACATAAAGTCTCTGAGCGATTCCGTTTGAATTTACAACGAAGACATTAAAGACAATAATCGGGAGGATATGTAAAAATTTTCGCACGCTCATGTATTTAATTGTTAAGTGTAAAGAACTGAGTCAAAACTGACGTGAACAGAATTCCGATTAGTAAAGGGCATTGTAACTTCATGAGTATAAGATTTAGATTGTTCCGAAAGTAAACTCAAATGAATCTTTTAGTGGGTAGTCAAAAATCCAATAAAGGGGTTGAAAATATATACTTTCTCTTAACCGCAATGCTCCCCAGACATTTTACAGAGGAATCGTTTGTATAAAACATTGAAATAGTGACCGAAACGTAGCTTTTCTGAAAAGGCGTTGATGTTAGCAGGTATGGGTACATATCGGATAAAATACAGGTATAAATAGTCTACTTTAGCTTCAAGACAGACATAAGTTAAAATTCAGCGTAATGTTTCTGCTGTATACTATTGATAGAAACTTGCAATGGCGAGTGTTATGTAAGGATCAGTTTTTCATTTTCCACAAAAGCAGATGATGTGATATACACATTTGATTACTGAAAATTTCAACAGTAGACTATTGCGGCCGGTATACGAGATTTTTTGATACCTCGAATGTTAATTTTTTACACTTGATTCGCAGTTGCGATTTGTGGTTATCCAGCAAAGGCACTTTCTGTTACAAGATTGAGCAAATGGAAGTATTATCACATTAAATAAGCAAAAATGAAGCGACTTTAACGACCAGGATGTTTACGATTTTTTATAAATTAGTATGCAGTCGATCAACTATTGTGCTGTGATCAGCGCATTTAAAAAAGCAGACCCCACTTATAGCAAAGCTTGCATTTACAGAATTGATCCATGGCTAAAAAAGTGTTCGTTCCTGCTCTTGTTGTTGGTTGTCTCCTATGGATGCAACAGTCTTTCGCGCAAACCGAGCAATTCAAGTTCAAACATCTCAGTACTAATGAGGGACTATCACACCCAGAAATAAGTTCGATCTTTAAGGATAGTCGTGGGTTCATTTGGATAGGAACCGGCTTCGGGCTTAACCAGTTTGATGGGTACAAAGTAAAATCTTTCTTTCATAATCCTCACGATACTACATCGCTTATTGCCGATGGTATATCCCGATTGTATGAAGCACCAGAAGGATTTTTAGTTGTACAGACATCACGAGGATTGAATTTGTACAATTCAGAGAAAGAAAATTTCGTTCGCAGGCCTGAGCCATTTCTCGCAAAGTACGGTGCGTCCCTTCAACTCCTCAACATTGTCCGTGACCCTGACAGCTCCTTTTGGTTTGTTGAGCCGGACAAGCTGATTAGATACCATGATAAAAAGTTAATTGACATTAAACATATAGAAGGTGATTCATCTTCGATTATTAAGGATAACATTTCTGATTTTGCTGTAAACCAAAAAGGAGATCGCTGGATTGTACACTCAAACGGCATTGCTGAAAAGATCGAAATTGTAAAGGGTATAGCGCGTGTTGTGCAGCGAGTATTTGTTCTTTATCATTTTAATAAATCTATAAATACATACTACAAGATAATTTGCGACTCAGATGGTGATCTCTGGTTTTGTACTCCCTGGTTAAATCAAGGGGTGTTTCAATACAACCTTCTTCATAAGAAACTCCGGCAATTCACTACTAACTCACCTACTATGCAACTTAGCGCCAATGTCATTTCGGCGTTGGTGGAAGGACCCAATGGAACAATATGGATTGGGACCGATCATGGCGGGATAAATATTGTTGATAAAAGGAAATCAACGATCCGGTTCCTTCTATACCGGGAAGGTGATGTTACAAGTGTTGCAGAGAATTCGGTTACATGCCTTTACAGAGATGATCAGGGAATTATGTGGAATGGCACATATAAGCGAGGCGTTAGCTATTACCACGAGAACATTTATCGGTTTGATCTCTATAGACGTTATGCTCTCGATCCAGGTAGTTTACCGTTCGAAGATGTAAATGAATTTGCTGAAGATGCCAGAGGAAATCTTTGGATCGGAACAAATGGGGGAGGTCTGATATACTTTGATCGTCAGCATGGAAAATTTAAACAGTATCTTAACGAACCTGGAAATGAAAATAGTTTGAGCGCAAATGTTATTGTTAGCCTTTGCGTTGATAGTGAGCATAATCTCTGGATAGGTACTTATAAGGGCGGACTGAACAAATTTGATGGGAAGAAATTTACCAGATATAAACATGTTGAGGGTGACAGTTTATCAATTCCAAGTCAGAATATTTGGGAGGTTTTTGAAGATTCGAAGAAACGCTTGTGGATTGGAACGATAGAGTATGGTGCAGCACAGTTCGATAAAACTACGGGTAAATATCATCGCTTAAAACTTTGGGGGCCAAATGCTATGCAATCTGTTACTGTCAATGTCATTGCCGAGGATCGGCGTGGCAGTATTTGGTTTGGTACAACGAATGGAATTGATGTACTGTCCAGTGATGGAAAGACGTTTACACACTATTCATCTGACACTACTCCTAATTCACTCAGCCATAATATTGTCATGGATATCTTGCTCGATTCGAAAGCCCGGCTTTGGGTTGCAACGTTTGATGGGCTGAATCTGTTTGATGAAGCAACTAATGGTTTTAAAGTATATCGCCACAACGGTAATAACAATGCAGCTTTGGCAGTTAATGAAGATAGCTATGGGCACATGTGGACAAGTACATGGGATGGGCTTTTAGAAATGGTAGTACTTGACAGTGCGGCCAACAAAGTATCTTTTAAACGATACACAGAATCTGACGGGATTCAGGGACGCCAATTTAATCCATTCGCTGGTTACAAAACGCGTCAAGGTGAGTTAGTCTTTGGTGGACCAACAGGCTTCAATATTCTCAACAGCAGAGAGCGTAAATTGGAGATTCCTCCAACAAAAGTTGTTCTATCAGAACTTGAACTCTATGAAAAACCAGTAGGCATTGGAGAAAAAATCAATGGCGTTGTAGTATTGGATAAGTCAATGTCAGAAGCGTCTGAAATAGTTCTACCTCCGAACAAGAATTTTTTCTCCATTAAGGTTTCAGCATTGAATTATTTCAACCCGGAGCGTGATCGGTATATGTATAAACTGGAAGGCCTAAGCACAGATTGGCTTCCGGTAGATGCGACGACTCATGAAATAGTATTTAATAGTTTGAATCCAGGCCATTATAAATTAAGAGTAAAAGTTGCAAACCGCGATGGGGTGTGGGGTGAGCATGAAGCCATCTTGTCAATCATTATGACGCCACCGTTCTGGAGAACAAAAACGGCGTTTACTCTTTATGGATTAATATTGTTGATAGCACTGTATATCACGAGGCGACTGATTCAGCAACGAGAGAAACTGAACTTCGCGTTGGAGCATGAGCGTAGAGAAATTCAACGCGTGCTTGAAATGGATATGATGAAGGTTAAGTTCTTCACAAATGTAAGCCATGAATTCAGAACACCGCTCACATTAATACTAACACCAATCGAAAAACTCATCAAGAAAGCAACCGACCCTGATCAAATAACTCAATTTCAAATGATCCAAAGAAATGGGAAACGGTTGATGAAGTTGGTTAGTCAGTTGCTGGATTTCAAGAAGCTTGAAGTAAATGAAATAAAATTCAATCCATCAAAAGGTGAGATCATTGACTTTATAAAAGAAACAGTTTTTTCTTTTTCTGATCTTTCAGAAAAGAAAAATATAAAGCTGCAGTTTCAAACTTCAGTAGAGCATTTTGAAACGCTTTTCGATCACGATAAACTTGAAAAAATCCTGTTCAATCTCCTGAGTAATGCATTCAAATTTACATTAGAGAACGGAGCAGTATCAACCAATATTGAACTTCTAAAAGAAGGGGATGACCAGTATTTACAAATCGATGTGTCAGATACTGGGATTGGTATTCCTGCCGACAAGCTCGACAAGATCTTTGAAGCATTTTTTCAAACTGATCTTCCGAAAAGTATAGTTAACGTTGGAAGTGGAATTGGATTATCGATCACAAAAGAATTTGTCAGAATTCATGGAGGTTATATTAAAGTTACCAGCGAGGTAGGAAAAGGTAGCACCTTCAGAATAATGTTGCCAGTACCAGAGATTTCGCATGAAGCAATACTAATTGATGATGCTCCCTTAATGCTCGATGAAGAGGAGGGGCTGTCACCACATACAATCTTGCCAGACGAGTCAATTGAGAAACAAAATGGAAAGACAAATAAAAAGTCACTTTTACTCGTAGAAGACAATGACGACTTCCGGTTTTATCTCAAAGACAATTTGAAATTTATGTATACCGTATATGAAGCAAGCAATGGTATTGAGGGATGGAATCAGGTACTTTCGATTCAACCTGATCTCATTGTCAGTGATATCATGATGCCGGAGATGAATGGTATAGAATTATGTTTGAAAATAAAATCAGATGAGCGTGTTTCGCATACACCAGTTATTCTTCTTACTGCACGAAGTAGTGAGGAGCAGCGACTTGAAGGATTCAAGACAGGTGCCGATGATTATATTACAAAACCATTTAATTTCGAAGTACTTGAAGCTAGAATCAATAATCTGCTAAGACAACGAGAAAAATCGCAGAAGATATTCCGGAAAACATTGGATGTCAAATCAAGTGAACTCCAGATCACACCGCTGGATGTAAAACTGGTTGAAGATGCCGTTAAATGTGTGGAAAAAAATATCTCCTCTCCTAATTTTTCAGTGGAAGATCTTGGAACTGAATTGGGAATTAGCAGGGCTTACGTATTCAGGAAGATTCAAGCTTTGACTGGAAAGACACCACTGGAGTTCATCAGAACGATTCGGATGCAACACGCGGCACAGTTACTTGAAAAGAGTCAATTATCCGTACGAGAGATTGCTTACAAAGTGGGATTCAATAACCCTAAATACTTTACAAAATATTTTAAGGAGCAATTTAATATGCTACCGTCTGATTACGCATCGTCAAAAAAAGCAGAGCAGTAATAATGATTTGCACAGCTCTTTGAAAAAGTTTTTAATCACACAAATCAATCTCTTCTGAAACTATACAAAAGCGACCCGTAAAATAGACAATTAGTCCCCACCGTTAGCGGCAATTGCTTTAAGTTTGTGCTGTAATTTAAAATATGGAGCAGCAAAATAAAAAGCGACTAATGTGGATTTCTTTGGCGGAATTCCTCCTTTTGACTTTAGT
>DATJHZ010000492.1:0-5957 GCA_035493595.1 Cyclobacteriaceae bacterium | reverse complement strand
CGATAAAAATTTATCTTTTGTGACTGTTCTAATTCGGTAGATTTCCCCAAGGACTGAAAATAAATACGAGAATGAGTTGAGATCGATAACTGTTTACAGAGTGAACGGATACACGTTGCAAGATCAAAATCTTTCAGTTTTGCAGGAAGTAAGTTCTCAGAGATTCGAACTGATTCTATGATTGCTTCATCTATCAATCTATTCAGTTCATTTGCACCTGGTTTATCTTTTACCATAAAGTTAACGTGCATTTTTATGGCGTTAAGCATCTGTCCTAACCCATCATGAAGATCCTTAGCAATACGGCTTCGTTCTTGTTCTTGTCCTTGTAAGAGACCGGCCAATCGTTGTGTATCTAATTCCTTCACAAGTCTGTCGTGCGCTAATTTTTCGCTGATATCTTTAAACACGAGAACCATCCCACTAAACCTACCACTTTTATCAATGATAGGACTCATGCTCCCTTCACCAATAGGCTTGAGATAATTATCTCTTGATCGCAGAATTAATCCATCGGGCATGGAATTCATTCTGCTCGATTTTAAAGAACACTGCACAGGGTTAACATTAAACTGCTCTGTATCGGCATCCTTCAGTTGAAGTACTTTTTCAATTGTGAGCCCCAAGGCATCACCCAGAACCCAGCCGGTAACACTCTCTGCACTGGGATTCATATAGGTAATTTGAAAATTACCGTTTATAGTAACCACCGCATCACTGATGGAACGAACGGTAGAAAAATACTTATCCTCACTCTGCTTAAGTCGTAGCTCAATGTCATGTTTATAGAGAGCCATTTCAATGGTTGTACAGATCTCTCTATCCTCAAAAGGTTTTGTTAAGAATCCATAGGGCTCCGTTATCTTGGCTCTGAAAACAGTGTCCTTATCAGAAAGTGCAGTTATATAAACAACGGGAATATCGTATTTCTTTTTAATAATGGTAGCAGCCTCAATGCCATCCATGTCGCCGTTAAGCATCACATCCATCAATACCAGATCGGCCTTGTTGGTTTTAAGAAACTCCAGGCCTTTCTCACCTGTATCAACATGAGTCAGAACTTTATATCCTTCATTTTCAAGTGTCTTCTGTAAATGATACGACACTATAAATGAATCTTCAACAATTAAAATACCTGCTTTTGACATGTTATCAGATTAGAGAGAGATTCTTCAATAATTCACACCGTATACTAAATTTACTTCCCTTTTGTGTCAAAATATTCATGTTCCCGTTAATTTGTTTGACAAATATTTCAAGAAGCAACATTCCTAACGATTGAGGTTTACTTCCTATATCTCTCAATGGGATTCCCACTCCATCATCTTCCACTACGATAACCAAAATATTTGGAATCTGAGATTGCACGGAAATATGGATAATACCCTCACTCCTATTCGGGAAAGCATGCTTAATAGAATTTGTAACCAGCTCATTAATAATCAAACCACAATAAATAGCAACATCCGACGGAAGCCAGATCGATTCAATAGTCCGGTTGATTGTCAGCGAGAGGTTAACCTTGTAATTAGAAACCTGAATATCATCCAAAAGCTTCGTGAGGTAATCACAGATATCAATAGAGTTGACCTTGTTTGTATGCAACAATCGCTCATGGATTAATGAAATAGATTTAATCCTTTCACGCATATCAACCAGAAAATCTTTCTCCTTACCATCTTCCAACGAATTAATTTTAAGGAACATCATACTTGATACCATCTGCAACGAGTTTTTCACCCGATGATGAATTTCCCGAAGTAAAATATCTTTTTCATGATTACTCGCGACTAATGCAACTTCTGATTTTTTTCGCTCGGTGATGTCAATAGCGTAACCATCCCAAATAATAGTATCCTTATCTAAACGTTTTGGCTTTGCACGTGTGTAAAGCCAGCGATACTCCATGGTAGCGTTAAGAATTCGAAATTCAAGATCAAAAACTGTCAGGTCATCCATTGAACTCGTTTCAACCATTAATAGCTTTGAGACATCTCGTCTATGAACACGCTTGAAAAAGTTCATTGCATCATTCTTAACTCTTGCTGCCGATATTCCTATGATAGAAGATATCCCGGAGCTGCAAAAACTAAAATCTCTGATTTTGTTATTATTAATTGAAAGTTGATAAATAAATCCATTTGGAATATTATCGGAAAGAAGTCTTACTTGTGATTCTTTCTCGTCCAATAATTTTCTCATTTTATAATTTTCAGTTACATCAAGTATCTGTCCTCCAACCAATACAATTGATCCCTTGCTATCGTGAATTGGAAATTTGGTTTCTATAAAAAATTTATCGCCTTGACTGTATTCAAAAATTATAGTTTCGTCTGTCTGTACCACTTCTCTATCTTTAGATGAACAAAGCGCAGCAAGATCTTTATCAAATACATCAAACACTGTTTTACCTTCTAAAGGCTCATGCTGACCATTCCTTTTTTTAAATTTCTCACTTACAAAACGATATCTGCCATTCATATCTTTTGTATAAAATAAAAGTGGTGAGTTATTTGTGATGGATGAAAGTTGCTCGTCATTGTCCATCAGAGCTGTAATTACTTTCTTTAAATTTGTTATATCAGACTCAATTGCCATGAAGCCGGTGACCTCATTCATTTCATTTTTAAGCGGCTTTACTTCAACATCAAACCAATGTTTCTCTCCACTTTTTGCATATCGTATGATCTCTGTTTTAAATCCTTCTCCAGATGCAATTTTTCGGCGCACGTAATCATGTTTCTCAACATCCATTTCAGAGCCTTGCAAACTTGAAAATATTTTTTTTCCAATGAGTTCATTGGATGAATATCCTGTTACTTTTTCAAATCCTTCGTTTACCCATGTTATTGTCTCGTCTGTATCGAAAAAAACCACAGCATGACCGGTATGCTGAGCAATGAATGATAATTTTTTAAACTCTTCTTCTGTTCTCCTCATTGATGTAACATCAACTGTAAGTCCTGTGAGGCGATCAGGTTCATTATCTTTTAGTATAATTGAAATATTTTCCTTTAGCCAAACAGTACGATTATCCGCAGCTATCATCCGATAAACAATCTGATAATCTTGTTTATTTCTAATAGCCTCTATGCAATGTGAATATGCACGCTCTCTATCTTGGGGATGTACATGTTTTATCCAGAAATCTGGATCTGTTGTCCATTCAGAAATTGGATAACCTAATATTTTTTCTGCCTGATCGCTAACAAAATTCAGCGTCAGTGTTTTTGCATCAGCTTCCCAAACTATGCCATCAACAGTATTAATGAGGTGTTCAAATTTTTTACGAGATGCCTCTATTTCATACACAACCTGTTTTCGATCTGTAATATCCTGATAGTATATAAACAATCCTGAGTCCATTGGATATGCATGTACTTCTAATTTTATTTCAGGATTATTAAAATCAACCGTTTCAAAATGCACTGCCTCTTTTTTCTTCATAGCCAGACGATACGCTTTGTTGGCTTCCATTGATTGAAGTTGAGGAAATACTTCCCAGATGTTTTTATTTAACAGTGTATCGACGGAATGTCCTGCTAACTTACAGAACACAGAATTTACGAGCTTAAAATTCCAGTTAGCATCTAAAACAAAAAAGCCATCGGTTATAGAATCAAGTATGCTAAGAATGATGGTATCTTTCTCTTCAAGTGCTCTGCTGAATTTCTGCCGATCTGTTTGCACATCCAGAAGCTGCCCTGTTAACTTTCTTTTACCTTGTAGAGCAGAAATTTTGTGCCCGGTTATAATTACTATTTTATTTCGATTAACAATTGAAGTTTGTTTGTAGAATTGGAGTGCTATCTTCTTTCCGGTTTTTAATTTAATCTCAGCTTTAAATGAGTTCTTCTTATTTCTTTTGAAAAGACCAAGGGCTTCATTGTTTTTCCACTCAAGAGTAGTAAAACCAAATAATTGACGAGCTGTTTTATTTACTTTGAGTAAATGCCCTGTGCTGTCAATCATCCACATTGGCATTGGGGAGGTGGTAAAAATATCAGGCACGTATTGTTTAGGTACCATCATCAACAAAGATTTTAAGATTCAATATACTGGTATATAAAGTAGAAACTAAGCGTATAACTACTTAGGTATTCATACTTATATTTTAAAGAGATATACAATAGAAGTCAAAACTTCTGAAGTGACGTTGGAGTAATTACTCACGACAATATGCCACGTGAATGATTAACAAGGAAGAAGTCTTGTCCTATCTTATTCAATAAATCTTGAGATTATATCAGGATCGGGCAACATGCAGCTCTCTTGTTTACCGAATAATCTGTATCTATTCCTGGCTATTAGATTATAAACCGGATCACGAAGAAATCTGGGAATCACTATAAATACATAGAGCAGAGGCCAGCCACCAGACAAGTACCTGGCAATTTCCAAAACTGCGCGGCTTCGTTCGAAGCACTTATCATTTCGAATTAATATGATTGTTTGACCTGACGTAGAAGTGCTCAATTCATTACGACTTATGATAGCCTGACCAAAACCCGATTGTAATGAAGCAAACTTAAATCTTGCTTTCGGATCTCTTTTAATAATGAATTGAACCGCTCCCTGGCATAAATTACATACTCCATCAAACAATACTATATCAGCTTGAGAATTGATGCTGCCTATCGAAGGATCTGCACCCATCCTTTAATAAATTTCGTACTCTTTGAAGGATTAACAACATCAAACTCAACTTCGGCAACATAGTAATAAACACCTTGTGATAGTTCATGACCCTGACTGTCATTTCCATTCCAATTCAGGTAAATGGAATTTCCTTCATTGTCACTCTGAGCACTCATGCTGTCACCCTGGTAGCTATACACTTCATTGCCCCACCGATTGTAAACCCTAAACGAAACATGTTTAACAAAACGTGCACATTTGTCGCTACCGAGATCAGGATTACCACATGGTTTTGGATCATTTTCACCAGGAAGAGGTATGTTACCATAGGCACTAAACACGTTATCACAATCTTGATCTGGTGTGAATACATTTGGCAATACGTATTGAGGACAATTGTCAATGCAAATTTCATCACTAAACTCACTGACGTTGTTCGATCTGTCAATAGCTGCAATTTTGTAACAACCTTTAAATGATGTTGTCAACGTATCAATAAAGAACGTATCACGAACAATAATTTCTTTAAAGTTATTATCCAGGCGTGGTGAAAAAGGAGCTCCTACGTAGGCCGCGTAATAGATTTTATAACCATAGACATCTTTTCTGCAGGTATCATTATCCGGCTTATTCCAACTTAATGTATTGGTGTAAATATTGATATTACAAGCAGTCTCTTTTCTGAAAGTTTCACAGTCTTGAAAGCCAACCCGAATTGGTGTAAGCGGTTTACATGGTGGGATACTATCACCAGGTTGCGCACATATTATCTGCGAATAGTTTTTCAGAACAGCAGGCATAGTTGGAAATGAAATTAATGCTGCAGGATTAAATCCATAAGTACCCCTTGTCATTACACGGTAGCAATAAAACTTCGTGTCATCCAGAGGCCCATTATCTGTGTATGCAAAACCATGCGTTCTCACATTTACACTATCTATGAGTACGAGATCACCCTCTTTTGAATTTTCCGGGCCTCTGAAAATTAAATGATACTTAGACGTGTCCGCATCATTCGACCACGGAACGACAGCACTCCAGCTAAGCGAAATTTTACCTACCTGAGATTGCGTTTCAAGTCTTACAGATGATGCCACTGCTGATGTATCAACGATAACTGAATTATCGTACGAAACGACTACGTAATGGTAGATGTCTTCAGCGGTATTCAGTTGTGAATCTACAAATGATAAACTCGTTCCCTCATATACAGGCGTTGCGCCAACTGCACCGGTGAAACCAACACCTCTGTAAACTTTATAGTTATCAGCTACTGATCCTGCTTTTACAACCCAAGCCACACTTATCTTTCCATTTAC
>DATJHZ010000491.1:0-3213 GCA_035493595.1 Cyclobacteriaceae bacterium | reverse complement strand
TCTAAAACGCGGTAATTAAATTGTAACCAGCTAAGATCGCGGCTAATGTAATTACTCTCTTCTATTTGCTGGGCAATTCTATCGGGGGATACTGCTTCGTTCATGAAAAAAAGAATATGGAATTTAGAATCCGGAATTCAGAACGGAGCAAATTCTAACTCCAACATTCTAAATTCCAGATTCTGGTGTACTAAATATCAATACGTGCATATTTTGCATTTGCCTCGATAAACTCTCTGCGCGGAGCCACCTCATCGCCCATAAGCATGGAGAACAAATGATCTGCCTCAGCGGCCGATTCAATACTTACCTGCTTCAATGAACGCTTGCTTGGGTCCATGGTGGTAGACCAAAGCTGTTCAGGATTCATCTCACCAAGACCTTTATAACGTTGTATACCAACAGAATCTTCTTTACCTCCTCCAAGTTCTTTTACAAACAAATCTCTTTCATCTTCCGTCCAGCAGTAACGCTCTTCTCTACCTTTCTTTACCAAATAAAGTGGAGGTAGGGCAATGTATACATAACCATTTTCAATAAGCTCTCGCATATAGCGGAAGAAGAATGTTAATATAAGCGTACGAATGTGACTACCGTCAACATCGGCATCCGTCATGATGATCACTTTGTGATAACGAAGCTTCGTCATATTCAATGCACGATCGCCATCTTCTGTACCAAAGGTTACACCCAACGCCGTAATCATGTTCTTGATTTCTTCGTTGTCGTAGATACGATGTTCTTGTGCTTTCTCAACATTCAGAATCTTACCACGCAATGGTAGGATAGCCTGGAAGTTACGATCACGACCTTGCTTTGCAGAACCACCAGCCGAATCACCCTCAACAAGATACAACTCTGAAATACCTGGATCGGTGCTTGAACAGTCAGCCAGCTTACCTGGAAGTCCGCTACCTGTCAATACATTTTTACGCTGCACCATTTCACGTGCTTTACGCGCCGCATGACGTGCTTGTGCTGCCAGAATAACTTTACTTACAATCAGTTTAGCTTCCTTAGGATGCTCTTCAAGATAATTCTGAAGAATCTCACCTACAGATTGATCAACAACGCCCATAGCTTCTGAGTTACCTAGCTTGGTTTTTGTCTGACCTTCAAACTGAGGTTCTGCCACTTTAATAGATATTACAGCAGTCAATCCCTCACGGAAATCATCACCTGTAATTTCTATTTTAGCTTTCTCCAACAAGCCTGACTTATCAGCATATGCTTTTAATGTACGCGTTAATGCTCTGCGAAATCCAGCTACATGTGTACCACCTTCGTGTGTGTTAATGTTGTTAACGTACGACACCAGGTTCTCACTATATGATGTATTGTAGCTCAAAGCTACCTGTACTGGAATCTCACCTTTTTCATTTTCAATATAGATCGGCTCCGGAATTAATTTCTCGCGGGTTGAATCGATGTATTCAACAAACTCGCGTAAACCTCCAATGGAAAGAAAATTGTTTCTGCGGGGCTCTCCATTTTCATCTTTCTCGCGCCAGTCTTTTAAATTAATTTTGATTCCTGGATTCAAAAAGGCAAGCTCTCGTAAACGGGTTGCAACAGTCTCGTAGTTATACTCGGTAATTGCAAATATTTCTTTATCTGGTCTGAAGGTCACTGTTGTACCACTGCGATCGGATTCACCAATGACACGGACAGAATATTTAGGACCACCACGCTCATACTCTTGCTCAAAAATCTTTCCTTCACGATAAACAGTAACGTGAAGCATTTCAGAAAGAGCGTTAACGCACGATACACCAACACCATGAAGTCCACCAGAAACCTTATAGGTATTCTTATCAAACTTACCACCGGCGTGAAGAACGGTCATTACCACTTCAAGGGCTGATCGTTTCTCCTTCTCGTGCATATCGGTTGGAATACCACGACCATTATCTTCGACAGAAATGGAATTGTCGTCATTTATACTGACGTGAATTTCATCACAATAACCACCTAAAGCTTCATCGATAGAGTTATCTACAACTTCCCAAACTAAATGATGGAGACCCTTGATACCAACATCGCCAATATACATGGCCGGGCGTTTACGAACAGCCTCTAATCCCTCTAAAACCTGAATGTTACTTGCTGAATAATTCGCGGGTGCTTTATCTTTTACTTCGCTCATTTTATCTATTTACAGAACCGTCAAAAATACTGTATTGACAGTAATAAAAGAAGCGTAAAAGATTAATAATTGATTATAAAGGAGTAGTTTTTTTAACTCTGTTAAGCCTGAGATTTGTCCTTCTTTTTTGATCGTTTTTCGCCTTCATTTTGGGCTTCATTCATCAATTGTAAGCGGGCTTTTTGAAGTTCTGCTTTCTGCGATTCATCTACCGATGGATAGCTGATTTTTAATTGCTCAAACTGACGATAAATAACGGCCGCAATAGCAAGTCTGGCATACCACTTATCATCGGCCGGGATAATAAACCAGGGAGCGTGTTCTTTAGAGGTAGCACTGATGGCATCTTCATAAGCTTGTTGATATTCATCCCAATAGGCCCGCTCTTTCAAATCACCTATGGAGAACTTCCAGTTTTTGGATGGATCATCTATGCGCTCTAAAAAGCGTTTCTTCTGTTCTTTTTTAGAAACGTGAAGGAAAAACTTCAGTATTATAGTTCCATTTTGTGCCAGATTCTTCTCAAAACGGTTAATCTGTTTGAAACGATCTTCCCAAAATTCCTTATCAATATTTTTTAATGAAAGAACCTCAGGAATATGCTCGCCTAAAATATACTCCGGATGAACACGGGTTATTAGCACATTTTCATAATGTGAACGGTTATGGATTGCTATTTCACCTCGTGCGGGTAACGCCAGATTATGACGCCAGAAATAATCATGATCTAACTCATGCGAAGTAGGTGCTTTAAAACTATAAACTTTTACACCCAGAGGATTAAACCCTGACATGATATGTTTCACTGCCCCATCTTTACCGGCAGCATCCATGGCCTGAAAAATAATCAGTACGCTATAGCGATTATGTGCATAGAGTTTATCCTGTATTTCGGCAAGGTGCTTTCTACCGACATCTAAAAGAGCTTCAGCCTCTTTCTTGTTGAGGCCTTCACCTTTATAAGAGGTATCATAATCATCAAGTTTTATCTTCTTATCAGGCTTGACCAGAAGTTTTTTGAGTTGAATGAGTTTTTCATCATCGAGCATGGATTTAATTTACGAATA
>DATJHZ010000490.1:0-9116 GCA_035493595.1 Cyclobacteriaceae bacterium | reverse complement strand
CAGTACACCTTTCTCAACAACTTTTACTTTCTGACCTTTAACGCCTTCATCATCATATTGATAATAACCATTAAGAGCTTGTCCGTTAAACTGAGAAAGTGTTGGGTCGAATGTTACGCTAAGCGATTTGGGTAACACCTGCTCTTTAATTTTGCTTTTGAAGGTTTGTCCATCCATCTTATCCTTAAGTCGATGTCCTTCAACACGGTGCCCGAATATTTCATGAAAGAAAACACCGGCAGCATGTGCATACAATATTGCAGGTCCTGTGTACGGCTCTGCAACGGGAGCACTTTTAAGTTTATTCAATTTTTCAATCATGGCTGCCACATCTTTGAGAATGATTTCGTTCGAAGGCAGCAGGCGAGGTTCGAAGGCAAAATAAGATAAATGTAGCGGTACAATGTCGCCGTCATCAGCGCGTATGGAGCCTCCGATTGTGATATAAGCAAACGTACGGTTTTGAGCTACTCGAGAACCTTCTGATGAAATAAAGTATTTGCGTTCCATACCTACATCAATGCTGGCTTCACCATCAATAATGTCTGAATTTGCTAGGAAAGGTTCGCTGAGTTTTTTTATGCGGCTAATCCATTCCTTCATGTTAAAGAAAGAAGCTGTGTCTGGCAAAGCCGGATCGATGTGAACTGAAACGGGTTCTTTGGAAAAATCAGCAAGTACTGTTTCTGTTTTTTTAGGAGCATTTTTAACAGCTTTATAAATTGAAAGGGCACTGCGATAAGATTGCTGGGTCTGTTCCCAAATGGCAAGTGTAATGGCATCAGGGCGATTGTCCAGCGGAAGCTGAATGGCGTTATGGCCTTGCATGGCTTCATACGGAACTTCATCATTGTTCATATCATCCAATGGATGTGAATTATCCATGCTATAGTCACCCACGCGAAGGTCTGTTACCATTACCCGGGCACGATTGCTATGTTTCCCGGTAAGAGAGCCAAAGGAAGATGTCAATACTGTCGAGCGAATGTCATTGATCCGATACGCGAGGTAATAAGGAGGAGTATTAGCTTTTTTAAATTCAGCCATTTCCCGGTTAAGCTCACTCTCAACAACCGTAAGTAGCTCATCAGATTGCTGCGCGAACGCGTGAAGTTGAAAAAGAAATAAGAAAATTAACAGATACAAACGCATAGATAAAAGATTGAAAGATAAGGGTTAATGGCAGCGGCGAAGATAAAGGTAAAGGTTGAGGAATACATCTTTTAGGTGGAACATTCTTGAATTTCAAGTTGATAGGAAAGCTCCCGGGTTATTACAACGTAAGAATTCAAACAAACTTATGCAGTAACGGGCTATAAAAAAGTGCAATTTTGAGTTGTCCATTTAGACTAACTACATAATATTTCCGTCTTAAGTTGAACCTGAAGGTTTTTTTAAACGTAGTAGACTTAAATTGTGCGTATGGTAGATTTTACAAAGTTAACAGCATTTCCATTCAAGTCTGAATTGAGCTTCCGTCTGCTTATTGAATATTGGGAAAATGCGATCCGAAATCAGGCCCCAAGTCTGGCCAAGGCTATCCAGGAAAGAATAAATGAAGCACCCGAATTACGAGAGCCAATTAAAGACCTGACATTACTCGAAAAGCATAAAGACCTGATTAACTTCTTACTAACGGCTGCTATCGCTCCGGCCCAGGCAGAATTTGAGTTGTCTGCAGCGATGGTTCCTTTTCAATTTACAACGGTTTATGAAACCAAGGCCTTCAAAAGAGAAATTGACTTAAGCCATGTTGAGCAATCGGCAAAAGTAAACGCTGCGAAAAACGTGGTTGCAGGCAAAACCATTCACGCCTGTTTGTTAATTCTTCAGAAGTATTATGGCGTTGAACTAACAAGAGAGTTAACGATAGACAAGCCAATTTTATTTACTGTTCGCAATCCTATCACCGGTCTTGACAGAGTTTATAAAGTTGAAATCGGAAGACAATTTTTTGAGATCATTGCAAAAACAGAACTTGAGCCAATCGATCCTAACGTCATTAAGTTTCTTACCGAAAAAGTATATGATGTAGACTTATGGCTTCAGTACATCAAGCCTGAGAATTTTGAATTCCATGGATTCATGATTATGCGGATGATTGATGTTACGGAACAGGAAATGGTTTCCTCTATCAAATACGACCTTCTTGAAAAACATGCTGTAACAAAACAAGAGAAGTTCGCCATTATCGAGCAAAAGCTTCGCTCCATTTTTGGTATGCCCGATTTGAAATTGGGTATAGCCTATTTTGATGCCAGCAACAGAATAATTGTAAACAGTGGTGACGGCGCACAAGCCTGGAAAAGCTTATCAGAGAATGATCTGACTCCTTGCGAAAATTTCACCGGTTCTGTCTATGAAAGAAGCTGGACGGAAAAGCGCTACATCACCATTGAGAATCTTGAAACATATCCATATAAAACAATAGTGGAGACAACACTGTTGAATAAAGGTGTCAAAAACATTTTGCTTGCTCCGCTTATAGATGATGAAGAAACCATTGGTATGCTTGAGCTTGCTACCGCTGTTCCAGGAAAATTAAATCCGATAAGTGCCAATAAGGTAGAAAACGTGCTGCCCATGTTTACCGCTGCTTTAAAGCGTGTAAAAGAAGAAATGTCTACTGAAATTCGTGCCATCATTCAGGAGGAATGCACCAACATCCACCCTACTGTTCAATGGAGATTTATTGAAGCCGGCACAAATGTTCTCGCAAAAAGAAGACGTGGTGAAAAAACTACGTTTGAAGAAATAGCGTTCAAAGATGTCTATCCTCTCTTTGGCTTAGCCGATGTACGTAATTCTTCCACAGAAAGAAATGCTGCTATTCAACAGGATCTTCAACAAAATCTGAAGATGGCAAAAGATCTGTTGCTTAAAATTCAGGCACAACGAAAACTTCCAATTTTAGAGGAAGTGATCTTTAAAATAGAACATCAAAATGACAAGCTCACGAAAGAGTTAGCTTCGGGTGATGAAAGTGATGTGATTCAATTCTTAAAAGAAGAAATCAATCCACTCATCAGTCATTTTGATAATGATGCTGAGTTTAAGAAAGCCATTACACGCTACAGACAAAATCTCGATCCTGTGTTTGGCGTAGTGTATAAACGCAGAAAAGGATTTGAAGAAAGCCTGAGCATAATCAACAAAATGATTGGCAATCATCTTGATGAGGCACAGGTAACAGCGCAACAAATGTTTCCACACTACTTCGAGAAGTATCAAACTGATGGTGTTGAGTATACGCTGTACCTTGGCAGCTCATTAACGAAAGACAAGATCTTCGACCCGTTATATCTAAAGAACTTCAGATTGTGGCAGTTATTGATGATGTGTGAGATTGATAAGAAGATGGATGTGCTGAAGCCAAAACTAAAAAACAGTCTTGACATCACGCAGCTTATTCTTGTTCATGATCAGCCACTCGCGATCCGGTTCAGACCAGATGAAAAGCAATTTGATGTTGAAGGTGCGTATGATATTCGCTACGAAATTGTAAAGAAGCGTATTGACAAAGCCTATATCAAAAATACAGGCGAACGTTTAACACAACCAGGAAGAATAGCCATAGTTTACAACCAGACAAAAGTAGAAGAAGAATACAAACGCTATTTTGAATACCTGATAGCCAAGAAATTCATCACATCAAATATTGAAGAACTTGAACTTGAAGAACTTCCTGGAGCCAAAGGCTTGAAAGCCTTCCGTATTGAAATTACGAAAGATGTAAAAGTGCCTATTGTTGCACAGGATGATTTACTGAAAGATATTAAGCAGGCTTTGCATTTGCAGTAGAGGCCTCACCCTCGGTCCTCTCCACAGGAGAGGGACGACTGAATCTAAGACTTACCCATTGATAATCTACACAAATATTCTCTGTGAAACGCTGTGCATCCTCTGAGATCTCCGTGTATAACTTTATCTTCAGAATAGAAAACCAAGTCTCACATATACCATCGTACCGTCACGTGACTTTCCAATTTCTGTTGATAGTACGGTGAGATTGAAAGGTGTAAACCACAATCCACCACCCCACCCTTTATGCCACATGGAAGAATGACCACTTGCTGCTGAGGGATCATTGCCATTTTCATCTTTATACCAGACTCTTCCTACATCATAAAAACTTAGTATGCCCATAGATGCGGGGAACAGATATGATCGAAAGCTGATTAGTCGCAAGCGTGCTTCGAAGTTAGAATAGAATTTGCTGTCACCATAGAAACGGGTTTTTCGATAACCGCGTAGTTCAGTTTTTCCGTCAAGAATCTGTGCCTGATAGAATGCATAGTTGCCGGAGTTAATTCCAGCTCCGGTGCGAACGGCAAAAACAAGTCGCGAGTGCTGACGGAATGAATGGTGCAGTGACAATGATGTTCCGTACGAAGAAAAGTTATGAGCCTTATCATCCAGGCTTACCATATTGCGACCAGAGATATTGAACGTTACGCCTCTTCGGGTAAACCTGGGATGATCGCGTTTGTCCAATCCAAATTGCCATTGTGCACCAGCGAAAGTATTGTACTCGTCAAATAAATTATAAGGTAGCGTTGCTGCATACGTTTTTATAAATCTGTCCTTACCTACAGGATTCTCCATTTCAATTCGTTGAAAAGCCGGACCTGCCTGAACATACGCATATCGTCCAATCCTTCTCGTAAGTGACAGTTGAAACCGGAGTTCTTCAAAACGATAACGATAATAGTAAACAGGTTTGCTCACATGAATTCCAGGCTCATCATTAATATGACGATTGAACACTGATTCGTTACCCAAACCAAAAAAGTTATTCACGTAGTTAGGCGATTTGATGTCGGCTTCTACTTCAACATTAAACTTTCCAATCACTTCGGTAAACACTCCTCTATAAACTAAATTATATGATTGAGTTGCCGGTGCAAAACTTGCCAGTACAAGATGACGTTGTTTAAAAGGTTGTTTACGAAAACCATATGTAAAGTCAATAAAACCACCACCTATAAAAATGCCATCATCAAGATTGTAATTGCCAAACACAAGCGGCGCTAAGCGGTTATATTGAAATGATTTTCTATTATATTCATTAACAGAAGCATTGTTTGATGTTTTATCTTTTACACTGGCCGGTACCGTTGTTGCTTTATCTTTTAAATCATAATAGAAAACTTTATTCGTCAGACTGGAAACGCGTGAACTATCAACAAGATTGTCATGACCATCACCACCAATTACTCTAACGATGATCGCTTTTTTAGAAGATCCTGTAAAGGAAAAAGTATCATCACCGCCTAAACCGTAAAGCCTGATCTCTTTTGTTTCTTTTCTGTGAAATGTACGATCGTATATTTTTTGTCCCTGCTCATCTTGTTTTGTCAGCTTATAGATCTGAACGCGTGTATCGCCATTGGTGAGTCGCTCTACCGCAAAGTGTTCACGTTTATCAGAAGCTGCCAGATCAACTTCTCTAGCGAGATATTTATAATGCGCCAGTGCATACTGTTTAAGATCATCACGACGCATCTTTATATTCTTGATAATTCGTTCTCCATGAAGATTGAAAATTTCTTCAGGCCATTGGCGAATTGATTTTTCAATGGCTTCGTCTGTAAGCGATTTTTGTAACTCCTCAGCTACAGTAATCCAATCCTTTTCTGACAGTGATGTGAGGAAACTCCGATCGAAATACCGTGCATTAAATGACAAGCCAGAAGGCCAATCGATGTGATCATCAAAACCTTCAAATTTTGGCAACGCCCACTTACGGCTCCATACTCTCCCGAGAATTCCTTCATTCACAAAAAATGCCTGATCGCGATCACGTGGAATGGGTCTGTATACTTCATTCTTCTTTTCTTTAATCGTGGCCCAGCGCCATTGGTCATCGTGTCGGTCCCAATCACCAATAACCATATCAAACAATCTTGATTTTAAAACAAACTCCTGATCAACGTGATTATCGTTATCATCAGCAAGCTTGTCCAAAACCTTGGCAGTGTTTATTATTTTTTTTGAGTTACCAAAGTTGGCAGATGTTTCCCAATCACCCGAAGGCCGCTCTTCAAACAAGACCAGCATGTTGGCAAAGTCTTTTTGGTATTGACCAAACCTCGGGTCATCTGGTATATACATTACTCTAGGATTGGTATGATAAATACCGGCAGCATCTGCAAGTCCGGCAATTACCAATGCACCGTAGGGATGCCCCGCTGAAATCTGATCCTGAACCAGATCTTGTGCAAATGTTTTTCGAAGCATCTCGGGCAACGCCGCTTCGGGAAATTTTTCAACTGAACGGATTACATACTCATGTCCGGTAGAGTCTTCAAGTCTGAGTGAGAGGGTTTGCTGTCCACCACCCTTTTGTAAAATTTTCAATCCACCTTTTTCCTGACCAATATCAAATACAGGAACTTCAATTTCCTGAGCCCATTCTTTTCGATAGTTTTCACCAAATAATTTTTTCTTCATCTTGCCTGCGTGATAGATGTCACTTGCTTTCAGACGTATGGTTTTGGGTGAAGACAGAGATGTTGTTCCCTCATGTATCGAAGATTTCTTCTTCAATGCAGGGATGGTCTTTTCATAAACCTCTTTTCCCTGGGGAAAAGATTTATCCACCTCGAAAAAGGTTGTGGTTACAGAACCATCCTCATGTATGGAGAGTTGGGCGAAGCCTGTTACAGCTTCGGCAAAGAGCGCATACTTTTTCTTTTTAACATACTCTGTTTTTGATCCCGCACCACTCACAATAAAATTGGTGCTGTCCTTAACAATGTATTGAAGTGTATGCTCATGACCAGCTACATAGATACTACCGGGATATTTAGCCATGATCGATTTTATAGCACCTGCAAACTCTTTGTACTGCGGATTAGCGATATCCTGAATGTGACCAAACCACTTTCTGTACATCGGATAGATAGAACCAACAACCGGCACGGGCAGATATAACCATGGTACTATTTCTGTTAATGGGAAGAGATGTTGCTTTGGTTTAAACACACCACCATGCTCACCATACGATATTAATGGATGATGACCGGCTACAATAATTCTCTTACCAGGATTTCGGTGAAAAATATCTGCCAGCATAGTCATTACATCAGCAGTTGTTTTGGCATCGCATGAACCATCTTCTCCAGGCTTGGTCCATTGGTGCAGAAGCCATTGCGTGTCCAGTATTACGAGAATGGATTCTTTGTCAAGCGGAATTTCTACCGGGCCTGGACATCCATCACGTGGCAATAAAGTAAAGTGTTCATCTTTCAACGAATCAATCCACTGTTGTTGATTGCGCATATACTCCTGGCCGTCTTTGCCCCAATGATCCCAATCATGATTACCCGGAATAAAGATCCCTTTCACACCAAGATCCTTAACCCAACCCACCTGAGTTTTAAGTGTCAGAACACCGGGAGCATAATACTTCGAGGTCTTATCCGGGAGTCCGGTAGGATAAACATTATCACCTAAATAAAGAACGGTGGTGTTGGGCCCGGTGGCAGATACTTTTTCACGGAGGACTTTACCCAACGGACTGTTTACGATAAAGGGCTCACCCGCATCACCAATCATAAAAACTGAATATGCCACTGGCGACTGTTGTGCGAAAAGACAAAAGCCCTGCTGAATAAATAAAAGAAAGCTGGTGAGCAATAACCGAAATGCCATGCGTTAACTAAAGCGAATTTAAATGTTCTCGAAAGATATGTTGTTTTGTATGCAACTGAAATTAATACATGTATTATTCATAAACAGAAATAGTATCTTTGATAATCTATGGAATCAGAATTAGCCAGAAAAACCAGAGAATTTGCTGAAAACGTTTTCAAGGACAGGACTTTTGAGAAACGCTATTTTCACAACATTGATCATACGCGCGATGTTGTAAAGGCCGTGAAAGAAATCGGACAACAATCAGCACTAACAGATGATGAAATTGAATCGGCTACGCTTGCCGCCTGGCTTCATGATGTTGGCTACCTGGAGGGTTCTGAAAACCATGAGCAGAAATCGGCTGAAGAAGCGAAGACTCTGTTAGAAGGTTGGGGCGCATCTCATAAAAAAATAAAAGAAGTCACAGAAGCTATTCTGGCTACTAAAGTTCCGCAGCAACCTCAATCCTTAATCGCGAAAGTTTTATGCGACGCTGACCTGTATCATCTGTCAACGGAAGAGTGCAATACAAAATCTGACAAACTGCGCGCTGAATGGGAAACACTTGGCATCCGATCCGTAAATGATAAAGAATGGATTGAAGGCAACCTGGCGTTTATGGAAAATCATTCTTACCATACTCCCTATGGCCAGACCATTCTGCAACACGGCAAGAAAAAAAATATTAAGAAACTTCGTAAAATGATCAAACCAGAAATAAGCGAAAAGAAATTCAACAAGATGGAAGAAGAGCTTTTAAAGCTTCGTTCAAAACTTGAAAAAGAAAAATCATCCAAACCTGACCGTGGTGTTGAAACACTCTTTCGTACAACCTCACACAACCATTTATTGTTAAGTCAGATGGCTGATAACAAGGCTAATATTCTTATCACCATCAACTCTATAATACTTTCCATACTTGTTACTGTATTGGCTCGCAAGGTGGATGACATTCCGTTATTAATCATTCCCTCTGTAATGATTGTTACTGTTTGTCTCACCACCATGGTATTTGCCATTCTCTCTACACGGCCAAACATAACCGCTGGAAAATTTTCCAGAGATGATGTGAGAAGTAAAAAGATCAACCTTTTGTTCTTTGGTAATTTCCACGGTATGGATATCGAAGATTATGAATGGAGTATGAAAGAGATGATGAAAGACGGCGATTATCTCTATGGAAGTTTAATTAAAGACATTTACTACCTGGGGAAAGTGTTAGGAAAAAAATACAGGTTTTTACGTCTTGCTTACAACATCTTTATGTTTGGGTTTGTGTTGTCCGTGATCGCTTTTACAATAGTCTTCAGTATGTCATCCTAAACATTCACCGCTTATCAGTATAAGTTGCCAGCAACTATAACGCAATAGATTACTAAAGACTTCTTTTTTACTTTGAGATAGAATAACCCTTCTCTTGAAAGTGTGTCATTTCAAACACGCATCATGTTGTAACGTTTTATCTTTTAAATCTC
>DATJHZ010000489.1:0-18550 GCA_035493595.1 Cyclobacteriaceae bacterium | reverse complement strand
GCTGGTTACAAACGCTGGCTAAACTTTTTAACGCACGAATATTTTCATCTCTATAATATCAAAGCTATCAGGCCTGTTGCCCTGGGTCCATTCGATTATGATAAAGAGAACTATACAAACATGTTGTGGGTATCAGAAGGCTTTACTGTCTATTATGAATATATAATTCTAAACCGGGCAGGTATTATCAGCAGCACTGAAGCACTGGATTTTTTACGAGATAACATTAAAGATTATGAGAATAGTCCGGGCCATCTCTTTCAATCAGCAACACAATCAAGTTTTGATACGTGGATAAATTTCTTTAACCATAACGAGAATACAGCCAACACAACAATTTCATATTATGATAAAGGCGCAGCACTTGGCATGTTACTCGATCTTAAAATCCGTAATGAAACCAAAAACAAAAAATCTCTTGACGATGTCATGCGAGCATTGTATTCAACATACTATAAAGAGAAGAAACGTGGCTTTACAGATGATGAATTTAAACAGACGTGCGAGTTAATAGCTGGCGTATCGTTAGCTGAGTTGTTTGAGTACGCATCAACTGTTAAGCCAATAGACTATCAGAAATATTTTAACTATGCCGGATTGAATGTTGATGACAAGCCAGAGAAATTACTTGGCGGTTATCTGGGAGCTTCCATTCGTGAAAACGAAAATGTACTTTCTATTACGGGTATAGATCTGAATTCACCAGCATGGCTGGCAGGTCTTAGCAGTGATGATATTATTTTAACTGTCAATGGTGAATATGTTACTTCTAAAACGTTGACAACGATTTTAAACGGTAAATCCGAGGGAGATAAGATTCAACTACAATATGAACGTCATGGAACAAAACATGAAGTTGAAATAACGCTTGCTATCAGAGAGATACGAAATTTTAAAATCACCAGAGCGCAAAAATCATCAGCCTTTCAGACTGTTATTATGCAGAGTTGGCTTAAAGATTAAAAAAAGATTAGTGTATTTTCACCACTTTAAAGAGTTAATATCGTATCAGCACATGTTAATCCGGATGAATTAATTTTTTTTCTTGAGCCGTACATTTGTTTTATAATATTTAAAATAAGATGCGTATGAAGATTACATGGGAAGGAGTTTTTCCAGCGGTAACAACGAAGTTCACCACTGATGATAAACTTGATTTCAAGGCCTTTGAACATAATATTGATGAGCAGCTAAGCGCTGGTGTAGATGGAATTATTATAGGCGGAACGTTAGGTGAATCAAGCGTATTAAGTAATACTGAAAAGAATGAACTATTGAAGTTTACGGTTCAGAAAGTAAATGGAAAAGTGCCTATTGTACTTAACATAGCAGAAGGTTCAACGCGCGATGCTGTGAACATTGCAGCAAGCGCAGCTAAAGCCGGGCTTAGCGGATTAATGATGTTGCCACCCATGCGTTATAAATCCGATCATCGCGAGACTGTAGAATATTTCAAAGCTATTGCTGAAGCTACTGATCTCCAGATTATGATTTACAATAATCCGGTTGACTATAAAGTAGAAGTGACGCTGGATATGTTTGAAGATCTTGCAGCATGCAGCAATATTGACGCGGTAAAAGAATCAACTCGTGATGTAGTGAATGTTACCAGAATGATCAATCGTTTTGGAGATCGCTTCAGCATCATGAGCGGTGTTGATACATTGGCTATGGATAGCCTTGTAATGGGAGCGAACGGATGGGTCGCCGGATTAGTATGTGCTTTTCCAAGAGAGACTGTGGCTATTTATAAACTGATAAAAGCCGGTAGAATAGAAGAAGCTGCCGAAATTAATCGCTGGTTCATGCCGTTGCTTGAACTGGACACCTTTAGTAAATTGGTTCAGTACATTAAACTTGCCGAAGCTGAAGCGGGTATCGGAACAGAAACCGTGAGACCACCAAGATTGCCATTGATTGGCGAAGAGCGTAATGCAATTTTAAAAATTATTAGAGACGGAATTAAGAACAGACCGATTTTACCTGACTATCTTAACATCGGCAAAAAAGAAAAAGCATTGCTTTAATGATGATCTCAGCAACTCAATTAGATGAAGTGATGATAAAAGCCGACAAGGCTTTTCATGAATATAAAAATGTAAGCGCGTCTGAGCGCGCCAGATTTATCAGAACAATTTCCGAAAAGATTGAAGCGTTAGGTGAAGATTTGATTCAGACCGCTATGGATGAATCTCATCTGCCCGAAGCAAGATTAAAGGGGGAGCGCGGTCGTACCACCGGTCAGCTTAATTCATTTTCAAAATTACTCGAAGCCGGTGATTGGGTTGAGGCCAGTATTGATCTGGCTGATGCAGATCGTAAACCTGCTCCGAAGCCGGATCTGCGCAAGATGCTTTTTCCTATTGGTCCCGTAGTTGTTTTCGGTGCCAGTAATTTTCCGTTGGCCTTTTCTACTGCCGGAGGTGATACAGCATCAGCATTGGCTGCAGGCTGCTCTGTAATTGTTAAGAGCCATCCTGCACATCCTAAAACTTCGGCAATGGTAGCAAGCGCAATTCAGAACGCAGTTGCTACGTGCAAAATGCCAGCGCATGTATTTCAACATATAGAGGATAGTAGTATTGATGTTGGTCAGAAACTTGTTCAACATCCGTTAACAAAAGCCGCTGCATTTACAGGATCATACCAGGGAGGGAAAGCCCTTTTTGATTTGGCTAACAAGCGCGAAGAACCAATTCCAGTGTTCGCAGAAATGGGTAGCATAAATCCCGTGGTCTTATTACCGGAGTCTATTAAGCAAAATAAAGATCTACCATCACTGTTAGCTACTTCCATAACAGTAGGCGTTGGACAGTTCTGTACCAATCCTGGTTTACTGTTGGCAATTGAAGATGAGAACCTCAATTTATTTTTAAGTTCTTTGAGTGAACATTTAAATAAAGTAGCTCCATCAAAAATGCTTCATAAGGGAATAGCTTCAAATTTCAGACATCGTAAAAGTGAAAGCCTGTCTCAATCAGGTGTTGCAACACTGGCGGAAGTTGTTGTTGCTGAAGAAGAGTTTGGTGCTGCTGCATTGGCCACAGTTTCGGCAAATGATTTTCTGCAGAGCGCAGTTTTAAAAGAAGAAGTTTTTGGTCCGTATTCACTCGTAGTGAAGTGCAAGAGCAAAGAAGAGTTATTAAAAGTAATACAAAGTTTACGCGGCCAGCTTACGGCTACACTTTTTGGCTGGCGCGATGAATTAAATAATTATAAAGATGTAGCTGATGCACTTCAGCAGAAATGTGGGCGATTAATTTTTAATGGTGTACCCACAGGCGTTGAAGTTTGCAAATCAATGCATCATGGAGGTCCATTTCCTTCAACCACCGATTCACGATATACTTCAGTTGGTGTTGATGCTATTTATCGTTTTGTAAGACCAGTTTCATTCCAGGACTTTCCAAGCGATTTATTACCACTTGAACTTCGGAATTATAATAAATTAAACATCTTGCGATGTGTAAATGGAGATTGGACACGCAATCATATTTAGATAATGATAGTCCATCTTCTTGTTGAATTTTAAATGCAGAGAAATTAAACATGGCAAGAAAAACATTCTTTTGTATAGATGCTCATACCTGTGGCAATCCTGTTCGATTAGTTGCAGGAGGTGGTCCTATTCTGGTGGGAAAGAATATGAGTGAGAAGCGCCAACATTTTCTTCGCGAATATGATTGGATACGAAAAGGATTGATGTTCGAACCCCGCGGTCATGATATGATGAGTGGCAGCATTCTCTATCCGCCGAGTGATCCACAGAATGATATTGGTGTTTTATTTATAGAAACCAGTGGTTGCCTTCCCATGTGTGGTCATGGTACAATAGGTACAGTAACTATTGCTATTGAAGAAGGTCTTGTTACACCTAAAGTTCCGGGGATTTTAAAACTGGAAGTCCCCGCAGGTCTTGTAACAATTGAGTATAAACAAGAAGGAAAGAAAGTTAAGTCTGTTAAAATAAGAAATATAAAAGCTTATCTGGCGGCAGAGAACCTCACTGTTGAATGTCCGGATTTAGGTGAGCTTACACTGGATGTTTCGTATGGTGGAAATTTTTATGCTATTGTTGATGTGCAGAAAAACTTTCCGGGTCTCGAACATTTCAAAGCCGATCAGTTGATTAGCTGGAGCCGTGTGCTTCGAAATAATATTAATGCAAAGTATAGTTTTGTTCATCCGGATGATCCTACTATCAATGGATGCAGCCATATTTTATGGGCAGGCAAACCTATCGATTCAACATCAACAGCACGCAACGCTGTGTTCTATGGTGATAAAGCAATAGATCGTTCACCGTGCGGAACTGGTACATCGGCGCGCCTGGCACAATGGCATGCTAAAGGAAAATTGAAACAAGGTGAGCCATTTATTCATGAGAGTATCATTGGCTCAAAGTTCACAGGTAAGATAGAAGAGGTAACAGAGCTTGCGGGTAAGCCTGCTATTATTCCAAGCATAGAAGGATGGGCCATGGTTACAGGATACAATACTATTATTATGGACGATGATGATCCGTATGTTCATGGCTTTCAGGTTCTATAAAGATTTAATGAATATAGGATGCTTTCAGATTTGATCTGTTGAGTGATCGCTCAGTTCAACTTTCATTTCTGTCCGCATCCTATATTACGTGATGATAAAAGATTAAGAAATAGCAAATGAATGTAGCGATTATTGGTGGGGGTATTATTGGTCTAAGTTCTGCTTACTATTTACAACAAAGCGGACATCATGTTACCATTTTTGATCAGGGCGATGGAATGGATAATTGCTCAACAGGCAATGCTGGTATGATTGTGCCCAGTCATATTATTCCACTGGCAGCACCTGGCATGATTTCAAAAGGCGTTCGCTGGATGTTTAATTCGCAAAGTCCTTTTTATGTTAAACCACGGTTGAATGGCAATCTTATAAAATGGGGTTATCAGTTTTACAAACATGCTAATCAAGAAAACGTAGATCATGCTATACCTGCGTTGAAAGACATCAGTATGTTTAGTAAAGCCATGTATCAGCGAATGGTTCGTGATAATCCTTTTGAGTTTGGTTATCAGGAGCGCGGACTCATGATGCTTTATCAAACTAAAGAGACAGAAAAAGAAGAATTAGAAACAGCACACATTGCAAATAAAAATGGAGTAGAAGCCCATGTTCTTACACTCCAGGAAATACAAAAGCTTGAGCCCGATGTTAAAGTTAGTGCACGTGGCGGAGTTTATTTCCCAGGTGATGCACATCTCATTCCACAACAGTTAGTAACAAATCTGATTAGCTATCTGAAGGAGAACGGCGTTACTTTTTATACCAATACAACTGTTACAGATTTTGTTTCAGATGAAAAAGGCATTTCAGTTATCGTTACATCTAAAGGAACATTAGACTTCGATCATTATGTGTTAGCTGCCGGTGCATGGTCGGGAATTTTTAGTTCCAAGCTTGGTATTGATCTTCCATTGCAAGGTGGTAAAGGTTATAGCTTTACGTTAGATAATGTAGAACGCAATATTCGTATACCTTCTATTTTACTGGAAGGCAGAGTAGCAGTTACGCCAATGGGGAATGCATTGCGTTTTGGTGGAACGATGGAAATAAATGGCGTTGATCGTTCTATTAATATGAATCGTGTTAAAGGAATTGTAAAGACCATTCCTGCTTATTATCCCGAGATGAACTTAAGTGTTCCAGAAGAGAAAATTGTGTGGCGAGGTCTTCGTCCATGTTCACCTGATGGACTTCCTTATATCGGACGATCCGATCGTTATAAAAATCTTGTTGTTGCAACGGGTCATTCTATGATGGGCCTGAGTCTCGCACCGGGTACAGGAAAACTTGTTTCAGAATTAGTTAACAATACAAAGACAAGTATTGATCTGAAGCCTTTCAATATCCATCGATACATGTAGTTGGAAATTAAAGGAGATCCTTCAGTTGAAACATAACACCACCATCAATTCAGAAAATCAACCAGGAAATTTCTCCAGTCATCCGCGTGGACTTTCTACATTGTTCTTTGTTGAAATGTGGGAACGCTTCAGTTATTATGGCATGCGGGCACTGCTGTTGTTGTACATGGTAGAAAGTGTTGAACGTGGAGGACTTGGTCTTTCAGAAAAAACCGGCGGAGCTATTTATGGTTTATACACCATGATGGTTTATCTTCTTGCTCTTCCTGGTGGTTGGCTCGCAGATCATTACTTCGGATTAAAAAAATCTGTTTTATACGGAGGATATATCATTGTATTAGGTCATGCTTGTCTCGCACTTCCATTTACAGAGTCATTTTTTGTAGGCTTGCTTTTAATTGCCATAGGCACAGGTTTGCTTAAGCCTAATATCAGCAGCATGGTAGGAGAGCTTTATCCTGCTCACGAACAGGCAAAACGCGATGCAGGATTTTCTATTTTCTACATGGGCATAAATATCGGAGCTTTTGTTTCGCCATTCATTACCGGATACATGGGAGAACAGGTTAACTGGCATTATGGATTTGCCATGGCAGGTTTAGGTATGGTGATAGGTGTGGTGTATTATAAGTTTTCAGAAAACAGATTAGGTGATGTTGGTATGCCTCCCGCTCACGCATCTGCGAAAGGTGAAAGTGAAACTGATAAAGAAAAAAATATCAGAAAGTGGTTATGGATTTTATCTTCAGTGCTTGTATTGTTTATCGTATTAATGATTTTAAAAATTGTGGTCATTGATCCGGTATTGTTGGCTCATGCATCGGCTTATATAATTGGTTTCAGTTCTATACTTTATTTTAGTTATATTTTTCTATATGAAAATCTTACCGCTACAGAAAAAAATAAAGTAAAAGTCATCTTTATATTTTTTCTCTTGTCAATAGCTTTTTATTCGGGCTATGAACAGCAAGGCTCTTCCTTAAATTTATTTGCCAAGCGATACACCAATATGGTTGTTGGAAGTTTTGAGATGCCTGCAGGTTGGTTGCAGTCCATTCCCCCAATAGCCGTTATTATTTTTTCACCATTGTTTGCCTGGTTATGGATAAAACTTTCGCACAAGAAATTAAATCCATCTATTCCCGTAAAACTCTCTATGGGATTGATCTTTGCGGGGCTTGGATATCTGGTGATGATGAAAGCATCGCAGATCGTTGCACATCAAGGTAAAGTATTGCCAACATGGTTAATTGTAACTTATATCATTCACACCTTTGGTGAGATCTGTTTATACCCCGTTGGACTAAGTGCCGTCTCAAAAATAGCACCTAAAAAAGTGCTCGGCCAGATGATGGGACTCTGGTTCATGTCGCTTGCATTAGGCAACTTATTTGCTGGTATATTCGCTGGTAATTTTGATGAAAAACGAATTGGTGCCGACACATCATACATGGCAGGTTTATTCCTGAATGTTGCTTTAGCCATGTTCGCGGCAGGTATCATCGGACTGATACTTTTTAAACCTGTCCAGTCTCTTCTGAAGAAGAATTAAACTGATCAAAAACGGACGAATTGTCCTGCCATGTCATTTGCAATATCACACTGATCAATTAGAGAATTGCTCCACAATTGTAACAGGATAAATTATTTAGAGAAGAGTATTTGGCATAGGGAAAAAAGGTAAAAGTCAACAGTGATAAAATAGTATCATGAAGTGATAATATTATATGACTAGTTACAGGTGAGCTAAAAATGAACTTCTGTTGTAAGGAATTTTCAAATCATTTTAATCGTAGTAGCTTCGCTGGATGACGAAATAAAACTGAAATAGGCGATAATATCATGTAGATTTAATTTGGTCAAAATAATATTATCATAAGATAATATTGGGAAGAACGAGGCTAGTCTGATGTTGTAATTTTATTGAACAACTTAACACTAGACTATGTCGAGAATCACTACTAAACTAAGGATTGAGTTACTTGCAATCAGTGCAACACTGATGTTGGTAACTCAATTTGTTTTTGCACAGGTTCCCATAAAAGGGAAAATAAAAGATGAAACTGGTGCTGCATTAGTTGGCGCCAGTGTTGTTGAAAAAGGTACTACTAATGGATCTACAACTGATGTAGAGGGAGTTTACTCACTGCAGGTTAAGGATGCCAATGCTGTTTTGGTTTTTAGCTTCATTGGGTATTTAACAGAAGAGGTTCAGGTAGGATCACAAACGTCAATCGATATTACCTTGACACCCGACATTGCAGCACTACAAGAAATTGTGGTGATTGGTTATGGCTCGCAAAAATCCACCGATGTTACCGGGGCTGTCGTTAGTGTAAAATCCAAAGACTTTCTGGTTGGCAAAATTCAGGATGCCACCGATATGATAAAGGGTAAAATAGCAGGTCTGTTCATCAGTAAAGGTTCGGGTGATCCAAATGCAACCTCCAATATTTCTCTTCGGGGTATTACAACAATTAATGGAAATGTTAGCCCATTGGTATTGATCAACGGTGTGCCCGGAGACATCACAACCGTAGCACCTGATAATGTTGAGTCAATTGATGTATTGAAAGACGCATCAGCTGCAGCTATTTATGGAACGCGGGGTGCCAACGGTGTAATTCTGATTAAGACAAAGTCAGGCAAACGTGATAGTCAGCTTACAGTAAATTATACAGGTTATGTATCAACGTCTGATTTTTACAAACGCGCCAATTTTATGGGGCCTTCTGAAATTCGCAGAGGATTAACTTCTTTTAGTGACGGCGGCTGGGATACGGATTGGGTGAAAGCAGTAACCCGAAAAGGTTATATGCACAACCATTCATTGACAATTGATGGAGGAACCAAGAATGCTTCTTACTCTGGTAACTTCTCGTATCGTTATGAAGCTGGTACCATTAAGAAAACAGATAATGATCAGTACCGTCTGCAGTTTAACATCGATCAATATCTGTTTAATGATATTGTAAAAATCAACATGAATATCTTTAAACAATATCATGTCAATACTGTGAACGATGCCAGCAATGATGGTCTTACTAATATATATCGTCAGGCAATTATCCGTAATCCTACTTCACCAATCTATGACGAGACCACAGGAGGTTACGCTGAAGAATTTAACAGGTTTCAATATTATAACCCGGTGTCTATGCAGAAAGAGTTGATTGGTCAGAATGAAACCGAAACGACTAATCTGATTGGTAACATCACTGTTGAGCCGATTAGTCGTTGGAAGACTAACCTCATGGTGTCTAACAATCTGTTCAATCAGAATTATTCTGCTTACGCTACATCTCAATATTTCTCATCATACACTTCAGGGTTTCCAGGTTCGGCAAATCGCTCATATAATGGCTCTAAGCAGAAATCACTTGAGTTAACCTCAACATATGATTTTACAAAAGGTGATCATAGAGTTTCAGCGCTGGCAGGTTATAGTTACTATTATATTGTTAACAATGGCTTCAGTGCAAGCAACGCTGGTTTTCCAACCGATTCGTATTTGTACAATGACATTGGAGTCGGCTCAAGATTGAAAGATGGAAATGCCGGAATGGGTAGTTATAAAAATGATGCAACGCTGGTAAGTTTCTTTGGTCGTCTTCAGTATGGCTTCAGAGATAAATTTAATTTGTTGGCGAGTGTCAGACGTGAAGGCTCTTCTAAGTTTGGTGCCAATAATCAATGGGGTTTATTCCCCGCGGTATCTGCAGGATGGAATATTAACAAAGAAGGTTTTATGAGTTCAGTCAGATGGGTTGATAACCTGAAATTGCGTGCGGGGTATGGTGTGACCGGACGATCACCTTCTAATAGTTATGGTTCATTGACACTATTTGCATACGATGCTAACTATGGTAACTACCTGGATAAAGATGGAAATTGGGTTCCGGGACTAAGCGTTGTCCAAAACCCCAATCCAGATTTAAAATGGGAGACTACTGCTGAAGTTAATATAGGATTGGACTTCGCTTTATTCACAAATCGCATAAAGGGTTCCGTTGATGTTTACAACCGGAAGACAAGTGATTTGATTTATGACTACTCTGTTCCTATTCCTCCCAATTTGTATCAGACAACTGCCGCTAACGTAGGTGCTCTTCGTAACAAAGGGGTTGAAGTTATGCTAAGCGGCAGCCCGATAAGTACCGGTGATTTTGATTGGACTACTACTGTTACAGCTTCACACAATGAAGCAACGCTTATCAATCTGTCAAATAAATTATATGAAACGAATGATTACCTGGATCAGTACTCAATCGGTGATCCTATTTCTGTACCATCTCACCGATGGAAAGAAGGTATGTCGTTGGGAAATTACTATGGATTGAAATCAGTAGGTGTAACACCCGAAGGTATTTGGTTAATTGAAGATCCAAATACAGGCGAAGCTATCCCGTATTCAACGAGCTTAAATAGTGATACCTACCGTCAGTTTTTAGGTAACGGTATTCCTAAAGCAATCCTGGGATGGAATAACACGTTCCGTTATAAGAATATCGATCTGAACATGCAGATGACCAGTCAGCTTGGATTTAAAATTCTGAATCAGCAGCGCATGTTTTATGAAAATAATTCGATTCAATATAATCGTTTAAAATCTGCTGCTGATCCGGTGTATGGCAAAGTGCCACTTTCAAGTTCACAGGCGCAGGCATTTGTAAGCTACTACTTAGAGAACGGTAATTTTGCAAAAATTGATAACGTTACACTCGGCTATAACTTCAATGTAGGCAAGAGCGCACACCTTGCAAAGGTAAGGGTATATGGTTCAGCGCAGAATTTTCTCATCATAACAGGATACAAAGGATTAGACCCAGAGCTAACCTTTAATTTCAGAACACCGGGTAGTGATGCTCGTGATAAATATCCAACGATAAAGTCATTTAGTTTGGGTCTGAACGTAACTTTTAAATAATCCAGAATTATGAAGGCTATACAAAATATATATAAAGTACTTGGTGTAAGCGTGCTGTTAACGTTTAGTGCCTGTACGAACTTGACTGAAAATGTTTACAGTGATTTAAGTGACAAAAACATTAAGTATTCCGACGAAGATTTGTCGCGAATGTCAGGTACAGTCTATGCCAAATTCCGCGATATGTATTGGGGATGGAATGGCATGTTTGATATCAATGAAGAATCGAGCGACTTGATCATGACTCCCTTGCGAATCGGTATTGGATGGGGTGACTTGTATATTTCCATGCACAAACACACGTACCATCCTACTGTTGATCACTTCTACACGATATGGTACCATGGCTGGAATGGTATAACCTATGCCAACAAGCTTTTAGATATTAAACAAATAAGCGATAACCCTTCTCTAAGTGCAGAACTAAGAACTATGCGCGCGCTCTTTTATTATGTGCTGTTTGATTGCTTCCGTAATGTTCCGTTAGAGACAACCACCAATGTAGCGAAGGGATATCTGCCTGAGCAGGTTGCACCTCAGGTGATGTTTGATTTTATCGTAAATGAACTGAAAGAAGTGAAAGATAAGTTGAGCACCGAGAAAGTTTATGGTTATCCAAACAAGTACGTAGCTGAAATGATTTTAGCGAAAATGTACCTGAACCACAATGCATGGTTTAATGATTTTACTGACAATAACTTCTATGAACTTGCTCTTGCTGAAGCTGATGATATCATAACTAACGGTGGCTATACGCTCTCCGCTAATTACAAGGATAATTTCAAAGCTGACCTTTCTGGCAACACCGAAGTAATTTTAGGTATTCCACTTGATTATACTTATGCGTCTGCCAATTACCTGGTGAACAAATGTCTTATCGGTGCTGGTGCGAAGGCATTTGGGTTCAACGGTACACCATGGAATGGAAGCTGTGCAATACCTCAGTTTATGGATACCTACCATCTCAATGATAAACGTTTTGATGCAACCTGGGCAAATGGCCAGCAGTATGACTTCAAAACAGGTGACCCTATAACAACAGATGCAGATGATCAGGGAACTGTTAATCTTGTTTATACCAAGGAAGTACACTCTATCGATAATCCAGGAGCTTACATGCTGGAGGGATATCGTTTTGTAAAAAATGAAATTGTTGCCGGTCCGGATGGTACGTACGGTGATGATGTACCTTTCTTCAGACTGGCTGATGCCATGTTCATCAAGGCTGAATGTCTTCTCAGATTAGGACGTGATCAGGCCGTTGCCGCTTCATTGATTACTGATGTACGCAGAAGAGCATTTGATAATGCTTCAGAAGCAACCCGAACTGTAGACGATCTTACCGGTGGAAGTGTTTATGACTATGGTCATCGCGAATGGACAAGTGAAGGTGCAAAAAACTTTACACCTGAATCTTTTAAAGCCACCTATGAAGGAGGTGATGATATTGAATTTGGCGGTTTGCTTGATGACCTCGCATGGGAATTTGTTGGTGAACACCATCGCAGACAGGATCTGATTCGTTTTCGCGTGATCGATGGCCCGTCAGAAGGCATGAATGTTTATCGCGGAAAATCATGGTTCTGTAAAGATGCAGAGACCAATCCAAATGATATTCATACGGATATCTTTCCAATCTTCAAACAGTTCATTGATGCGAACCCGAAGATGAAGCAAAACGATAAGTACTAATCTTTGATTTAAAAATAATCAACAAGAAAATTATGAAACAATTTATTTCATCAGTTCTTATACTGGGAGCAGCAATGTTCGCCATGATAGCCTGCGATGATGATGTAGTGAGCTCCAAGCACGTCTACACGGAGGCAGAAATTAAATTACGTGATTCACTGGAAGCTCTTAAGAATAATGTAAAAGCGAATTATGTGTTTTCATATGATGTAACAATTCCACTTGATACCGTAAACTACAGAAGTGTGGAAGTGGCAGTTGATCAGGCCATACTTTTGGAAAAACTTGGTTTTTCAACGCTTGATGAATTAGTCGCTTCCATGGGTACTGTTACTGGTGGTGTTCAATACGATTATACTACCACGTTTTTTGCAATCAACAATTCAACACGCTATGATTATACAGGTGCACTAACCGCCAGTGGCTTTGGCCATTGGTTTGATAAAAATGGTGATGTATGCTCCTGGGGCGACACTGATGCTTTGTTCTCTGAGTTGACTCCGGAAACATTTACGTTTAACATTGGGCAACATCCTAAACATTCAAAAACCGGAGACAAGAACAAACTCATCCAGGTAATTAAAAAAGGTGATTACCGTGTAGCGTTTGTATTCAACATTACTATGGGTGAATACTATGTAGAAGAAGTACCCAAAGCAGTTAACGTTGCTACAACAGAATTATCATTAGAAGTAGCACCTGATAATGATTATGTAACTACAGATCTTCCTTTTAGTTTTGCTGATGCCGCTGCGGCTATTGGTGTTTCAGAGTCTGAGTTAAGTGCAAACTCAACTTTTTACGGAATAAGCTCAGACGCCAGTATGACTGCGACTTATACAGCTGATGCCGGCTATTGGTATTCAAATGTGGGCGACGTTACCGATTGGGGTACCGAGGGTTGTACGTTGTTTGTTAACTATGATGAAGGAACTTTCCATATCGGACAATTTCCAGATGCTTGCAAATCAGGAGACGAGTTTAAAGTCTCAGTGGCCATCATGTATAAGACTACAAAAATGGTTACTTACAAAATAACTGTAAAGATTGTTTAGTCTCAATATTCGATGCGATACAAATAAGTATATTAAAAATATTACTATATAAATCAATTTTTAAGATGGTGTTTCCTGATAAGTTGAAGAAGTTTGGTGTGTACACTTGCGCTTTATTAAGTACAGTTCTTCTTACTGTTTTAATGACTGCTTGTGGGGGGAGTGATAAGGCCGACCCTAAACCCGTAGTGCCTGATCCGACGGATACAGTAGTCGTGCTTGATCCGTCAACAGTCGATACTAGTAAAATTTACATTCCTGAAGAGTTGAAGAAAGTTAATTTTTACAAGAGCTCAAGTGCATGGTATTATGGACGCAGCAGGCAGTCTGATCACTTTATTGTTTTCTGGGCGCCCGGGTATGGTAAGAAAGATCCAGGCTCCGCTGAAGTTCCGGCAGCATATCGGGTAGACATAGATGATCTGCTTGAAAAAGCTGAGCAGTTTTATAACATCAATATTAACGAGTTAAAATTTGCTGAAACAGGTGTGGGCAAGTCAAATCTCGACAAGTATAAAATGTTGATATTTATTTATTATCAAACTGAATGGCTTGCAACAGGTTCTGGTTATGACAATACTATCGGAGCACTATGGGTAAGTCCAAATACTTGTCAGCCGGTTGGTTCTACCATTGGCCACGAGATCGGACATAGTTTCCAATACCAGGTGTTTTGTGATCTGGGTGGAACATCAGGTTTCCGTTATGGATTTGGAGGCAATGGAGGTAATACGTTTTGGGAACAGACTGCACAATGGCAATCATTCCAGAGTTATCCTAATGAAGCATTTACTTCTTATAATTTCCCAGTCTATACAGAGAATTATCATCGTCACGTCTTTCATGAATGGTATCGCTATGCCAGCTATTTCATTCACTACTATTGGACAGACAAACATGGCATTGATATGATTGGAAAGATCTGGCGCGAAGCGAAGAGCCCAGAAGATCCGATTGAAGCCTACATGCGTATCACGGATATTACAACTGATCAGTTGAACGCAGAGATCTATGATGCTGCCACAAAATTTGTCACATGGGATCTTGATGCCATTCGGAATATTGGTGCAGACTATATTGGTGCACAAACTTTCAAAAGCTCCAGGTTAGAAGATGGAAGCTACCAGGTATCGTATGATCGCTGTCCGGGAACAACGGGTTATAATGTTATCCGTCTCAATGTTCCAACTGCAGGTACTGAAGTGTCAACTGCTTTTACCGGTCTTGTTAATGAAACTGGTTACAATCAGGTGGATGATGCGGGTAGAGCAGGTTGGCGTTACGGTTATGTCGCATTATTGAAAGATGGCACACGTGTATATGGAGATATGAATAGCGGAACTACGAATGCAGTAAGCTTCACCGTACCTGAGAACTGCAGCAAACTCTGGTTTGTAGTAACGGGTGCACCAAATACTTATGCTCCGCATCCATGGGATGAGAATGAAGCCAACGATGATCAGTGGCCTTACAAAGTTAAGTTTACCAATACAACTTTATATGGAGACCTGGTTTTCGATGGAACCGAAGTACCAAGCGATTTGACTTTGACGTATGATGTTAAATTTCCATTCAGTGCAGATACTTATCCTGGTGGAACAGTTCAGATGAATGACGATGATATTTTTAAAATGGCCAAAGCTTTCGTGCTACAGCCTAGTCAGATTTCAAGTGCAATAGGCAGCAGCGTTAAGTTCTACGGTGTAGAGAGTAATGGAACGTTGAATCCAACCACCACAGCAAATGGTTATGGACATTGGTTTGATACCAGCGGAAATGTCATTGCATGGGGCACTAATGCTATGGTCTATTCAGAATTCACCAATACAAATTGGACGTTTAGTCTTGGTCAGTATCCAGGACATAGTAAGTCTGGCTCGACCTACACTATTAAACAAGCATTGGTGTATGAATATGAATCAGGTAAAACGGTGCAGACTACGTTTGTATTTAATATTACCATTGAATAACGAGACTCAGTAGTAGGTTAGTAGGTTAGAATGTGATAAAGAAGCCGTTTCATTTTGAAGCGGCTTTCTTTATTGAAATAATTCGGCAAGTAGCCAGCATACTATAATGGATTGAAACGACGGGGAGCAAATAACATGAACATGAATTTGAAATTTCACTTCACTTCATTTAGACATTGGTTTTTTACATTGACGATGATCATCTTGTTTTTTTCATGCAAGGATGATTCAACTGGAAAAATTACAAAATCTGATGACGTGCCCGGACTTACATCGTTTACGTTTATGACAAAAGAGAATAATGCTCTTTATCAGGATATTGTTTTTAAAAAGCAAGCTGACAATTCTTTTGAAGCAACTGTAGTTTACGAAGTTGTTCTTGAAAACATCATTGCTACTTTCGATTATAAAGGAAATGCAAAAATAGAAGGTAAAAATATTATCAGCGAAAAAACTGCATTAACCTTTCCTGACGAATTTGTCATCCAATTTGACAACAAGCATGTAATCTTCCGTGTGAATCGATATTACACAATCCCCACGATGTATATTAATACTGCGGATAATGTAGGAGTGACTTCGAAAATAGATTATGTAAAATGCCAGATTCGAATTGATGGAAAAAATATGTTTGAAGATTTTACCACGGAAGAAGCTGACTCTGCAGAAATACGGGGTAGAGGAAATTCAACATGGCTCTACTATGACAAAAAGCCCTACCGCATAAAACTCGGTTCAAAAACAGAAATCCTTGGAATGGGCGAATCAAAAAGTTGGGTACTGCTTGCCAACTATCGTGATCCCACAAATTTTATGAATGCTATTGTATTTGATATGGCTCGCTACATGCAAATGCCTTATACCAATACCAACCGATTTGTTGAAGTATACCTGGATGACGAATACATTGGAATGTACCAGTTTACGGAGCAGATTCAACAGGGAAAATATCGTGTAGAAATAGATCAGTCTGCTGGTGTAATATTAAATCTTGACTTAGATGATGGACCGGATTATTCTCCTGGAACGGGCGATAATTTTTTCTCCAGTGTTTATGAACTTCCTGTTTCTGTTAAATATCCGGAAGAACAAACTCCAGCGCAACTTGATGCTATAAAAGCAGACTTTGCTGAGATAGAGCAGTATATAAAAAATCGTGATTTTACTAAATTATCGAAACGATTAGATATCAATTCAATGATTGACTTTCTGATTATCCAGGAGATGACACGCAATGTGGAATTAGTAAGCCCGCGCAGTATGTACATGTATAAAAGTGTAGACAATATTTATCATTTTGGTCCGGTGTGGGATTTCGATGGAGGCTTTTCATTTGATTGGGCATCCATGACAATAGGACATAACTACTTTGGCAGTCAGTCCTGGCTGATGGGCAGTAGCAATCCTTCGGCACATCCATCAAGCGCCTATAATTATATCCCGGGATTTTTTGTAAATATGTTTGGCAATGACGATTTCCTTGCGGCATATAAGGCCCGTTGGAAAGAGCTTGCACCAGGCTTACTGAATTATTGCTATACACGACTTGACGACAACGTACTTCATTGTGAAACAGCAATGGCCAATAATGCAAAACGATGGCCAATCGGTAAAGATTATAAAACAGAAATTGAACGGATGAAAACATGGTTGACCACCAGAGCGTCTAATTACTCCAATGTTGTAAAAAATTATTGAGACATTAAATGTTGCATGCTGTGTACAAGAATCTTATCTGACTATCTGCGTGCAGAAGAAATACAGAAGCGATTAATTAGACAAAGATGCTTATGATCACAGTTCAATTTAATGTTGTATTTCGGCTTATGTTATAGTGATGCTCGTAAGAGAATAGCCTCACCATTCAAATGATGGTTAGAAGTCATCACCTGCAGATTTAATCTGGTCAAAATAATATCACACTAAGATAATATCAGGGGAAACTCGTCTTGTTTAGGTTACTACATTTAACTAATCTAAACCCAATTCTATGACGAGAATTATTACTCAACTTAGAATTGAATTACTTTCCATCATTGCGGCAATGATGTTAGTAACTCAATTTGTTTTTGCGCAGGCTCCCATCAAAGGGAAAGTTACAGATGAATCAGGCGAAAGCCTCCCTGGTGTTAATGTAGTTGTAATGAACACTACCAATGGTACAGTTACAAATGCAGATGGTGTATACGAGCTTTCTGTAAGCGATGCATCTGCAACTCTTGTTTTTTCATTCATTGGATTCACAACTCAAAAAATTCTGATTGACAATCGTGCCGTTGTGGACGTAGTTATGGCCACCGATATTAAATCATTGGAAGAAGTAGTTGTAACAGCCTTAGGGGTTGAACATGAAAAAAGAGAGCTAACATATGCTACACAGGTTGTAAAAGGGGATGAAATTCTAAAAGCAAAAGAGCCTAGCTTTCTGAATTCATTAACGGGGAAAGTATCTGGTGTACAGATTACAAGTTCTTCTGGCACACCCGGTGCGTCTGCTCGTATTGTAGTTCGTGGTGCAACTTCTGTCTACGGGGATAATCAGGCATTGATGGTTGTCGATGGTGTGCCTGTTAACAATGGTGAATCTGGTTTGACAACTGAAGGTTATGCTGGCAGCAGTAGATCTATCGATATTGATCCAGCAACCATTGAGAATATAAACGTTTTGAAGGGTGCTGCGGCAACGGCATTGTATGGTTCTGCCGGCGCGCGAGGTGTGGTGATGATCACTACAAAAGGCGGTGGCCGTGATAAAAAACCTGTAGTTACATTATCATCTGGATATTCATGGGAAACCGGACTTTTTCCACAACGACAAACCAAATATGGACAAGGCATAGATGGAGTTTATTATGACGGAGAGGTTAACAAAACAAGCTCATCATGGGGACCACGGATGGATACTTTAATGATCGGTGGAAAGCATGCCACAAAATATAATCCATACTCATTTTTCAGAACAGGAGCAACAGCCAATAATACGATTAGTGTTAG
>DATJHZ010000488.1:0-5236 GCA_035493595.1 Cyclobacteriaceae bacterium | reverse complement strand
TTTTTGAACAAGACAATAAAGTAAAGATTGTAATAATGGAGATTAGAAATTTCATCATGCTTATGTTATATCTTAAATATATTACTCTACACGATTGATCAATTGAATGTAGTGTAGGTAGGATCTTCTTTCAATGATAATATTTTTCTAAATACTGGTTTAGCCGTAAACTCACCTCTCTTGTTAATAATTCCCCAGCTTCCTCCAACACGAACAACAGCTAATCCACCAACAAACTCTTCAGCATTCTGAAATTGTGGTTTTATAATCCAGTTTCCTGTTGAATCAATGTACCCCCAGGATTCACCAATCCTGGCTTGGGCCAGACCCTCTGAAAATTCTCTAAGTCCATCAAATTTCGGTTGTACTACCCACTCTCCTTTTGTATTAATAAAACCCCATGTTGATTCTCCGCGGGCACGCGCTATGCCGCCAACAAATTCCTCAATGTTTTCAAATGTAGGTTGAATTACCCAGGCACCCGTTGTGTCAATTGCTCCCCATTTACCGTCCTTCTTAGCTCGGCCTATGCCATCTTCAAAATCACGTAACCCTTGAAAAGAATTACTTCCTACTTTATGACCTTTTTTATCGATGATGAACCAGCTTTCCTGCACCAGCACACGTGCTCTTCCATTACTAAATTTTTCTGCACGATTATAAACGGGCTTTATTACCCAGTTACCTTCTTCATCTATATAACCCCAGAAAGCCTTAGACTTAGCTTGAGCGAGTTGCTCACTATAATCTTCAAGTCCATCAAAGGAAGGTTGTATTTTCCATGCACCTTTTTCATCGAGAAAACCCCAGCTGCCTTTCTTTGCTCTTACAATTCCATTTTTATAAATCTCAATGTGAGAGTAATCAGGTTGAATAACCCATTCTCCTTTTTTATTTATTATCCCGTACTTGGTGCCAAGCTTTACCTGTGCCTGACCATTAACAAAATTTTTGCTTTTTGTGAATTTGGCTGGAATTACCTCTTCGCCTCTCTCATTTATATAACCCCACAAAAGATTATTTTCAACTCTTGCCATCCCATCTCTGAATACATCAACAGTTGAGTACTTTTCCTTGATAATCCAATTTCCAACAGAGTCTATAAAACCAAAATTGCTACGGGTTGCTGCTCCATAAAGTTTTTGCGCCTGGCAAACATTAACTGACAATAATGAAGAGAGCAGAAGAAGAATATGATAGGGTCTCATAATTTTTAGAGTGAGATTTATTTCTCAAACTTAATAATTATTATTTCTTTCAACGTTAAGGTAAAGTCAATAAATATTTTTCAGTAAGGTCATCTGCAAGAAAATAAAAAAGCAGAGCCAATGCTGACTCTGCTTTTTATAAAAATTCTTAAACTTAAATCTTGTATGGTAATCTATCTTCCAAACGGATTCAATGCCGACAATGCTCTCTTGCCTCCACCCATTTTATTCATGGTCTTCATCATCTTGCGCATATCACCAAATTGTTTCAGAAGCTGATTCACTTCTGTTACTGAACGACCACAACCTTTAGCAATACGTGTTTTACGACTTGCATTAATTACATCCGGATTCTCACGCTCTTCTGGTGTCATGGAGCGGATGATAGACTCAACTGGTTTGAAAGAGTTATCGTCAATATCTACACCTTTAAGCGCTTTGCCCATGCCTGGTATCATACCAAGTAAGTCCTTCATGTTACCCATCTTCTTCACCTGCTCAAGTTGTGAGAGAAAGTCATTGAAGTCGAATTGATTCTTACGGATCTTCTTGTTAAGACGTGCTGCTTCTTCTTCATTGAAAGCCTGTTGTGCTTTCTCAACGAGTGATACAACATCACCCATACCAAGAATACGGCTTGCCATACGTTCAGGATAGAAGCGATCGATAGCTTCCATCTTCTCGCCCATACTCATGAACTTGATTGGCTTGTCTACAACACGACGTATTGATAACGCAGCACCACCACGTGTATCGCCATCTAACTTTGTAAGCACTACGCCATCGAAGTTAAGACGATCGTTGAAGGCCTTGGCAGTGTTCACGGCATCCTGACCTGTCATTGAGTCAACAACAAACAATGTCTCTGAAGGATTGAGCGCTTCTTTAAGACGAGCAATCTCATCCATCATCGCCTCGTCAACTGCTAAACGACCAGCAGTATCGACGATAACTACTTTGATATTATTTTTCTTAGCATGCTCAATAGCAGCTTTGGCAATTTTAACAGCATCTTTATTGTCAGGCTCAGCATAAACTTCAACACCAACCTGTTCACCTAAAACTTTTAACTGATCAATAGCTGCAGGACGATAGATATCACAGGCTGTTAACATTACCTGGCGTCCCTGGCGTTTAATGTAGCTGGCCAGTTTACCTGAGAATGTTGTTTTACCAGAACCCTGAAGACCTGCAATAAGAATAACAGCCGGGCTGCCTTCAATTTTAATATCTTCACTTTGCCCACCCATCAGTTTGGTGAGCTCGTCGCTGGTAACTTTTATAAGCAACTGACCTGGAGAGATAGCAGTGAGCACATCCTGCCCGAGAGCCTTCTCTTTTATTTCATCCGTTACTTCTTTGGCAACTTTATAGTTAACGTCGGCATCAATAAGTGCCTTACGGATTTCTTTAATCGTAGTGGCTACGTTTATCTCGGTGATCCTTCCTTGTCCCTTCAGTGTCTGAAAGGCCTTTTCCAACTTAATACTTAAACTATCGAACATGGATCGTTGATTTTAATAGTGATAAAATAACTTTTAAGGGTTGCAAAGTTAAAAGGATGAACAGGCCCTTCCAAATCAAATTTGCAAGGCTTTTAACAGGGGAAATAACTCTTCGCGACAGCGGGTTTTAAGCAAGGAAAAGGCGTTTTCTATAGCCTCGGCCGGAGTTATTTCATTCTTTACAAGCTGGATAACCTCTGAAATACCGTCGCCCTCAAGGGTTTTCTGGTCCAGATCACACTTTCCCGTTACTGCAAAAACAGGCTTGCCATGCCTGCGGGCCAGCGCTGCCACACCGCTCACTACTTTCCCCGAAAGGGTTTGCTTATCAATATTACCCTCACCTGTGATAACTACATCAGTATTGATAATGTGGGCTTCGAGGTTTGTGTAGTCGGCAATAAATGTAAAGCCGGACTTAATCTCAGTTGCCATCAATGTTCTGATCAAAACAGCAATACCACCGGCGGCTCCTGCACCCGGAAAGTCTGACCGTAAGCCCAGACAAGAATAAAGCTTGTCTTCAATATTATGAAGTCCTTTGTCCAGAATCTGTACCGCTTTCATGTCTGCACCTTTTTGTGGCGCGAAGACATACGCTGCACCATCAGGTCCGTGTAATGGATTATTAACATCACATAAAATAATGCACTTAGCATCAACGGATCGCGGATGCTTTTTACTATGATCTATACTATCGATGTACTGAAGATTTTCACCAACAGGCTTCAATTTGTTTTTTTGTTTATCATAGAATCGAAATCCCAATGCTTCAGCTGCACCCATACCGGCATCATTGGTAGCACTTCCACCAATGCCGAGAATAATTGTCGTTGCTCCACGATCTAACGCATCACCTATAAGTTCTCCCGTACCGAAGGAGGTAGTGAGTAGTGGATTACGTTCTTCTTTCGTCAGTAATTGAAGACCTGAGGCCTGAGCCATTTCAATAAGCGCAATCTTGCCATTGTTTGAAATTCCGTATTGCGCTTCTATTTTCCTGAACAATGGATCGGATACCGAAGTTGTAATAGTCTTGCCACCACTGTATTCTGTAAGCAATGTAAATGTACCTTCTCCCCCATCAGCCAATGGCATACTTTGAATTGTTAATGACGGATAGCATTCAATCAAAGCCGATGCAATAGCATCACAAACTTCTCTTGCCGTGAGTGAGCCTTTGAACTTATCAGGAGCAATAAGAATTTTCACGCATTATAACGTTGACCGAAATGGATAATAGGAAAACACATCACCAACTTTAAACTCACTGCGCTCTAACGGCAATTCTAAAAAACCATCAACATCTTTAAGATTTGCAAAATCACCGGAGCCTCCTCCTGCATCGGGATATGCTTTTAGCACACCTGCCTCATTGCGTACTCTCACTTGCAAGAAGTGTGTGAGCTTCGGTTGAAATTTATAATCGGCTGCCAGCACAGCAAACATAGGTTGATCTGACAATCCAAAACTTTTAATCAACCATGGTTTGATATACCGATAGAAACACATGTATGTTGATACGGGATTACCAGGCAACGCAAAAACAGTTTTATGATTACCAACACCAAACCAGAATGGTTTACCCGGTCGCTGACTAACCTGTTGAATCAACTTGTTGATTCCAATCTCTTCAAGAACTTCAGGTATGAAATCAAATTTGCCTTTGGATATTCCTCCTGATAATATCACAACGTCATGCTCGTCGACAATTTTTTGCAATTCATTTTTAAGTATTTCTTTCTGATCGATCAAATGAAAAGAAGTTGAAGTTCCTCCCATTAACCGTATAGCAGCTTCAAGCGCATAACTATTTGAGCGACGGATCTGATGAAGAGCAGGCGTATCCTGAACATCAACCAGTTCATCGCCACTGGCTACAATAGCTATTTTAGGAAACACAAATACATCAACCATGCTTTTGCCAACAGAAGCAAGCAAAGCAATTTCGGCAGCCGACAGAAGTATATGTGGTTCAAGTAACACGTCTTGTTGTTTCGCATCCTGCCCTTGTGAATGAATATTTTGTCCCTTGACAACATCATTGATTGTGATACCAGCTGTCTTGTCTTTAATTTCAACATCTTCATAACGGATGATTGTATCTGTGCCTTCAGGCAAGACAGCGCCGGTCATTATCTCAATGCACGCAGTTAAATCCTTTAATGTTTTAGCAGGTTCACCTGCAGCCTGTATATCCTGAATAGAAAATTGTCTTTGCCCTTTTAGAAATGTATTAAATACAATAGCAATACCATCCATGGCCACTCGATTGAAGGGAGGAAAGTCACGATCAGCCACAATCTTTTCAGCCAGCACTCGTCCGGCTGCCTGGTTCAACGAAACAGACTCCACGCGTGGTTTGACTATATTTTTTAAAATGATTTCCGTTGCTTCATTTACACTCACCATGGTTAATTATTTATATTATCTTTATCTTAATTTTTCAACATTATGAGCATCTCTAAAAACTGCTTTTTATCTGGCCTCATCCCTCCCCTTCTACGCGTGGAGAAGGATAGC
>DATJHZ010000487.1:0-4564 GCA_035493595.1 Cyclobacteriaceae bacterium | reverse complement strand
GAGTCTTCAGGAGTATTGCCTAAGTCTGGCAAAATATCTTGTAGTGTAAGAGGAACATCATCGTCCTGACCTGCCCGAAGGCCCAGATCAGCACGTTGAGGACGTACGGCATCGCGTCTGTAGCGATCAATAATTTTATTTCGGGCTACTGAAAACAGCCATGATGTTACCCTGTCGAAGGATTCAATGCCATCGAAGCCAGCTACGAATTGGTAGAAAACATCTTGCAAAATGTCTTCAGCTTCTTCCACAGAAGATACCCTGTTGCGGATAAAACTCAGCAACCTGTCTTTTTCCTTCAAAAAGGTCTCTTCCTTTAATTGCATAGCCAATTCCATCACTCTTACGTTTATCTGAAACATAAGTCGTATGAAATTGATTATTATTTTATGGAAATAAGGAAAAATTTCAAGCCGCTTTAAATCTCATGTTTCTTGACTCGATTCTATCAGAGATGCGGGTCGACAATGAAGCTAAGTCCCTGCCCCCTATTTAGCGGTTCAAGCGTGTGGCTAATCGCTTTAAGAAGATTAGTTAAAAAATTATACTCAAGCGTTATGGAAAATCATAAATTCAGCATCTTATCATTACAACGTGACTAACATTAAACTCTTATGAGCTACTCTCTTATTTCTATTTTAGCTATTCTGTTCAACATATCAGTTTCAAACACTAAAGATTCTGATTTTGCATTGCCTAAAACATGGACAAAGGATTTTACCATTTCCCTATCTTATACCGGAAGTATGGATGGCAGTTCAACGCACATCATGTTTACATACGATTCGTGCATGTACACAAGAAATTCAGGGATGCACGCAGCGGAAAAAGATCGCGTCAGGCTCACTGAATCAGATCGCAATGAAATCTTAACTCATTTGCGTGAATTAAAGGTTGATAAAATAAATTCTGAAATGAATATTGCACCTGTAAATGACGGATGGTCAACCTCTATGTGTTTTGGTCTTCATTGTATTGAAGGGGGAACATCTGCCAGGATGAGTGATCGCGACAAAGAGTTATTTTTAAACGCCTACAATTATCTGGAAATGTATGCTGTAAAAAAAGTTCAGAAATAAACTCACTTCAATACTTAACTTTCCTTACTCTTTTCACTCTTATTTTGTTGTCTGGTCACTAACCAATTGTCTACGGGTTTTAAACCTAAGTTTACAACGAGGATTAAAAATGTTGAAATAGAAGTTTCTACATAGTATCCTGCAGCTGCTAAACATCCAATGGCAGAGCTACACCAAATTGTTACCGCTGTAGTAAGACCGTGAATACTTAATCCTTCTCTGAAAATTACTCCCGCACATAAGAAACCAATTCCTGTAACTACTTGTCCAATTATTCTTGTTACATCGCCGTTGGTCTGCGTAATGATGATTGATAATAGTACATATACAGCAGAACCTACAGAAACTAAGGTGGTTGTTCTTAACCCTGCAGACTTATGGTGCCATTGGCGTTCAAAACCGATTATCATACCTGCCAATAATGCGGCAGAGACCCTTATTGTAAATTCCAAATTTGTCATAATGTCATTTTACTGATAAACCACCATATTGTTAAACCGTTGTCAGGCACAGTTATTCTTTTTCTGCTCGCTGTTTTTCAATTTGTAAAATATTGTTTTGTATGTCCTTCATAATGTTGTTAGCCCACCAACTTGCATAAAAATTAAAAGTCGTTGTCAATTTAAAGTTACTATACAAATGTAGTCTGTACGTTTTTTCATTTAGCTTTTCAAGCTCATAAGTTCCGTTTAAAACGTCAAAATATTTTCCGCCAACAACCAGGTGTTTGTCCATTGTTGTTAATGGGATTTCGTGAGGCAAAGCTTTGATTGTGAATGACATTTTCTTTTTGTCAATGTACTCGGTAACAGTCTCGTGAAATACAAGTCCGTTTGTAAAAATTGCTTCCCTGTATGCTCCAACTCCTTCGTAATTCAATTCGGCTTTTACAGGTCTTGGAAAGTTCAATAAGTTTGTAAGCCAACCTTTGTCTTGCTCTTTATGGATTTCTCTTACTCGTGTTACGTTGCTCCAAATTTTGTCTGCTGGTGCGTTAATGTCAATATATGTGTATGCTTTGTAAGGTGTGGTGTCGGCACCAATGTAGTTTTCAATGGGAGAAATTAGTAATGGTAAAAATATCAAAACAGAAATGTAAACATTATTGTCTCTTTTTTTGAGTTTAAAATAACCACCAATAAGCCCTCCAATTGAAGCTGCAATTAAAAAAATTGGAAGTATCATCAATAAACAAGGCCATCCTTCAATAGCAAAAACAAGTGTTATAAAAAAGAATACAAAAATTGGAATCCATGGTGTCAATACCCTATATGAAATCTTTTTCACCTTCTCTGCTTTTGAAAAATAAACTGTCAATGCACCAACAATAGAAGGCAAGAGAAAAAGAAAAGTCTTTGACATCATATTAAAAACTCCACTCCAGGTTGATTCACCAAATACAAATCGTAAAAGCAAAGCATAAGTTGTCGGAATAGCTATGATTTTTAAAGTTGTTATTAGTTTCTGTTTGTCCATTTTTGCCAGTCTATTGTCTTGAATGCCCTGCAGCCAACACTGGTCTATAAACCGTACGCGTTTAAATACATACTTCCTTATCCAATGTTGCTTGCGAAATTTAATAGCACACATTTTATGAACCTACAATCCAGCATATGTTTTTATAGCCATTATTAGGCGAAAGAAATTAAGGAAACCAAATTGGTATTAAAAGCAAGGATGACAAGATTGATGCATATGAATTGACTGCCATGAGAATTCACAGAATTTGAACTTTGGAAACTTTGTTCAAGCAACTACTTCAGAACTGCTTCTAACTGATTTTCGAAGGACGTTTTTGTTTCCTGGACATTACCCACCTCCTCGCGAAATTCTGAAAACAAAAAAATGTAACACTGTGACAGGTTACACTTTTTCATTACTAATCTAAGAAACTATTGCTTAAGTAGCTTTAATGTTTTAAACCGGGTTCCCTGACTAGCCCTCACTAAATAAATTCCTGAGGAATAACCTGACGCATCAAATTCAAGATCAGTGTTTGAGACTGCGGTCCTTTTAATCATGCTCTTTCCTTGCAGATTAATAATCTCTATTTGAACTTCCCTATCTGATAAGGAAGAAATTTTTAAATGAAATTTATCCTGGATTGAATTCGGATATGCTACAATGGAAAGCGAGGTATTAACATCTTCAACTTCTTCAGCTTCAACAAAACTGCGAGCCATTGAATCATTATCGCATGCTTTCCATGTTGATGATTTTGTACTAAAATGCTCATTCAGCTTGTCATCAAGCCATCTAATAGTTGTTTTGTTTAAACCCGAAACGGTCTGCGTTGCAAAATAAGATTCACCAATGGTTGCCAGGTGTGTTCCGGATTGAGTCGTGTTATTAACATTCCACGATACTTGCACCGGCACCTGATTGTTGTTAATAATTTTCCAAACCCGGAAACTGGTAGGAGTATCTGAACATACGGTACGCAGCGTTAATGCTTTTATTGGTGTAACAAGAATGGTATTCGAATTTACAGACTCACCATTTTCATTAACGGCTCTTACGGTGTAAGTATATCTTCTGCTGGCACGGGTGCCGATTACACTAAGTGATGTATCATACACTATTTTACCTTCGTAACCCGACAGATATTTTGAATCTTTAATATTAAAAACATCAAGTTCATAATAATCGGCCCCAACAACAGGTATCCAGTTTGCCGTAAAAGATGTTGGTGTGACAAAGGTTGCAAGCCTGGCGAGAGGTGCTTCAGGCAAAGTAGCGGAAACAGGTAGTGTTGTTGCTGAGGCAATATTTGAATATGGGCCGTAATGAACTCCGTCATTTAATTCAAGTACGCCTTGTACTCTGAAATAATAAGTCGTGTTGGGCTCCAGATAAAATACCTCCATAAAAGGTTCTCCTGAATCTGACCACAAAGAGAACGGGCCATCAGGTGAAGTTGCTATTTCAACATTATACCATGATCCATTTTCGCTTACAAGGGTAAATGACAGATCAATTGTAGATGAATCTATGGCTACTGCTGCGAGGTCGGATACTGCCGCTGGAAGTGTGACCTTCATAATCGTAGTTTTTATTGTCAATGCGTCATCCATCAACGTTGGCCACCACTCTGGCCGAGCCGTTGAGAATTCAAAAATATTAACTGGTCTAACTACATAGGTATACTCTACATTTTGTTCAAGCCCGCCGTAATCGGTATATTCTGTTGCGTTGGCAGGCGTTTGAAATATCGGAACACCATTTGTAAACTGACCAGTCTTATATTTGGTAACGAAATAGGCTGCCTCACTAATAGAATTATCAGTCCATCTTAAATGTACATTATCGCCTTCCAGGGTTGCTGTAAAATCAGTAGCCTTTATCGGCGCAGGATTAGTAACGGCAGTTACAACGGGAGAAAACGGCCCATATATAATTTTTCCATGATCATTAATGATTGCCCTTACCTTGACATAAACGGTGGTATTTCCTTCATAAAAAACTTCTTCAGGTGTAGGCGGTCC
>DATJHZ010000486.1:0-6011 GCA_035493595.1 Cyclobacteriaceae bacterium | reverse complement strand
ACTAGGTGCTACGGCTGCTATTGGTACAATGGAAGACGTTAATTTTTTATCAGCGACGTTCGAAGGTGCAGATGTAGTTTACATTATGGAAGCCCTTGGTTTTCATAGCTTCTTCGACCAAAATCTTGACATCAGAGATGCTATCAGCAAGATTGCCCATAATTACAAGCAGGCTATTCAACAGTCTGGTGTAAAGCGTGTAGTTCATCTCAGCAGTATTGGCGCTCATACCGACACAGGCAATGGTATTCTTGCTTTTCATTATGATGCAGAGAATATTTTGAAACAATTGCCAGATGATGTTTCTATTAAATTTATGCGCCCTGTTGGTTTTTACTATAATATGTTCGCATTTATACAAACCATAAAAACACAGAACATGATCGTTTCAAACTATGGTGGTGATGACAAAGAACCCTGGGTTTCGCCTTTGGACATAGCAGCTGCTATTGCAGAGGAAATTGAAAAACCTTTCGGCGGAAGAGAGAATCGTTACATAGCAAGTGATGAGGTTTCTCCCAATGAAATAGCAAAGATTCTAGGCGAAGCAATCGGAAAACCTGATTTAAAATGGTTGACAATTCCAGACGAACAATTCCTGAATGGTTCATTAGCCGCAGGAATGAATCCGAAAACGGCCAAAGGTTTTATGGAAATGAATGCAAGCAGACGTGGCGGCATCTTGTATGAAGATTATTATCGTAACAAACCAACGTTGGGAAAAGTAAAAGTGATAGATTTTGCGAAAGAATTCGCTGCGGCTTTTCATCAGAAATAGTATATTGTACAATGGCAAACAAGCAGCTTCACAGGATTAAAACAATAAGTGAGTTTCATAAGTTTAGAGAATTACCTAAACCAGAACATCCGCTAATCAACGTAGTTGATTATGCTGCTGTGAGACATTCGCCTGAGAACAATTCAATGAGTTGGACTTTGGATTTCTATTCGATCTCATTGAAAAGAACTTCCAATGCCAAGATAAAATACGGTCAGCAGGAATATGATTTTGATGAAGGCGTGATGTTCTTTATGGCGCCTGGTCAGGTTTTTAGTATTGAAGTGAATAACAATATAATTCCAAAACATTCGGGGTGGATACTACTCGTCCATCCCGATTTTTTATGGAATTCATCTTTAGCAAAGACCATTAAGCAATACGAATATTTTGATTACTCGGTTAATGAAGCTTTGTTTCTTTCAGAAAAAGAAGAAGTAACAGTTACAAACATTATTCAAAACATTGAACAGGAATATCATTCAAACATTGACAAATTCAGTCAGGGAGTAATTATAGCACAACTGGAATTGTTGCTCACTTACGCTGAGAGATTTTACGAACGGCAATTCATCACGAGAAAAATATCCAATCATAAAATTTTGAATCGCCTGGAGGAGTTGCTCACAGCGTATTTTGATAGCGATGATTTAGTATCAAAAGGATTATTAACGGTCCAATACATAGCTGACGCATTAAACGTTTCGCCAAGTTATTTAAGTGGACTGCTCAAAGTATTAACGGGACAAAGCACGCAACAACATATACATAACAAGCTGATTGAAAAAGCAAAAGAAAAATTATCCACTACAGACTTATCAATAAGCGAAATCGCCTATGAATTAGGCTTTGAACATCCACAGTCGTTCAGCAAGTTATTTAAAACAAAAACCAACCTTTCACCACTGGAATTTCGACAGTCGTTTAATTGACGAAAGCAGGATAGGTAGGAAAATTATTATTGCCTAATACTGCCTATAGTCAATATTGAGGTGGAGTATTATCTTAAAATATTTATCTTCAGCGCATGTTTGTAAATGATGTATGAGAATAAGATTTTGGATTTTACTAGCGGTTTCTATTTTAGCATTAATCACATATTTTATCGTTAGAAGATGGAATAAAATGCGAGTAGATAATGGACGAAAAAATAACGCAGTCAGAATTAAACTTCATGTGCCTATAATCGAAGATAATATGACGCAAATTTTTGCGCCTGACTCTTTTTTAGCCAATCATTGGAAAACAGATGACGATTTTCCAACGGATGACAAGCCGCTTCATTATTTAAAGAATATAACCCGGATTGATCCATTAAATAAAGTTGAAGAAAAAGACTCATTCAGAAAGAGACTTGATAGTAAGTATTTTTGTACGCTCTATATTAAATCCACAATAATAAATAATACTCGTTCCACCAGGGAGGGACTGCTGACAATTGAAGAAAGCGAGGGAACCAAAAGGTTTAAGCTTGACGAGGAGAGAATAGACAGTGTGGCAACACGTTGGGGATTGAACTATTTGGTCCGAGAAAAATTCATTGTGAGATAATGCATATAGAAAAAAGGACACTTGAAATATGGCAGATACTTTTAAAGTGACCATACATATGGTTTCAAGTCTTGATGGGTTTATTGCTAAAAAAGACAATAGTGTTTCGTGGTTTGAGACGTCTGATCACTATGAGAAAGGAGTTACCGAACAAGATGCCGCGGAATTTCTTAAAACCATTGACTGCTATGTAATGGGTGCTCGAACATACGAACATGCTTTTGAGCTTTCAAAATCGTATGGATGGGCTTATGGAGATACGCCAACTATTGTAGTTACACACCGAGATCTGCCAATTGAAAGACCGAACATTGAAATTTATTCAGGCGATCTAAACAAACTTGTGAATGAACAACTAAAACCAAGATACAAGAATGTTTGGCTTGTAGGCGGTGCAGTGCTTGCCAAAGATTTCATTCGTTTAAAATTGGTGGACGAAATAAGATTATCAGTGTTGCCTATTATTCTAGGTGACGGAACTCCATTTTTTGGCCATATCGAACAGGAGCGAGCATTACACCTAAAAGATGTGACTGCCTACAAAAGCGGAATGGTAGAACTTTGGTATGAAATAAGAAAAGAATAGAAAATATTTCATATAAGATTCTCTATCCATATTTAGAATTTATATAATCTTCTTAAGAGTTCTTGAAAATTTCTATTGCTCCCAACAGCGTATAAAGAATACCACTAAAGTGGTATTGATGAGATGCCAGTATTTTTGAACCTTGCTTTCACGAATAGTGTGATTTCATTCCGAAAACCGATCACTGATACGTTTCCTTGGTAAATAGACTTTTATGATGATACCCTCACTCACTAGAAGAAAAGCACTGACTGTCGTTTTTATTCTTACTATTATTTCTGTTGTTCATGTGCAATGTCAGACATTACGATATTCCGGTTATGGCACCAGAGTTCACATAATATCAAACGTTAAAACTACAAAAGGAACAAATGAGCAACCATCAGGTGGAACCGGACTTTTGGGTATCTTATTTAAAAAAGACTTTTTCTATGGAAGTGTAATCTTCAATGTCTTTAACAAAAATGAAGCACTCACGGATACAACTAAAAAACCATTTACAAATAATCTTTTAATCCCTGATAACAGCGGTCAGGGCGTGAGTAACTTTAATGTATCTTTTGGGTTTCAAAATTTGTATAACGAAGAAATGTCTCTCGATACAATACCTTTGTTTTCAACTCGGAGAATTGGCATTTATGGATTTTGGCAAGCCAACAATACAATCTGGACGAAGGACACTGTTGCAGTACCAGTTTATATCAGTTCCTTTGGGTTATATGTAACCTATAATATTCTTAGCATTCCGTTAAATAAAAATAGTGATCAAAACATCAACCTTATGTGGTTTGGTGGATATGAAAATCGAGTACTTGGTGGCGATTATCGATTGCAAAATAATAAGCCATTAAGGAAAGAATTTATTGGAACTGAACAGCTCCATTTTAAAAGTCTTCCTTCAGCAGGCTTTAAGCTAGAGGTTGGAAATTTTTATGGAAAAATAACTGAAACGAATTTTGGTCTTGGAGAAATTTCAGGGTTTAATAGTTGGCAGGCAACGATCACTGTCGGAGCAATTATAGATCTGGATATTACCAGTTCTAGTTTGAGAGCGAAGCATCCAGAACTAAGGAATAAAAAATTTTGTGAACGTATAAAAGGTATTTTAGGAAGGGACAAAAAGAAGGAAGGGTAGTCTTAATCCTGGATTTTATAAAGGTTACCGATAGAAGCATGCAGACTTTGCATGTCCTGGTGAATAGACCGAATAGTCGACTGCAACTGGTTCAGAAAAGCCGCGCGTGTATGAAGATCTTCAGCAGTATAAATTCCGCCGTGACCGAAGAAAAGTTCTTCCTTACTTGCGTCCATCGCATTGTCAAATTCAAAATTCGTCCAGCGCGTCCGGATGCTTTGTGTTAAGGCTACCTGGTAACTGTTGCTGAATTTCTTTTCATTCAGAACATACCATACAAACGGAGTATATATATCAGATGAAGTGGGAGCGAACCATATATCATGCAATATATTTCGGTGTGAATAATCAATGCTTATCTTTTTACCAGCAGGATTTAGTATCAAAGCACCCAAAACTGCTGTAACAAGTCCGCCACTTATGCCGATGGCATTTTGAGTATCCGAGGTACTCACAGCAGCTGTTGCTATAGTGATAGCAGCACCAATAATAATGGAAGCCGCCGTTAAACGAATGCTGCGTTTGTTGTTGAGGTTATCGAGATAATGAGCTAGTTGTTCGGCGCGTTCTCCTTCACAATCCAGTTCAGCGGCAATTCCGTCAATCTCTGAAGCAGCGAGCAAAAGGCGGTTCTGAATTTCGATGGTAAGTTTTGCGTACTGCTGATGTCCAACGACTGTCGTATCTGATCGCATCGTTGCCAACTGAGCAATGGCCGATGTAATACCTAGTGCGTTCGCCATGATGCGATCGTGCTCCGATAAATAACTATTAAGTATAGGATGGGCGTTGCTTAAAGAATCGAAGTTTGAAACTGGCCGATTCATGACTCTGTGAGAATAGGAGACAGTGGGCGAACAATAGGTAGACTGCCCTTCTGGCAAAGTGTGAGTAATAGTCTTTGAACCTGTGCACGATGTGAAAAATGTGACGACACATACTCCTATACCAAAAAGATATCGCTTACTCATGAGGATAAAAATTGAGATTAATTCTTGGGATTTTTCTGTAAGTTCGTAATAGATCGTAATTTGAGAAGTGAAAGCTCAAAAAAAAAATCAAAATTATTCTTAGTAATGTTCACCTCCAACTAACTGTCTTCCATATGAAATTATTGCCTTCAGTATTTGTTTTGTTTTTGTGCACTTATTCTTACAGTCAAACCACAAATACTGATAGTGCGTATGTGAAAAAGGTAAATAGGGAACATGGCAGCATGTTTTCTAATAGAACCGAAAAGCAAAAGAAATTGATTGTTAAGGACAACATTACCTTTACAACGTACAGCTTTCAACTATCTCCAATTGAAAATGAAATTCTAGATGCAGAGGCTCTTGAATGCAAAGCATTACTTAAGCGAGACACCTCAATACTCAAAAATATTTGGGCAAGAGATTTTACGTTAGATGACTCATCGACCAAAATATTGATGAATGGTAAAAACCCACTTCCATATTATGCTTATTTGAGTCGGTTTGTAGAGAGTTTCAGTACAATGGGTAATATCGTTTATACCTCTGGCTATGAATCGTTTCAACAACTTAAAGCAAATGGAGAGTTGGAAGCTGTTGCCCGGAGAAACTATGCTCATACATGGACAAGAAAGTATGGAGTCTGGAAGTTATCAGCAAGAACATATACTCCAAGTCCTTCCAATGATGCTCGGAATAGTTATGAATCTTTGTTATGTGCTATTAAGTTGAGCTAAATAAAATTATAACAGTAAAAGAACACTACGACAATTGACAAAATGGTGATTCAATACTAAATTGAATAATATGAAGACCAAAAAATCAGAAAAACTAAATGATGGAGACCAGTGCCAGGTTATTGGAGGAACTCATATTGGAAAATCCGGCACCGTGAGGGATATCAATACAAGTAAAACAGGTCATATTACAATTACCGTTGAACAAAAAAACGGAGTTCGGTTTAAGACTCTGGCCAAAAATGTAGTTGTT
>DATJHZ010000485.1:0-14267 GCA_035493595.1 Cyclobacteriaceae bacterium | reverse complement strand
TACTCCTCTCCGATTGTCAGGATGATGATGATGAAAAGCTTGAGTATGCAACAACAAAGACTGCAGACGTTACTGATATCAATTCAGATGGCGCAACATTTAACGCAGTGCTCGTTGCCGGAACTAAATCATCAGTTCTTGATTACGGTTTTGTCTGGGGAGAGAATCCGCTTGTATCATTGGATAATGCTGAGTCTATCAGGTTGGGTGCTAGTCATGGAAAGACTGGAAAATTTTCAGCTCACGTATCTTCCAATCTTGAAGCAGGGAAAGAATATTATGTTCGAAGCTTTGTGATCAGCTTAATCGGAAATGACCAACATATCTATTACGCGGAGTATGTTACTTTTAAGAGTTTAGGAAGTGAGGCTCCAAAAATATTTGATTTTCAGCCTCGCGTTATAGGCATTGGCGATCTTGTTACTATTAAAGGAAAAAACTTTAGCAACAAGACATTCAATAATATTGTCACCTTTGGAAGAATTCTCGCTGGGCCTAGTTTCTCAAATGATTCCATTATCCAGGTTATCGTTCCGGATAGTCTGGCAGAAACCAACGTTCCCATCTCTGTTTCCATTGCTGGAAACAAATCAAGCTCAGAAGCTGTCTATGAAATTAAGCCACCCGAGATCACCGGTTTTTATCCTGACTACGGTTATGAAGGAAGTCAGATAACAATAACCGGCAGGAACTTTATCAAAAAGCACACAACGATTACATCTGGCAAAGGATCTTTTACTATAACCTACCAGGAAGGCCAATATATACAAGCCACTGTTAACGCAGGTGGTGGCGGAACAAATCCTTTAACTGTAACAGTCTTTAATAAGGCCACTTCATCCGAAAATAATTTCACAAACTATTCAGTTACAATTGAGAATGTCAATCCGTTAGAAGGTACATTTAATGATGTTATTACCATTACCGGTACAAACTTAAATTCATACTGTTATATAGGCGGTGTCAATGCAGAAGTTGTTTCATCAACCCCTACAGAATTAAAAGTTAAGATCCCTCCAGATCTTGCTGTATCAAATGCAACTATTGGTATGTACAATAACTGGTGGAATCAAACAATCTATGATAAGACCTTCAAATTAAATTCAATCACAGCTCAGAATTTTTCACCTTCTACCGGCGCTATCGGGGGTACTGTTACTATTGACGGTGATAACTTTAGTCCCAGCATTAATAACAGCAAAGTTTTTTTTGGAGATATTCAAGCTAACACCATTAGTGCTACCAAAAATCAAATTGTGGCAGAAGTGCCGATGAATTCACCAGTGTCATCCACGTTAACGGTTAAAGTAGCAGATCAATCAGTAAGCTTACCCGGTACGTTTTCACTTATCCCTGCAACGATTACAGATTTTCAACCCAGGCAAGGAACGACTGGCACACTCATTACAATTTCAGGTGAGAACTTAAGTCCAAACATAAGCAGCTATGGTGAAATAAAAATCGGGTCTGCATATTGCTCCGTTATAAATGCAAGTGCAACAGAGCTTGTTGTAAAATTAGGCAACGTTCGAGAAAATTCCATTTCACAACTTGTCGTTAACTTAGGTAGTCAGCAGTTAACACTCCCAGGTACGTTTGAATGTAACTGGATTGAAAAGAATGATATTCCATTCTATCGTAATGGTGCAAATTACTTCACCTACAATAACAAAGGCTACATATTTATGGGGCAATCTAACGGGTGGAGTAGTTATTATCCAAATGATATCTGGCAATACAATGCAACATCAGATGCATGGTCATCCAATTCAAATTCATCTGCACCATCAGGACGTTATTATGCATCGGGCTTTCTTATAGACGATTCTTATTTTTTCGGACTAGGTGTTGGTTACTCATATCAAACTGATTTTTATCGCTACAGTTTAATTAACGACACATGGACTTCCATTGCAAATTTTCCAGGTCTTACACGGTATGGTGCATTCTCTTTTTCTGCAAACGGAAAAGGTTATGTAGGTGCAGGAAATTACTATAGCTACAATTACATGAAGGATTTCTGGGAGTATGATCCTGCAACTGATACCTGGCAATCCATAGGCGATTTTCCTGGAGATGGAAGATATGGTGGTATCAGCTTTGAAGTGAATGGTAAGATTGTAGTGGGTCTTGGTTATGCTAATTATTCTTTTTATGATCTCTACTTGTTTGATCCGGCAAATAAGTCATGGAGCAAACTAAATGATTTTCCAGGAAAAGTCACCTTCAATGCAACTGTTTTTAAAATCAATGAAACCGCTTATGTCGCCACCGGTAGCGGCAGTAACGGGACGATGAATGAAGTCTGGGCTTATGACGCTCAACAGGATTCATGGACCCAGAAAACTTCGTTTGGTGGAAACACTCGTGCTAGTGCTGCCGCATTTAATATTAATGGCAAAGGATACTTAGGGCAAGGTAGTTATTATGGCACTGTTCTTAATGATCTTTGGGAATATGATCCTGATCTGGATAAATAATACTGAGTGATTCGAGTTACAAGTCTGATTAAATTTCTAATCGCTCAACATAGAAGTAGCCATCATAAAAAATTGGTTAATGCTATTTCTTTTTTGAATTCAAATAACCATTGTCAGAAAGCCAATCACCGAGGCGTTGTGGCCAACTTGAAATAGATTTCAATGTTGATCGTTTACCCATATTAAAAGCGTGGCTACCCTGATTATATAAATGCACTTCAATGGGAAGTTTAGCCTTTCTATAATTCACCAGCAAATCGACTATCGGGCCAGAGCAACACATATCATCGTTAGCTGCTAATAAAAATGCAGGCGGCGCTGTTGGCGCAACTACTGTTGGAATGCCAAGCGGTCCAGGATAGATGAGAATCTGAAAGTCAGGTCTTGCATTCATTTTATCAACGGCATTATTTTGATCGCTTCCTTCCGTGCCATTTCCATAGGCTATTAATGCTACAACCTCACCTCCTGCAGAGAAACCCATAATACCAAGTCGTGTTGGATCAACCTTCCACTCAACAGCGCGACTGCGCACTAAACGCATGGCTCTCGAAACATCTTGCTTAACATGTTGTTCAATAGTGTAAGGTGAACCTGGCTCACGTGCAAGACGATACTTTAACACAAACGCTGCAATACCAATACTATTAAAGAACTTTGCAGCATCAACACCTTCTGCATTAAACACCAACTCGCGATGTCCTCCTCCCGGACAAATCACAACGGCTGCACCATTAGCTTTTGATGCCGGTGGTAGAAATACAGTAAGTGATGGATTATGAATATTCTTGACCCAATAATCCTTTGCCAACTCAGCCTCACCTCTTCTGCTTTCAAAACCAGGAGCACCTTGTTGCCATAGCGGTACAACAAAACTGCTATCTTGTGAATATGCCTGAAAAAATAGAATCAGGAAGAAAATAGAAACTTGTATCTTTTTCATTAAAGTAGTGCTTTAACGGTATTTATATTACAAATCATTATCTCAGCTACAAAAGAAATTTACGCCAACGGAAAATGAACCTTATGGCAGCCTCGAATAAAAGATTTTTAAATAAAGATAGTATCTTGTCGATTCAACGCAGCCTCCATCCTTACCTATGAAACCAATTCTCATCTCATTGTTTCTTGTACTTAGTTTCGTTACACAAGCTCAGACTACAATCGAAAACCTGCCGAATCAAAAGCTTATTAATGGAAGCTATGTATCTAATCCAGACCATATTTTAAGTGACGATGCAGTAATACAAATTGATACTTTACTAAAGTCGCTTGAAACTAAAACCAGCGTACAAGTTGCTGTTGTTGCAGTTGAATCTATTGGTGATGCTGATGTATTTGACTTTGCACAGCAACTTTTTAAAACATGGGGAATTGGTGCGAAAGACAAAGACAACGGATTGCTTCTACTACTGGTGAAAGGTAATCACACTGTACGCTTTCATACTGGCTATGGATTAGAAGGTGTGTTACCCGATGTTATCTGTAAACGCATTCAACGGGATTTCATGGTACCAGAATTTAAGAATGATAATTATGACGGTGGAGTATTAGCGGGTTTAAAAGAAGTCTCAAAAATATTATCAGATCCAACCTATGCAAGTGAACTAAAAAGTAAAAGCACTGATGTTAGCGACTGGACCGGGTTTATGATTCTCCTTGGAGTATTTGCTGGACCTATTTTATTAATAATCTATTTCATTAAAGCCCATTACAGAAAATTCGCGGACTCAAAGAAGCCTAAGTATACTGAATATCCGGAGATGCGCCTAAACCGCTGGACATGGATAATGGAATTCGCCGGCATACCCATTATTATTTTATGCCTCTTTGGATTTAGTAACTCAGACAATCCTCAGGGATTCAGTATTCTGGTGCTCTACTTCTATTTTATGTGTACGCTGTTTCACCGGTTGATCCGAATGAAACAAGTTATTAACCGCATGATCAAAACAGAATCATACTATGAGATCGTAGAGTTTATTCGCAAAAGTCAATGGTACTGGTTCTTCATGGGGCTTTTATTTCCGTTTCCATTTTTTATTTATTTCTTCTATCATCTTGCACGCAAGAAAATTTACCGTAACCATTCACGATCATGTAAAGCATGCGGTGGTACTATGCAAAAGCTGAGTGAGAAACTCGATGACGAATTCTTAACACCTGCACAGCAGATGGAAGAGAAACTTAAATCTATAGATTATGATGTTTGGAAATGTGAAGCGTGCTCTCATACAGAGCACTGGAACTATCCCAATCGTTTCTCAAAATATAGTGAATGTCCATATTGTAAAACTCATGCGTTCTACTCATCGGGTCATCGTACAATTGTAAGTGCAACGTATCATTCGAGTGGCAGAGGTGAAGAAACGCACACCTGCAAATATTGCTCGCGCACAAAAACCTCTACCTACACCATTGCACAATTAGTTGCGAGTACGAGTAGCAGCAGCTCTGGTAGTAGTAGCAGTTCATCAAGTGGCGGTAGCTGGGGTGGCGGTAGCTCCGGTGGCGGTGGTGCCAGTAGCAGTTGGTAATAGGTCTTATTATATTTGACGGATTCTGATTATATTTAATTATAACACAAGTTTACAATTTCAGGTTTCGACGGATTAAGGATATGCAATATTCAAAACTCATCACATTATCTTTCATTGTATTAATGTCATCGTGCAAGGTAATTGAAGATTACAAACAATCGCCTGAACTGACGCCACTTGAACAAGGTTTTAAAACCTGTGCTACTATTGGCTATTGCGCATCTATTGCCAGCACTGCTTTCAACAATGAAACTCTACCTGACAATGTTACATTCGCCCCCAGTACAAAGGATGGCTATACTTCATCAGGCTTGGTACACATAACGGTAAATTCAACCACGCCTCTCCCCTTCAATAGCAACATCGGAGACATCTACATTGCAGGATTGTGGGACGGCACAAATGGCGGAGTGATCACCATCGTCTTTGCCAACATTGATATCTTTACTTCAACCTATAAATTCTACGGCTTATATACTGTACCCATCATTCAGGATCCTGACACAAAAAAGTTAACAACAATTTTTGCCCAACAGGATATTCTCATCGGTCAGGGTTCAGACACCTTGCTTAACTTAAGTCTTTCGAAACCAAAATTTGATGCAGAACTGGCGAGAGCAAATAGCGCTGTTCCAATAGATCCGTTTGTTGCTGTTAAACAAAATGTATGGTTTGTTAAAGTGGATCAAAACAATACACTTTCAAATGTATATGATGACCGTTATGAAATTAATGGCGGCGGACAAATTCTTGAAGCAAGCAGTAACTCAGGTGGTGTTTTGTACCATGCCATGATTGAAACAAAATTCTCTTCAGACTGTGCTTTAAATCCTACCAGTGGTGTCGCGTTCATTCAGAATTTAAAGGCTGCAACTTCTTCTATAGACCTCGGAAACATCACGCTTAATTTTCATAGTACCTGTGACGGCAAAGCGAATGTTGCTGTTGCAACTGGTAAATACGTTGCTTCTAATGGAAAGAATATTACGCTCAATTGGAAGTGAGAAATATTTTGTAGTCTGTGTTCATTTGTAGTGTTGTAAACAATTATTCTTTTAAAGATAATTTATAGTCGACACTGTGTCTTCCTTTTTCATTTATCCGGAGTTAACACTCCGGATATCATCATTTCACTTCTGAGTGTTTCTAAAAATATCTTTTTAAAGTAACATCATTAACCATTCCTTCATCTTAGTGTCTGCCCCTGACAATTCTCACTGTCAGAAAAAGATTGTTATAGCAATAAGTATATTCCTTTAATCAGGTTTTTGGTGAAAGAACATTCCCACTGATGGTGACTAACCATTCATTCAGTGAATATTTTTTCAGGGAAAATATTTTTTATCTACATCTGCTCACCAGATAATTTTTACAACAATCGGCACAACATAATATTAACTTAACAAAACAATTAACATCAATCACAAACCCAAAATCCAATCACCATGTTAAACTTAAAAAAGATTGCAATTTTTGCTGCAGCCGTAATGCTTGCAGCATGTCATCAGGATTCTATTGAAGAGACTCCTGCAAGCGAAACAAGTTCATCAACTGTAACCACTAATTATGCTGCGCGTACCGCAACGAGTGGAGTGCTGAAAGCATTAACGTACAACGTTGCAGGTTTGCCAGAAGGACTTTCAAGTTCTCACCCGGCTACCAACACTCCTTTCATCAGTACTAAAATTGCTCCATATGATATTATCCATGTGCAGGAGGATTTTAATTATCATGCTGCCTTATATGCTAATGATTATCATCCATACCGTACGCCTACAAGCGGTGGTGCTGGCGTAGGAAGTGGTTTAAATACTTTATCAAATTATCCATACACTGATCTTCAGCGAATCAAATGGAACAGTTGTAACGGAACAGATTGTCTTACTCCAAAAGGATTTACCCTCATGCGCATTCGCATAGATGAAGGTGTTTACATTGATTTCTACAATGCGCACCCTAATGCTGGCACTGAAGATGCAGATCTTTCTGCAAGGCGATCTAACATTTCTCAAATCTCTCAGTTTATTACAGAGAATTCATCAGGCAATGCTGTTGTATTAATGGGCGATTGGAATTGTCGTTATACAAGAGCTGAAGATAACATCCGTACGTTTACAGATGTCAACGGACTTACCGATGCATGGATTAAACTTGTACGAAACAATAACGTGCCAGCAGCAGGAACTGATGCCCTGTTATGTGATTCTCCTCCTACTTCTAACAGCTGTGAAGTTGTTGATAAGATTTTTTATCGCAGCAATAATCTGGTAACTATAGCGCCATCAGGTTATCAGCTTAATGATCCAACATTTGTAAACTCAAGTGGTGAACCTTTATCTGATCATTGGCCATTGTTTGTAAATATTAATTGGGTAATCAACAGTACTCTGCAGGCAAGCGATTTGTTTGGTGGTCCACACGGAACTCCCTTTAATGATGCTAACTCACTATCAGCAAGTAGTGCACCTGCCAGTATATCCATTCGTGCCGGCTCCCGAATCGATCAGGTATCAATCAAACTCACAAGTGGAACTACGCTTGCACATGGAGGAACTGGTGGAACATTGAAAACATTAACATTATCTGCTGGCGAATATGTAGATAAGGTCACGCTGCATGAAGGACAATACAGCGGACACACCAGAATCTTTTATATTGAATTCCATACAAACTTGAATCACACGCTTAGCGGTGGAACAAAAACCGGAGATGCTGTGACGTATACTACTCCAACAGGATGGAAGTTAACAGGTTATTATGGCAATGCTGGTGATGCTGTTGATAAGCTTGGATTAATTTATAACCCATTATAGTTTTCATCTACAATCGTAAATAAAATACTTCTTATAAAATAAAAGAGCTGGCTTAATAATAAACCAGCTCTTTTAATTTTTAATCTATAATGATTTCAACCATTACTCAAATCTCAACGACTCAATAGGATCGAGCTTGGATGCTTTATACGCAGGATAATAACCTGAGATAAGACCAACAACAATACACACAATAAGGCCAACCGTCATCCACATCCAGGGAATTAAAAAGGCATCAATGCCCATGAGCTTTGAAATTCCATTACCAACAAGTATCCCGAGGATCACACCGGTGATGCCACCTAACAAACAAACTACAATAGCCTCAATGACAAATTGCTGACGGATGCGTAATGGTGTTGCACCAAGTGCTTTTCTCACACCTACCTCACGCGTTCTTTCAGTTACTGAAACCAGCATGATATTCATCAAGGCAATAGAAGCCCCGAGAAGTGTTATAAATCCTACACCAAATCCACCAAGGCGTAATGCTGATGTAATGCTGGCCAGGTTTTCAGCAAGCGTTTCACTTTTCTCAAGCTCGAATGAATTTTCTTTTCCAACCTGATCATGTCTAATCTTCCGCATTAATCCGGTGCCTTCGCCCATAGCAAATTCAATCTGCGATGGATCATTGATACCAACGGTGAGGTCATAATAAAGTCCTCTGCCCTGCGCCATCTGATTAGCTTTAATGATAGGGATGAGAACCATGTTGTCATAATTATCTTCTGATAGCTGACCCTTCTCTCCCAAAATACCAATCACTCTAAACTGTGCACCCAGGAATGTTACTTCTTTACCAATAGGATCTTCAAAGTCTTTGAATAATGTAGTGTAAACTTTATAGCCGAGAATTACAGTCTGGGTTCCATATTCAATATCGATCATGGAAAAATTTCTGCCTCTGTTTACCAACAGACCTTTAATGGAAACATAGTCTGCATTGATACCGCTAACTGCAACATTGGGATTTGTTTTTTTTGAGAGCCTTTTAACCTCAGCTATATCACTTAGCCTGGATGAAATACTGATGGTGCTAGGTACCTTAAACTGATCAGCAAACTGGTAGGCCTCTGTAAGCGTAACACGTGGATATGATTTCTCAGTAACACCATTGTTAAATCCTCCACGGTTTGTTTTTGAACGAATATCAAAAGTATTAACACCCAATGACGACAGGCTATCATTCACCGAAAACTCTATGCCATCAATAGCTGTAAGAATGCCCACCAGGGAGGTTATGCCAATAGCAACAATTAGTGCCGTTAATACAGACCTAAGCATATTTGCCTGGATTGCCCGAAGTCCTTCTCTTATGTTTTCTATTATGCCCATTCGTACAAATTTGTGAACGTTAATAAGTTGATAAAACCACTACTAATGTTACAGAACCTTCGTTTATTTTTCTTAAAATTCGTTAATAACCAGAAAATAGATACCTGATATAAGGTCTCTTTTTTACAGCAATTTGGTAATTTTAGTGTACAATTAAGGAAGGTGTACGATGCGTAGCGTGATTTTGTTTGCTTTATTATTGATCTGCGGGGTTTCCCGAGCCAATTCCATCCTCATTCCCATGGATGAGTCCCAAACCAACCATTTAAAAGCGTATGGCATAGCTTACTGGATTTTGAAGGCCGAAATAGAAGTGGACTGGCTTCTAAATTATCGGGGGGGTAGTTTTATGTGCTCCTATAATCCGGCCATACAAAATGAACTCGTTGTAAGAGGGGTGAGTTTTGAAGTTATATCAGATGCCCAGACAAATCAGATCATAAATGAAATGGCCAGCCCGGCGCTTAACTATGATCTGATGAAGCTGGAAAAGTATCCCCGTATTGCTGTATACTCGCCTAAAACAAAACAACCCTGGGATGATGCTGTTACACTGGTACTCTCCTATGCCGAAATACCTTATGATGTTATTTTTGATGATGAGGTTTTAGCAGGTGTTTTACCCAAATATGATTGGCTGCATTTGCATCACGAAGACTTCACGGGACAATATGGAAAGTTCTATAGCCAATTCAACAACATGCCATGGTATGTTGAACAACAACAAGAGTCAGAAGACATGGCCCGTAAACATGGCTTTCATAAAGTATCACAGTTAAAGTTAGCTGTTGTTAAAAAATTTAAAGAGTTTGTTACAGGCGGCGGCTTTTTGTTTGCCATGTGCAGCGCTACGGATAGTTATGACATTGCACTCGCTGCTGATGGTGTTGATATCTGTGAGCGCATGTATGATGGTGATGCCGCTGATCCAAACGCACAGGAGAAACTTAATTATGACAATACTTTCGCGTTTACCAATTTCAGATTAGTGCGCGATCCTTATCAATATGAATTTTCAGATATTGACAATCAACCGAATGAACGTGGTCTTCGTCAGGACAATGATTACTTCAGTTTATTTGAGTTCTCCGCCAAGTGGGATCCTATACCAACAATGCTAACACAAAATCATACGCGGGTTATTCCAGGCTTCTTCGGACAAACAACAGGTTTCAAAAAAGAACTCATCAAACCTGATGTAGTTATTATGGGTGAGAATCATGACATCAAAGAAGCCAAGTATATCCACGGTGTGTTTGGCAAAGGCTTCTGGACATTTTATGGCGGACATGATCCTGAAGATTATCAACACCAGGTTGGTGAAGAGCCTACGGATCTCAATCTGCATCCTAACTCAGCAGGATACAGACTTATCCTAAATAACATCCTGTTTCCGGCAGCTAAGAAGAAGAAACAAAAGACATAACATTAGCCTCACCCTCGGTCCTCTCCGCGGGTGAGGGATGACACATTGAGTAAAAAAACTTATCACATAAAATATTCTCTGTGAAACTCTGTGTATCCTCTGTGCAACTCCGTGTTATAACTTTATCTCATGGCATCACTTTTTAAATCTCATTTATAATAACCTCCAATGGAGTCCAAAATAAAAAGGCTACTCCAAATAGATAGAGCAGCCTTTCAATTGAACCATTTTGCAATGAGTCACTCCATTAGGAGTTAAACTCAAGAAGATTACTTACTACTTTCCAAACTGAATTAACTTATACCCTATCGATACCTGCCACACCTGATTTTTTGCAGTACTCATGGCAGCATCATTGTTGATTTTAGTTAGTCCAAGATTGTAACGTGCATCAAGGGTTATTCCAAGTGGTAAATCCCAACCCACGCCTAAAGCAGCACTCATATCAGATTTTTTGTATGCGTTATCAATAGTTTGTCCTTGAGGATCTCTCACCGTTGGGCTATTGGATAAAAAACCAAACTGAGGACCAACCTGCAGGTTTATACCAAGTACAGTGTAAAGCTTGATAATAATTGGAACGTTGACATAATTAAAATCTACACTTTGCTGACTTGTGCTGTAATGAACATTGGCGCCTTGTTGTGAGAATAATACCTCTGGCTGAATACCAATTTTCGATAACTTAAATAATACAAAACCTCCACCATGCCAGCCAGTTCTGCTTTTGTATGTAGCACCAGCATCACTTGCATTTACCGTAGAAAAGTTAGGACCCGCTTTTACACCAATGGCTACTTTAACCTGCGCTAAAGTGCTTGTTGAGATCAGCGCAAATAAGGCAACAACAAATACGATCGATTTCTTTTTCATAATTAGATTAGTTAACGAATAAAGTTTAATGTTCATTATTATAAAACACACTACAAGTTTAAAAACTTCAACGATTTATCATCGACAAAGTTAGGTAACGTTATTTTCATCTCGTTATTCTTCTCCATAGCCTGTTTAATGGCAAAAATAGCATGTTCATTTCTGGCCCAGGCACGCCGGGCAATACCATTGTTAACATCGAAATGAAGCATTCTCTTCAACCGATCACTTGCTCCCGGTGTACCATCCAATACCATACCAAATCCACCGTTCATTACTTCGCCCCAGCCAACGCCACCGCCGTTATGGATGGAAACCCACGTTGCTCCTCTGAAAGAATCTCCTATAACGTTATGAATGGCCATATCAGCTGTGAATCGTGAACCATCATAAATATTAGAAGTTTCGCGATATGGACTATCGGTTCCACTAACATCGTGGTGATCTCTCCCCAAAACAACAGGACCAATCTTGCCAGCCCGGATAGCATTATTAAAAGCCTCCGCTATTTTCATGCGACCTAATGCATCGGCATATAAAATGCGTGCTTGCGACCCAACCACTAATTTATTTTGCTTCGCTTGCCTGATCCACTTGATATTATCTTTTAATTGAGATTCAATTTCTGGTGGAGAAGTTTTTGCAATCTCTTCCAACACTTCAGCAGCGATGGCATCGGTAAAATCTAAATCTTCAGTTTTACCAGAAGTACAAACCCAACGGAACGGACCAAAGCCATAATCAAAACACATAGGACCCATGATGTCCTGAACGTATGATGGATATCGAAAGTCAATATTATTCGCTGACATTACATCAGCTTTGGCTCGAGATGCTTCTAATAAAAATGCATTTCCATAATCGAAGAAATAAGTACCACGTGCTGTATGCTTATTAATAGCATTCACTTGCCTGATCAACGATTCATAAACAAGTGATTTAAATCGATCTGGATCAGAAACCATAACATCGTTGGCTTCTTGAAAAGTAAGTCCAACAGGATAATAACCACCTGCCCATGGATTATGAAGTGATGTCTGATCTGAACCTAAGTCGACAAAAATATTTTGTTTGTCGAAAGCTTCCCATACATCAACTATATTTCCCTGATATGCAATGGATACTACTTCCTTTGAGTTCTTGGCGAGTATTACACGCTTTACTAAAGCAGAAAGATCGGTGATCACTTCATCAACCCAACCTTGTTCATGTCTTTTTTGAGTTGCCTTGGCATTCACCTCTGCGACCACTGAAATACAACCTGCAATGTTACCAGCCTTGGGTTGCGCGCCACTCATACCTCCTAAGCCAGAGGTAAGAAATAATTTACCAGCGAGATCTTCACCTTGCTTTGAAATTTTACGACCTGCATTTAAAATGGTAATGGTAGTTCCATGAACAATTCCTTGCGGACCAATATACATGTATGAACCTGCAGTCATCTGTCCATATTGCGTAACACCTAAAGCATTGTATCGCTCCCAGTCATCGGGCTTGGAATAATTAGGTATCATCATACCGTTGGTCACTACAACACGAGGCGCTTCTTTTGAAGATGGAAACAATCCCATAGGATGACCGGAATAAACATGCAGAGTTTGTTCATCCGTCATTGTGGCGAGGTATTGCATAGTCAACAGGTACTGAGCCCAGTTTTGAAATACTGCTCCGTTGCCACCGTAGGTAATTAATTCATGAGGATGTTGAGCAACAGCGGGATTCAAATTATTCTGAACCATTAACATAATTGCTGCTGCTTGTAAAGAGCTATGAGGATATTCAGTTATAGCTCTGGCATGCATTTCATAATCAGGTCTGAACCTGTACATGTAAATACGGCCAAATTTCTGAAGCTCATCATAAAACTCTGAGGCCAGTAGTTCGTGATGTTTCGGATCAAAATATCGCAAAGCATTTTTAAGTGCGAGCACTTTCTCTTCTGCCGTGAGAATATCTTTTCGCTTTGGCGCATGACTAACCAATCGATCATATTCTTTCACCGGAGGTAATGACGATGGAATACCTTGAAGAATCTGTTCTTTAAAACTAAGACTACTCATATTATTTCAATTCGAAATCTGTCTTACTGAAATTTGCTTTTGCAAATGTATAACCCATATCAAAAAGATCTTTGGCTTTAGCTATTTCGAAAGCGCTGATCTTTCCAACTTCGGGTGGCTCTATAAATACGTTACACAAACTCCTGCTTAGTTTGGTATTGCCGTTGATCGCCATGAGTAAACTTCTTTCCAAAACTACTTTCATATTGCGGACATCCACTTCGGAGCCAATATGATTGCAATGCGAACCCACTAAAAAATCACATTTATCCCGAATCGATCTGGCTGGAAGGTTATCAAGTATTCCGCCATCTACATATACATTGCCATTAAATTGTATCGGATTAAAAATAGCGGGCACACAGCATGATGACAGAATAGCCGGAATAAGTTCGCCTTGTGTAAAGTAATGCGCTTCACCTTTTCTTATTTCTGTTGCAGCAATGGTCATTGGAATTTTCAAGGCACTGAAATTATTTTCAGGCATGTGTTTCAATAAAACATCGCGCAAACCATCAAGCGTCAACAATCCGGTTAGGGCCCACGCTGGTCTCAGCGCTTTAAAAAAACTGGTAGATGAAATAATCTTCACAATCTCATCTGGTGAATAACCGTAAGAATATAAAGAACCAATAATTGAACCTGCACTTGTGCCCGCCATTTGTGTGAATTGTAATTCCAATTCATCAAGTGCTTTTAAAACACCCAAGTGAACAATACCCCTCGCTCCTCCTCCG
>DATJHZ010000484.1:0-6058 GCA_035493595.1 Cyclobacteriaceae bacterium | reverse complement strand
TCAATAGGCTCGAATGAAACTTTAAAATCAGGAATCTCAGCTTTCAATTTTTTTCTGAATTGTTCTTTCAACTCATCCATGTTCACGTGATACTCACTCTTTAAACTTACCTGGAGAACAGATTCCTGCGGGCCACCCATGAAAAGGTAAATAGGGCTGATGGAAAATAATCCAGGATGCTGACCAACATAAGCGGAGGTGATGGCAATGTTATCTTTGCCAACCATTTCTTCAAGGATGTGAACTGATTTCAATAATTTTTGCTCGGTTCGTTCAATACGAGTTCCATCTTTAGCGCGTAGGCGCACTTGAAATTGTCCTGAATTTACTTTTGGTAATACATCACGTCCGATGCTGTTTAATAATACTACCACAAGCGTTATAACGGCAATAACATAAATACTAACAACAAGTTTTCGCTTAGGCATTAAACGTTGTAAGAATTCAAGAAACCTATGCTTAAACTTTTCAAACCTGCTCACTTTTCCATCGTGATTAAAATCAGATGGATCAGCAGAATGTTTTTTAGCATGATCTTTCATGATCCAGTTGGCGAGAACGGGAACAAAAGTTTGTGACAATAAATACGATGTTACCATGGAGAACCCGATAGCAAGCGCAAGCGGTAAGAACAATGAGCCTGGAATGCCGCTCATAGAGAAGGCTGGTGCAAACACAGCAAGAATACAAAACAAGATCAGCAACTTGGGAAATGCTATTTCTTTACAAGCATCCCAGATTGCCAATGCTTTTGGTTTCCCCATGTCGAGATGCTGGTGAATGTTTTCTATAGTAACAGTCGATTCATCTACGAGAATACCAATAGCAAGGGAGAGTCCGCTCAATGTCATAATGTTGATGGTCTGCCCGAAGAGTTGCAGGAATAATACACCAGAGATGATCGAAGTGGGTATTGTTAAAATCACAATCAAGGCACCCCGTACGTCACCTAAGAAAAGCAACACCATCAAACCTGTTAGTATAGCACCAATGGCACCTTCACTAATCAAACTCTTTACAGCATTGATTACATACGTGGATTGATCAAACTCATACGTGAGCTTAACATCTTCAGGTAATTGACTTTGGAATTTTGGTATATTCTTTTTTAGGTTCTGCACAACTTCCCATGTGGAAGCATCTGCTGATTTGGCCACACTCATGTAAACAGAGCGTTTGCCATTTACCTGGGCATAGCCTACCGTTATGTCAGCGCCATCTTCCACGGTAGCGACATCGCCGAGATATAAGTTCTGAACATCACCTTTAAACAAAGGAATCTTTTCGAAATCCTTAATGTTTTTTATCGTTGAATTAGATGGTGTTATATAGTTATAATCACCAATGCGTACGTTACCTGCAGGTGAAGGCTGATTGTTTATTCGAAGCGCCTCTACCAGCTGATCAGGTGTGAGATTATGTGCCCGCAATAATTCAGGATCGGCTTTGATTACAACAGTACGAATGTTACCTCCAAATGGAGGAGAGCCAACCAAACCTGGTATTGTTGTGAATGCAGATCGGACGTAGATGTTTGCAAGATCAAGCAACTCGTTGTTTGATCGAGTTGGACTACTTAACACAAGCTGACCAACAGGCAATGTTGATGCATCGAAACGTATGATGAAAGGTGGATTAGATCCCGAAGGAAAAATAGCTTGCGCACGATTGGAGAACGCACTGAGCTCAGCAGATGCCTGGGCCATATTTGTTCCCGGATAAAATGTGATCTTCATCAAGGTAAGACCTTGTATGTTTTTGGTTTCAATATTTTTAACACCATTTACATATAATAGAATGTTAATGTATTGCTTGCCAAAAAATGCTTCCATTTGCGTTGGTGCATAACCGCCAAAAGGGTGAGACAGATAGATCACCGGCAAATTCATGGCAGGGAAAATATCAATCTTAATATTCTGTACAGCCTTAATGCCAAAGAATAGCATACCAGCAACCAGTACCAAAATAGTTATGGGTTTACGAAGAGCTAATCGTATTAAATTCATGGTTATCTAACCTGGTTAATAAATAAATTGAAATCACCTGATGCTGCAGCTTTTAACAATAGCGCTTGCCACACATTAATGAAGGCAACACTCTTGTCAATCTCAGCCCGGTTTAATGCGTACATAGATTGTTGTAAATCTACTATGGTGGTAAGACCATTTTTATAAAGTACACTTTTCTGATGGAATGCATCAGATGCTGCCTCAAATTGCTGAGGTACTTCTTTGATGCTCGCTAAACTATTTTCAATGCGTTGATCGGCCAATACAATCTGACTCTGTAGTTGCACATTGATCTGATCATACTCATTACGGAATGCTTCTGTCACAAAACTTTGAGCGTGGGCCTGCTGTCTTATTCTTAATGGACTCAATAAATTCCATGACAAGCTAATACCTGCAACATAATTGTAACGCGATGGACTTACACCAGTTGAATAACTTGTTGTATATCGATCTGGAAAATCAGGAGTGTAATTGCTTTTAAATCCGGATGCGCGCGCCTGATAAACTCCAAACAACGTTAAGCCTGGCATAATGCTTCGCTTCATTGTTACGGTAGCCTGATTTGCCTGATCAATGCGTGCCTGATAAAACTTGACCTGTGGATTTTGTGATAGTTCAGAAGGTGTTGCAAACTCGGTTGGTGTTTTACTTAAGAATGTTGTGTCGAGTGTAAACTCTGAAGGTGTGATGTTCAGCAATTGAGATAACTGATTGCGCACCTGTTGCTCGTTATTCTTTAATTCAATAAGCGAAAGTCTTGCTCTGGAAACTTCTGAATTAGCCAATGAAGAATCGACACCGGGATTTAATCCTGAACGTGTGCGTGCTCTCACGGTACGTTGAATAGCTTCCGTGCGTTCAAGATTAGATTGACCATTTCGGATAAATTGTTGTGCTACTAATAAATTTAAATAGGCACCACTTATTTTTATACGATGTATAAATTGCTCTTGCTCCAGGTCAGCAGAATCGCGTCTGGCTTGCGCCTGAGCGAGATCTACTCTTGATTTGATTCGTCCGAATGTAAAGACTTCCCAATTGGTATTGAGAATGTATAATGCACCAAACGCTGCATTCCAGCTTTGGTTGGCGCTCACAGGACCAGCAGAAGATACACCTAGCACACCAACTGCTCCAAGTGGACCGAACTGTCCGTTAACTGTACCATAATTTTGTTGTACCGATGCAATTACATTCGGCAAATATTCATTGCGTGCATTTTTTGTTAAGGCTTCAGAAGCATTGTAATAATTTCTCTTGGCCTGTATGCTCTGATAATTCTTTACACCTGTATCAAGTGCTTCAGACAGATGAAGTGATGTTACACTCTGTGATTTGATATCACAGAAAGGATAACTAATCAATATAATCATACCCAATACTTTGAGTAATGAAAACAGATGCATGGTTCCTGTAAGTGAAGTGGATTTGCTGCGCATTGTTCTTTTAAAAAATATTATGTGGTGATGGAGATATCTTGTGATATGTGAGTATGAGAATAAAATAAGCTGCAAACGATTTCTTTCTGTTAAGTAGCGAGTGCCTAAATTTTTTCTTAAGGCATCCACTATACTTTTTCTATTCATCATCTTTTTTAAACACTGCATGATAAACTCGTGCAGCTGTTTGAAGGTTGTATTTTTGAATAACTATTTATTGAACTCAAAAAACTTAGCTGTACAATAATTCCTTTTTGCGCTGCAAAACTATTGCAGCGGGTGCCAGGTTAATTATGGATTTCAAACTAATTATTATAAAATTCAAACAACAGCTTTCCTGATTGAGTTCGGTGTAAGGTTTGTTTGTTTCTTAAAAAAGTTATTGAAGTAAGCAGGGTATTCAAAGCCCAGGCAATATCCTATTTGTGATACACTCCAATCCGTATGCAACAACAATGCTTTTGCTTCACGGGTTATACGTTCTGAAATGTGATCGGTAGTTGTTTTGCCTGTTACTTCTTTTACTGCACGATTTAAATGATTTGGATGAATGGAGAGTCTTTCAGCATAATCATTTGCTGTTCGTAATTTTAACGAGTGTTCGAGAGAGTCTACCGGGAATTGACGTTCAAGCAATTCTGTAAATAGAGATGCAATGCGCGATGATGCATTGGTATGTGTGTAGCTTTCGGTAGGTTTTAATTTTAATGCCTCGTGAATGATCAGGTTAACATAGTTACGAATCAACTCATACTTATGTACATAGTCAGAATCCCTCTCTTGAAGCATCTTTTCAAAGATGTTACTGATGTGGGCTACCTGCTGATCGTTAATAAAAAACACGGGGTTTCCACCAATCTGAAACAGGGGTGACTCAAGAATGCTTTCGTTACCGTGTGTGTTGATGAATTCACCTGTAAACAGACAATAAAATCCTGCTTGTTTTTCAGACAGTGCCTCCCATGCGTAGGGCACTTGCGGATTAAAGAATGCTAAAGCGTTTGAATTGATTGTAATGGTTTTGTCGGCAAAGTATAAATTCCCCTTACCAATGATCAGGGATATTTTAAAATAATCGCGACGGTTGTAAGGGGCATAGCGGTTACAGGAATCTCTGCGATTAACATTAAAATTTCCTATTCCTGACTGGATGGAAGACACGTGAGGATATCTCTTGTAAAAATCATCCAATGTTTCACTTCTCTGCGCCATGCCGCAAAGTTATAAAATTCAAACAGTACGGATAGACAGAAATTATGAATACTATAAAATGGACTTGGACGGTATAAAATAAAGTTGAGTGGCTTTGCTGATAAAAAATCTAATTCGACTCATCAATTTAGATTCGAAAGTTTTTTAATCTTAATTTAATTATCCTCTGGATATTTAATGTTGCACTGTCTTCTTACTTCATCGCTTACTTCGGCCATCATCAAACTAAAATCGAGCGGCATGAGTAAACTTTCTTTCTGATTGTTCTGCATACACTTCATCACTTCTTCAACCTGGTACTCGAATCCATTTCCTTCATAGGGTAAATCAATTCGTTGCTCCTGGCCATCTGTTTTCTTTATTGTTAATGCCATCGATTTATGCCAGGGTGTATGAATGGTGATGGTTCCTTCTGTTCCAATGATCTCAGCATCTTTTGGAGTATCGATTACAATCGATGATAAAATGTTTGCCATACTACCGTTAGCATACGTAAATATTGCATTGGTAGTTTGATCAGCACCGGTTGATGCTAATTGCACAGATGCTTTAATCTCCTTAGGCTTTCCCAAAATATATAATGAGAGAAATAAAGGATAAACACCAACATCAAGCATGGCTCCGCCGCCGAGTGCTAAATCATACAAACGACTTTTAGGATCGTACGGACCTTTGAAACCAAAATCGGCGCGCATGTATTTCACGTCGCCAATGGTGCCTTGCTCAATGAGTTGTTTTGCTTTTATCGTTGTTGGAAAAAATCTTGACCACATTGCTTCCATCAAAAAAGTGTTATGCTCACGAGCAGCATTCACCATCTCTTTCGCAAGCCTGTGATTGAGTGTGAGAGGTTTTTCGCAGAGTACTGCCTTTTTATGTTTTAAACAAAGTAATGTTTGTTCGTGATGAAAGGAGTGGGGTGTTGCAATGTAGATCACATCAACAGCAGGATCTTTTACAAGGGCCTCATAGTTATCATAACAGGTGTTGATAGAATAAGTTTCTGCAAAAGCCTTTGCCTTCGTTATATCGCGTGAAGCGACAGCATACAATTTTGCATCCGGAAACGGACCAAAGGCAGAGGCAAAACGATTAGCAATTTTACCCGGCCCGATAATACCCCAGTTGATGGTGCGTGACATATTTAATAATTAGTTGCGTGTTTCGAGCTATGAGTCGTGAGTCTTTTACTCGAAGCTCAAGGCTCGTAACTCAAAGCTAGTTTACAGTAACTGAATAAACTACATTTCTCTCTCTCAAATAATTAACCATGAACTTAAAATTACTTTCTTCTTCTCCTAAATATTCAGGAGGGCAAATTCCTTTGCGGGTGAATTTGTTTTCGAGGAATAAATTAACGGCACCGGTACAGGTATAGCCTGTGGTGCGAGCCAT
>DATJHZ010000483.1:0-4189 GCA_035493595.1 Cyclobacteriaceae bacterium | reverse complement strand
CCTGGGATTTGAGGAAAGTGTTTTGTCCCACAACATGTCTTATTTCAAAACAGAGGCGTTTGGATTTTATTTACAGGATGCCTACGTGAAGGACTGGATTGACAATTCAATGATCTTTTTAGAAGTTGATGATGTAAGTCGTCATTGGAAAGAACTTTTAGCTTTAGATCTCACCACTAAATATAAGGGCGTGAAGTTAACTCCCATTCGAGACTATGATTGGGGCAGAGAATGTTTTATGCACGACCCTTCTGGAATACTTTGGCATTTTGGAGAATTCTCTAAACCGAAGTAATGCGATCATTGTTTTCCAAATGAAATTAACTTTAAAAATGAAAGCTCGTTTATAGAACAAAACAAACAAGAGTGAAGAACGTACCAACATTATATGAGTGGGCTGGTGATCTGAAAACCTTTGAAACTTTATTTAAAACTTTTTACGATAAAGTTTTAAAGGACGATTTATTAGGCGAAGTTTTTAAAAACATGTCGCCTGAACATGTGAAGCATGTCTCGCATTTTGTCGCAGAAGTTTTTGGCGGACCTAAACTGTACACTAGAGAAGACAACGGTAGCCATGCCGTTATGATTGGACACCACATCGGCAAAATGCTAACGGAAGAAAAACGTCAGCGCTGGGTTCACCTGCTATTACTGACAGCCGATGAGGTAGGTTTAAAAAGCGATCCTGAATTTCGTTCTGCCTTTGTAGGATACATTGAATGGGGAACGCGCATTGCTGTCATCAACTCTCAGTTAACCGAAAACCCAATGGTGCAAAACGAGCCGATGCCCAAATGGGGTTGGGGAGAAACAGGCGGACCTTATCAAAATTAAAATAGTTAATTCGGTACAACTGGAAAATCCTACAGAATTAAGCTGCATCAAGAAATGAATCGCGGTTATGCGATGTTCTTACCACGGACTCACTTCAGTCTCATCCTCTATGTCGTTGCTGAAAAATTTTCCAGTCGGTGCGTTCTCATCTGTTAGGGTATGTTTAATGATAAAAGCTGCTGCACTCTCCACTGTTCCGGGTCCGCTGTGATGATTGAAATCTGTTGCCGTATAGCCAGGATCGATTGCATTTACTTTGAAAGGCAAACCCATCAGCTCATGAGCCAATAAAATAGTGAAGGCATTCAACGCAGCTTTTGAAGGTACATAGCTTGCCAGTTTAACATTATAGTATTTCCAGGTTGGATCACTGTGCAACGTCAACGATCCAAGTCCTGAAGTGATATTACTGATTCTCGGACTTTCAGACTTCTTGAGCAATTCCAAAAATGCCTGGGTAACACTGATTACGCCGAAGAAATTAGTATCAAATACTTCTTGAATATCTTCCATAGGTGTACTCGATGCATGTTCAGGCAATCCATTGCTTATGCCCGCGTTATTTATCAAAATGTCCAATTTGCCCTGTTCCTTTTCTATAATGCTTTTGGCAGCTGCAATTGTATCGGGATCAGTAACATCAATTTCAATAGCTTTGATGTTCTGAAATCCTTTTTCGTTTAATTCTTTTACGACTGTCTTTCCCTTTTTAATGTCACGACTTCCCAGATAAATGAATAATCCTTTCTTTGAAAGTTGCTTTGCTGTTTCTAAACCAATACTTCTGTTGGCTCCTGTAATTAATACTGATTTCATCTTTTATGTCTTTAAGTATAATGATGTAAAAGTGGTTCGTTAAAAGATGAAATCACTTGCCATTTGGCAAAAAGCGTTTTAGCGTATGTTTTTTCTTATCCGGCTCAACGAAGATTGTGTGATACCTAAATAAGAAGCTAAATATGACAATGGGATTCTGTTGGCAAGTGTTGGAAATTTGGTGAAGAAGTTACGGTAACGCTCCGTTGCATCTTCAGACAACATCGGACTTATCTTATTAACTTTTTCAACTAAAGCTTTGTTCACTATTTTATTGATGATGTCGTCCCAGATAAGAATAGTCATGGATAGATCATTCAATGCTTCTTTTGAAAGAACAACGAATTTGCAATCCGTAATTGCCTGGATATAGGCAGAAGAAGGAATACTTTGATTGTAGCTATTGATGTCTACTATAAGATTATTTTCATCAATGAAATACTTGGTAATCTCATCACCTTTGTTGTTGTAATAGCAGATCCTGACAATGCCCTCTGTTAAAAAACCAATTTCGCGAGGAATTCTTCCTGCCTCTTGAAAATACTCATCTTTCTTAATTTCCTTGAAAACCCCTTTGCTTTCTACTAAATCAATCTGCTGCTGATTTAAATGCCCGAATTGAAGAAGATAGTTTATGAGTTCTTTCATAACTGCAAATTGGTAAATAATTGCAAGACAAAATTTGTCATTTGGCAAAAAGCACGCCAGCAAAGTCAGTTAAAGCAGTATATGATGGTTAGGCCTGGCGCATTTGCATTTTATCATATCTGCATTCGCTATTTCCTTTTGTATCGTAAAAACAATGCCTTCTTAAAGATTGTGTCAATGACAATTAAATCTAAACCTTGAAGTCTGATTGTATTAATATAAGTCTGCTTGTCGGTGCTAAATCTAATCTGATTCAGGCTAATTCTTTCATATCTTCCTTCTTCTCTTTGCTTTTTAACGTGACCAACTTTTATCTCATTACCATCCTTATCAAAGTACTTTTCTGAAGTTTTTCCATTCATTAAATTAGATGTTAGCTGCAGGCGTGCTCCATCCGGTAGTTCTCGCACGTAGTAGGATTTTGTATATGAACCTTCACCATCAAATGTTATTTTGGCCCTTTGTCGTTTACCTTCAATTTTAGCTTCCTTACTATCACCAACATTGTACGTGCGAAGAGTCCAACTTCCTCTAAGAGAATCCTGCCCAAGAGCCTTTATTGTCCAAAAAAGAAGTATTGAGAGTGTAAGAGTTTTAATCATATTATTTTATGCTTTTTAAGCCGTTGCAATCATCGAGTAGCGGATTAAAATTGAACATTTACCTCAATTATGCATTATGTTTACGTTGGTTCCTATCTCAAAATAATGAAGGGCTTTTCGAACAATATTAAAATATTCTTCTTTGATTTTGTCTTGGTCGTATAGCTAAGGTTGTAAAATATCTATGCCTAACTATGAATGACATATACATCGATTAAACTTCAAGAATCTCAGCTTCTCCCACGAGTTTTTGTCCCTCGTGAATCCACCAAAGGTTTCCAACTCTCAAATATTTTTCAATTGACTGTTCTGGTAAAAATCTTACTGTTACAGTTTCTTCGTCACCAAGTTGAATCCATTCTTTGTCAAAAGTAATTTCTCCAACGTATGTCGTTATAAAATTTCCATTCTTATTATACTCAAAAACATGATTGGGTCGATATCCTGTTTTGATCCCTGACCATCGTCCACCTTCGTCAGTCGTCTTCAATCTTAATTTTGCTTTAATCGTAATTAAGTCCATATTACTCATCGAGTTTAATTGCTGTCAACGATTTACTACCCAATGTTAAATTACTATAAACATTCGGATATTTCGCCTTACCAAATATTTTTGAAACTCTTGTATAGGTGCTATGACGATGTTAGGAACAGTCTTATAAGCTTCATCATTGCCCCCTATCAAAATATTCATATCTTAGTATAACCTAATCGCGACCTGCCATACCAAACATCTGCGGTTCTCACCGTAGACAGTTCGAAATAAAAAAATAAACCCGTATGAACATTAAAGCATACTACTCAATTATTGCCACGACAATATTCTTTCCCTTCTTGTCATATTGTCAAACTATTGAAAAAGTAACTTTTGATGTAAAGGATAGCACAGACGGTTATTACCTGGCTATTCAACCACAGTCAAAAAACAGTAAAGGTGTTATAGTTCTTCTTGCCAGCTTTCTCCCACCCGAAGGTGTATTACCTGAAACCAAGCTGCATAATGTAGCTTATGTCAACGATATCCTTACCATTGTGGCTTCAACCAAGCTCAAGTTATATGCCGATAGCTTCGCTGTCAATAGAATAAATAGCATTCTACAAGATGTGGCTAAAAGATTTTCTGTAGACACTTCCAAATTTACGCTGGCTGGATATGATGAAGCGGGCAGTATTGCACTTCGCTATACCGAACTTACTTACCAGAATCCAACGCAATTTTCTATTCAACCAAAGGCTGTTTTCGGAATAGATACTCCCGTTGACTTATTTGGTTTCTGGCATTGGGC
>DATJHZ010000482.1:0-20302 GCA_035493595.1 Cyclobacteriaceae bacterium | reverse complement strand
TGATAAATCGATAGGAGTAGGTAATTCTAAAGAAGAATACCTGGAGCAAGCGTTGAAGACAAGTGAAAGTATTCTGTCGAAATTTCCTAAAGTTCAAACGGTGGCCAACACATTCAGATTTGATTACAATGAAACTGGTATAAGATACTATACATCACTTTATAACAATAATAAATTGTTTGTGTCAGATGAATATGTTGCTGACAAGATTGTTGACAAAGTAGGAAGTGGAGATTGCTTTATGGCCGGAATTATTCGAGGCCTATACATGGAACAACCTGAACAGGAATTGCTGAACTTTGCAACGGCAGCAGCTTATCAAAAACTCTTCATTGAAAGTGATGCCACCACAAAGACTGTTAGTCAAATTGAACAAGACAAAATCGCGTATGCAAAAAAATAAACAAGCCATTCTTCAACAAATTCTTGATCAGGGCATGCTGCCTTTATTCTACACCGATAATGCACAGGTGAGTGTTGAGATTATTCGCACACTCTATAAAGGTGGCGTACGTGTGTTAGAGTACACCAACAGAGGTCATGCAGCATTAGAGAATTTTAAAATATTAAAGAAGACGTTTGTCGTTGAAGCTCCCGATTTATCGCTTGGTATTGGCACTATTAAAACAAAACAGGAGGCCATTGATTTTATAGCTGCCGGTGCTGACTTCATTGTATCGCCTATTGTGAATCCGGAAGTAGCCACGATATGTCATCAAAAAGATATGTTGTGGATTCCGGGTTGCATGACGCCAACAGAAATTCATACTGCTCAGCAAAATCAGGCAGCACTAATAAAAATATTTCCTGCAAATATTCTTGGTCCTGAATTCATCAGTTCTATTCGTGAATTGTTTGGCGGACAACTCTTCATGCCTACAGGTGGCGTAGAGTTGAACAAGGAAAATATCAGCACATGGTTTAAAGCAGGTGTTTGTGCGGTAGGCATGGGCAGCAAACTTATTAGTAAAACAGTATTAGAAAAAGAGCAATACGATGTTTTACTTACGAACACCAAAGAAGCATTGCAGCTTGTAAAAGCTTCACGTAATTAATTGGTTGAGATTATTAATCATTCAGTTTTGAAAATACTAATATGATTCTTTCCCGTAGCAATTTAAAAAGCCTTGAAGACCCAGGTCTCATTGTACCAAATGATTCCATATTTCAACTTCCTGAAAAAGTATTACAGTTTGGTACTGGCGTTCTGTTAAGAGGACTACCAGACTATTTTATCGACAAAGCAAATCGTCAGGGAATTTTTAACGGACGTATTGTTGTTGTTAAATCAACATCATCAGGATCGTCTTCAGCTTTTGATACACAGGATGGTTTGTACACGCTTGCTGTAAAGGGTATAGAGAATGGTAAGCGAGTAGAAGAAAACATTGTTTGCTCAGCAATCAGCAGAGTGCTTTCAGCAACCTCGGAATGGAATGAGATTCTGCGTTGTGCTCAGAATCCTGAAATGAAAATTGTTATTTCAAACACAACCGAAGTTGGATTGCAGTTGGTATTAGAGAAAATTGATCAGACTCCGCCTGCTTCGTTCCCTGCCAAGTTATTAGCATTCTTGGATGCTCGTTACAAAGCATTTAATGGCAGTGAAGCAAGTGGCATGGTTGTTATTCCAACAGAACTCATTCCAGATAATGGTAAGAAATTAAAATCAATCTTGCTCGCATTAGCAGAATTTAATACACTTAGCGATGGCTTTATCCAATGGATGTCAACGCATAACTTCTTTTGTAATTCACTAGTTGACCGTATTGTTCCGGGTAAGCCTGATGATATTGCAGCGCTCGCCTTCCAGAAGCAATTTGGATATGAAGATGAATTGCTTACAGCAGCAGAAGTATATCGCCTCTGGGCCATCGAAGGAAATGAGAAAGTAAAATCAGTTCTTTCTTTTAGCAAAGCAGATGGTGGTGTAATCATTGCACCCGATATTGAAATTTATCGTGAGCTTAAACTCAGATTGCTGAATGGTACGCATACATTAAGTTGCGGCACTGCTTACCTGTCTGGCTTTGAAACTGTAGTTGAAGCTATGGAACATGATGTTATTTCAGAGTTTGTGAGCGGCGTCATGAAAAATGAAATTGCTCCATCCATTCCTTACAACGTAAACTCCAAAGAAGCACTTGATTTTTCTAATAGTGTTTTGGATCGTTTTAGAAATCCTCACATTAAACACTTATGGATTAATATTACGGTACAGTATTCCATGAAAATTAAAATGCGTGTACTACCTGTTTTGCTGAAGCATTATGAAGTAAATAAAAATGTTCCTAATCGTATAGCGCTTGGTTTTGCTGCGTGGATTTTATTCATGAAATCTGTTGAGAAGAAAGGCAACAGCTATTTTGGCGAACGTAAATCAGCCCGCTATCCAATTAATGATGATCAGGCCGAATACTTCTACAACCAATGGCAGAAACATGGAGAGGATGGAATTGTGCATGCCATTCTATCCGATAAATCTTTTTGGGGAGTTGAGTTAACTGATCTTGCTGGATTTGAAGCGACCGTAAATTCCAATCTAAAATCAATACTGAGCAAAGGTGTACTCCAGACTATTCGCGAACAACAATAACAATAAACAACGATTACTAAGGCTTGATGCTTTAGCTTGAAAATTTAAAATACTACACAGATGAAAAAGAGAATTGTAAGAATACATCCTAAGGACAACGTGATTGTGGCGCTTACTGATTTAGCCAAGGGTGAAGTGCTTCAATTAGAAAATGAGACGATAACATTAGCAGATGCTGTGCAGGCAAAACATAAATTTGCTGCGGAACACTTTGCGCCTGGTGCTGAGATTTTTATGTATGGTGTATTGGTTGGTAAAGCACAAAACGATATTCCAAAAGGTGGTGTGATCACAACTTTTAATGTGAAACATGCTGCCAGCAATTTTAAAACAGGTGCTCGTCATACGGAATGGCATAAACCAGATATATCAAAGTGGAAGGATATAACTTTTAATGGTTATCATCGGTCAGATGGAAGTGTAGGTACAGCCAATTATTGGGTTGTGATTCCAATGGTATTTTGTGAGAACAGAAACCTGGAAGTTTTACAAGAGGCGCTTGTGAAAGATCTTGGCTACGGTCGTAACAAATCGTATCAGCTACAAGCGAAGCAACTTATCGATTTATATAAAAATGGTAAGAGTGTTGAAGAAATTTTAAATGCAGATCTGGAAGTATCGTATGAATCAGGTTTGGCAACACGCTTATTCCCCAACATTGATGGTGTAAAATTTCTGACACACGATGGCGGATGTGGAGGTACAAGACAAGATGCTCAGGCTCTTTGTGGTTTGCTTGCAGGCTATATAACGCATCCGAACGTAGCAGGTGCTACGGTGTTAAGTCTGGGATGCCAGAACGCTCAGGTTAGCATGCTTGAAGATGAAATCAAAAAACGTGTTCCGAATTTTGATAAGCCTTTATATGTTCTTGATCAGCAAAAAACTGGAACCGAATCAGCTCTACTATCAGAAGCAATTAAACAAACTTTTACAGGTTTGATAATCGCCAATCAAAACGTACGCAAGCCGGCACCATTAAGTAAATTGTGTATTGGACTTGAATGTGGTGGTTCAGATGGCTTCTCCGGAATTTCTGCTAATCCTGCAATCGGTTATACATCAGACTTGCTGGTATCACTTGGTGGTTCTGTTATTCTCTCGGAGTTCCCTGAACTCTGTGGTGTTGAACAGAATTTAAGTGATCGTTGTGTTGATACGGATATAGCTGACAGATTTTCACATCTGATGACAACCTATAATGATCGTGCAAAAGCGGTGGGCTCAGGTTTCGATATGAATCCTTCTCCAGGAAATATTAAAGATGGATTGATTACTGATGCGATCAAGTCGGCAGGTGCTGCAAAAAAAGGCGGAACTTCTCCGGTAACAGCCGTTCTTGATTATCCTGAAAAAGTAACAAAGCCAGGATTGAATTTATTGTGTACACCCGGTAACGATGTTGAATCGACAACAGCGGAAGTAGCGTCGGGTGCTAATATAGTTTTGTTTACCACGGGTCTTGGAACACCAACGGGAAATCCGGTAGCGCCAGTTGTTAAGTTGGCCAGCAATACAAGATTATATGAAAAGATGCGCGACATCATCGACCTCAACACCGGAACAATCATAGAAGGTGAGGAGACAATTGAACAAGCCGGTGAACGGATTCTTAATTATGTAATTAGTGTAGCGAATGGTGATGTTGAAGTGGCAGCTGTAAAGCATGGTCAGGATGACTTCATTCCTTGGAAGCGCGGTGTTTCGCTTTAGTTTTATCAGTTAAATAGTTATCCGTTAATAGTTCATTAAACTTTGAACCATTAACGGATAATTTTTTATATCAACTTCAACGTGTCCACCAACAACTCATACTGCTCCTTCGAGTGTGTTGGAAAGTTTGCAAAGCGAAGTTGTGTTTTCTTGGCTGGACCATAACCGTCTCCTGGTTGCATACCTTTTTCAAGTAACAGCTTGGTGACTTTTTCAGTATGCTCACCGGTGTTGGCAACAATCACGGTCTTAGATTGATAAGTAGCATCCGTTACAAATGGTTTGATCAACCCATGACTTTGTAATGTCTGATAGAGTAATGCTGATTTATATTCAGTTTCCTGACGGATCGTTTTTATACCACGACGTAAAAAATCACCAACTACTTTACCAAGCAGATAAATGCCTAACACATTCGGGGTTTCAGGCGTTTGATTTTTCAACGCATGTGAATGTAACGCTGGTATATTGTGATAAGAACCAATAGAAATACCTTTCGCTAAAAGTTGCTCAGCTTTGGCAATACATTTCTCATTCACAATCCATACACCTAAACCTGCTGGCAAACCAAAGCCTTTTTGTACAGAGAAGAACACCGTATCAAGTTTGCTGTAATCGAAGTCAGGGAAGGGCAGGGAAGACACTGCATCAACAGCTAACAATGCGTTGGGATTCTTTTGCTTGTAAGCATAGATGGTATCCAATGGCAAAGAAACACCACTGCTAGTCTCGTTATGTGTTACAGCAATTAATTCAGCAGATGCAGGAATGTTCACATTGGCATCGAAACCTTTTCCCATCTCCACTTCAAGTTTCTGCGGATGCTTGTTCAGTAAACCAGCGATCTCATAGAAGCGCTTGGAGAAAGACCCGTTCACAAAATGAAATGATTGATCTTCTACCAGGTTTTGAATAATACGCTCCCATATTTCGTTGGCGGAACCGGTGAAATAAAGGTGATAACCGGACGGAATATTGAGTAATTCACGTAACCCGTCAGTAGCTTCTTTCGAGATTTTCTCAAATTCTTTACTGCGGTGCGACAGAGAAGGTATGCCATCTTTAAAAGCCTGACGCACATGATCTTCAACCGTAAAGTACAGCTGGGAAGGACCGGGAGTGAAATTGATTCTAGTCATACGTTTTTTTGACGCTGCAAATGTAATTTTTTTTTAACGTAAGCGTATGGAATAAGATGTTACAACCGGTTGAAAATTAATCTTTAAAATTTAGCAGGTATAGGGCTAAAATAAGGACATATTATTTTTTACCTTGCGGCATACCTACTGGGTTTGGGACACGTTTGCTGAACCTAACAATTATAAACAATACCGAGTGTAGCCAACATACAAAACCAGGCCTCACCCCGACTTGTCGGGGCCTCGCCCTAAAAGCAGGATAACAGTGGAAGGTTGCGGATGAAGGTAGCTCAAATCTTGTCTTTTTGAGGTTCAGAAACACCTCTCCAGATTCGGTAGGTTATTTTTTTTCTTCGTCCCTTCTTTCTCATTCTTAACAATCAAGGCTTTCAATTATTTTTTATTCTCATTGAACTGAGCATTGCTTGTTTTATGTTTTTAAAATAAAAAAGCCAATGATGGTATCACTGGCTTTTAATTTTTTTGTTGAGATGTAATTAATACAACACTCTAAACTTAATCGTCTGCTCTATCTCTCTCAGTTGAGTGATAACATCTTTATCATATTCTTTATTGATATCAGTGATCACATAACCAATCGTTTCATTGGTCTTCAGATATTGTCCAACAATGTTGATTCCATTATCAGCAAGGATCTGGTTGATCTTTGCAAGGATACCAGGTACATTATGGTGTATGTGTATCAGGCGATGCGCATCCTGTAAGATAGGCAACGTAAGGTTCGGGAAATTCACACTGATTGAAGTACTACCCGTATTGATGTATTCCATCATTTTGGCAGGAACAAAGTTTCCGATGTTCTCTTGCGCTTCTAATGTACTGCCACCAATGTGTGGAGTAATGATTGTGTTAGGTAAGCCGCGTAACTCAGATTGAAACTCTTCGTCGTTACTTACTGGTTCATAAGGGAACACGTCAATAGCACAACCTGCTACCTTACCATTTTTGATGTTGTCTTTTAATGCATTGATATCAACAACATGTCCACGGCTCAGGTTAATGAAGATCACGCCTTTCTTCATCATGGCAAATTCTTTCTCGCCGATGATGTTTGTGTTAGACTTGCGTCCATCTACGTGCATGGAGATAACATCGGCTTGTTCAAGAACTTCTTTCATGGTTTTGCATTTCACTGCATTACCAAGAGATAGCTTTTCTTCAGCATCATAGTAAACTACTTTCATACCCATTGATTCTGCTATAACAGAAAGTTGGGTTCCGATATTTCCATAGCCAATAAGGCCTAATTTTTTGCCGCGTATTTCAAAGCTACCTTTAGCAGACTTGTCCCACTCACCTTTGTGCATCTTCGCTGACTTATCAACGATGTTACGCATCAATATGATCATCTCTGCAATAGCAAGTTCTACAACAGAACGCGTGTTGCTGAACGGTGCGTTGAATACTGCAATACCTTTTTTAGTAGCAGTTTTTAAATCGATTTGATTTGTACCAATACAGAAAGCACCAATAGCCATTAAGCGATTGGCATTTTCAAATACTTTGGCAGTAACCATTGTTTTAGAACGGATGCCTAGCACATGAACATTTTTTATACGCTGACAAAGTTCTTCCTCTGTCATGGCAGCATGATAAGTTTCAACATTGAAACCTTCAGCTTTCATAAGTTCAACAGCTACCGGGTGTACATTTTCCAATAGCAACACGTTGATTCTGTTCTTTGGATAAGACACTGCCGTATTAAGTTGATTGAGGTATAAAAACTCATCCAGGCTTGGAGTGATATGATCTGCTTTATTTAACACGCTTTCTCGTTCTACGTTTTCTGTAAAGGCATAAAATTTATTAGCGAGACCGGCGTGCTTGATTTCATAATCAGTGTAACCATCACCGATTACATAAACATCGCCCGGTAAGTTAAGACGTTTCAGTTGCTCAACTTTACCATTGTTGGCTGATAACGGATTCTCTGTATCAAAGCCAATGATCTTTCCGTCTTCATCAAAACGAAATTCATTCGCCAGGATATTCAACGGTTTTATGCCGTACTCTGTTACAATAGGTTCAATGAATTCACGGAAGCCATTCGAAACGATGTAGATGTTATCTGCGTAAGTTTGAAAGAATTCACGATTGCGCTTGAATGATTCAGAAACAAGTTCTTTCAATTCAGCTACAAGCGGAGTTAAATGTTGTTTTGATGGGGCCAGTAAATGTAATCTTTTCTCTAGCGACTCGCGGAAGGAGAGCGAGCCATCCATACCCTGGCTGGTGATCTGTACAATTTGCTTCTTGCGTTCCTGTTGCTCCGGATGATCTTTCAGCGAAATGTCTGCCAGAACATCAAAGGCTTCAACTTTAGTAAAGGTGCTGTCAAAATCGATTACAAAGTACTTGTTCAGTTTCATGCGTTAGGGTTAGTAAAGATTAACAACATGGATTCTATCCATCGTTTTAGAGATTGATGTAGCTCATGTTAACCAAGGCTTTCATCACCCATCCAAATCGACCGCAAATGTAATTTGGATTTATGATTTACGATTTACGATTATGATATTTTTATTTGATTGCCTAACGCACGCTAGTTGTGTTGAGAGACAAAACTTCATCGCTGGCTATATGCACAACTTTAAGATAAATCGAGGAACATGCATGCCGCTGATGTTGGACATACATGCGAGAATTCTGTAGATGATTTGACTGCTTCAGGTACACTGGTTCTATCTACATCCTTGAAGCCCTTGAGTTGAAAGAAGCCATGTGCTGTTTCGGTAAGAAGATAAATTCCTTTCAGCTTTTTCTTTCGTGCCTGTTCAATTAAATCTTTTGTAATGAACGATCCGATTGATAAACCACGTACACCCATTTTTACTGCTAATGAACGTAGCAATGCGTAGCCATCATAAACTTCAAGTCCACCAGTGCCAATCAACTCGTTGTTCTCATAATACCCAACCAATATGTGGTCTTTGTAATTAAGATCTGCATGAGGCAGGTTTGATGATTGAAGCAGTGCACGAAATGCTTCAAAGCCTTCATGATCTTGTACGAGTTGTGGTGTTAGTTCCATGGTGTTGTGGTTTCAACTACATACGTTAAAGGTATTGTTTCTAAGGGTCATAGGAAATGCTTTTCACAATAAAAAAGCCGACCCATGAACATGAGTCGGCTTCTTAATAATTATAATCAGTTATTATTTTTTTCTCTTCATTACTTTCTCAACAGCGGCTACTATGTTTTCAGGACCTAAGCCGTATTTTTTAAGAAGTTCTGTTGGCGTTCCGCTTTCACCGAAGCTATCCATAACAGCAACCATTTCAAGAGGCAGTGGATTGAAACGTGAAAGCACCTGGGCAACGCTATCACCTAAGCCACCATTGATCTGATGTTCCTCACAGGTAACAACACAACCCGTCTTCTGTGCTGATGTTAAAATAGCTTCAACATCCAATGGTTTAATAGTGTGGATATTGATTACCTCGGCACTGATTCCTTTTTCAGCTAAAGCAGCTTCAGCTTCAATGGCATTCCATACCATGTGTCCACAGGCAAAAATAGAAACGTCTTTGCCTTCAATTAATTTATCAGCTTTACCTATAGTGAAAGGTCTGTCAAGCGAATTGAATACAGGCCAGTTAGGTCTGCCAAAGCGCAAGTAAACAGGGCCAACGTGATCGCCTAAAGCAATTGTAGCAGCCATGGTTTGATTATAGTCACTGGGTACGATAACAGTCATGCCAGGAAGCATTTTCATCATACCAATATCTTCAAGAATCTGGTGCGTTGCGCCGTCTTCGCCTAGTGTAAGACCAGCGTGAGAAGCACATATTTTAACGTTCTTATCGGAGTAAGCAACAGACTGTCTGATCTGATCATAAACTCGTCCGGTAGAAAAATTTGCAAAAGTACCTGTGAAAGGAATTTTGCCATTGATAGTCATACCGGCAGCAATACCAATCATGTTGGCTTCTGCGATACCAATTTGAAAGAAACGCTCAGGAAATTCCTTTTTGAAAGCGTCCATCTTTAGAGAACCCGTTAAGTCAGCGCATAACGCTACTACGTTAGAGTTTTTACGACCCAGTTCATGTAAGCCGGCACCAAAGCCGGAGCGGGTGTCTTTCTTTTCGGTGAAGGTGAATTTTGTCATCGGGGAATAAGTGTTTTCTCTGATTTTCTTTTTTACTGCGCGAAAGTCGTAAAATATTTTCTTTCTACCATCAGTTTGTACCAATGTGTTAATGTTTTGTTAAAGAAAGTAGGGCAGTCAGCTTTTAATAAACCTCACCTGACTGAATTCGTTCACCACCACAAACTACGTAGATATGCTTTCTAAAAACTACAAACTCCTTATCTGGCTCCTTATTGCTCTGGGCATAGCTTTGGCGCCCTGGATTGTGCTCGCGCAAGAGAAGCCTCTTCAGAAGCAAAAATTTAATATTGATAAAACTTCAGAGGATGGTATAGGATATGCTCAGGCCGTTAAAGTTGGCAAAACTCTTTATATCTCTGGCAGTGTCGGTTCAGGGGATATGGATAAAGCTGTTAAAACCGTATATGATGAATTGGAAAAGACCTTGAAAGCCTACAACCTTACCTTTCAGCACGTTGTTAAAGAAAACGTCTTTACCACCAATATTGATGGTTTTATTCAGCAACAGGATCTTCGAAAGAAATATTATAAGGGTGATTTTCCAGCAGCCTCGTGGGTGCAGGTTCAGCGACTCTATGCGCCTGAGCTTGTTGTTGAGGTAGAATTAATTGCTGAACTCCCCTGATTAACCTTTCCAGCCTTGCTCACCCAATAGGGGAACAAAAGCAAAATCATCGTATTCTTCTTTAACGAGCTTTCCGTCTTTTTTTCTGATTCTGATCATTGCCTGCTTTTCGCGATCACCTACCGGGATGATAAGGATACCACCTTCAGCCAATTGATCAGTAAGTGCGGTTGGTATTACAGGTGCACCAGCAGTAACTATTATTTTATTAAAAGGAGCTTTGGCCGGAATGCCTTTTGAGCCGTCACCAAAAAAGAAGTAAGGCTTGTACCCAAGCTTTGGCAAAAACTCTTTTGTATGCTCATAAAGTTTGCGGTTATACTCGATGGTATAAACTTTTGCCCCCAATTCCAGCAGCACACTTGCCTGGTATCCGGACCCGGTTCCTATTTCAAGCACCTTATCGCCTGGCTTTACTTCAAGCTTCTCGGTTTGGAAGGCCACCGTGTAGGGTTGGGAGATTGTTTGACCTTCTCCGATTGGAAAAGCCTTGTCCTGATAGGCATGTCCGAGCAGTGCTTCGTCAAAAAAAACATGCCTTGGAACCTTGCCAATGGCGGCTAAAACACCCTCATCTTTTATGCCTTTTTCCTTCAGTTTTTTGACCAATTTGTTGCGTAAACCGCGTTGCTTGTAATTGTCTTCGAGCATGAGCCTAAAAAGTACGGTGGCTAAGTAATGAAAAAATCAATTTAATGTAACTATCTGAATTTCAGATATATGTATGCCTTAATTTCCTAAAACCGCCAAAACAACGTTTTCAGAAGGGTGTCGAAATGTCATACTACCAGGTAAATCTCGCTATAAAAAAGACAATTTTTCAGGCTTAATAAAGTTTCTGAAAATGTTTAGGAAAATTCATTCGGAACCCCTTACTTTAAAGTTCTCTACACAGTATAACAAGCTGTTTTGCCATAGCGTTTAAACTGTGATACTCGATCCGACCAGTAGTGAAGAAACACTTCACTACTGTAGGTTCGGGATAGTCTTCTCCTAAAAAATCCACCTTTTCGGCCTTAAAATCCACTAGTTTCTCACTGCTTTTTGCATGCGTTTGATCAAAAACCAATCAATATAAAGGGTGCCCAATAGTAAGGAGCTGAGTATTTGCCGTTTTTAATCAGATTTAGCTTGGCGGTCCTCAAATCCTGGCTGTAGTTGGTTGCAGGATTGGCTAAAAGCGACTTGTAAAAGTCCTTCATTAGCTCAGCAGTCGATTCATCAGCCACGCTCCAGAATGATACTATTACATTTTTAGCTCCCGCATAAACCAACGCTCTGGATAACCCGATAACCCCTTCACCTTTTGAGATCTTACCCAATCCTGTTTGACAGGCAGAGAGTGTTACTAGATTTGCATTGAGCTCAAGGTTATAAATCTCTCCCGTGTACAGGTTGCCATCTTCAGCATCAGAGTTTGACTGTAGAAATATTCTGGATAGCTCAGGATTATTTTCGTCTACTATACCATGCGTAGCAAAGTGAAGGAGTTCAAAGTTTTTGAGCTTATCAGACTTCACTAAATTTTCATTAGCGTCTTTCTTCAGGTATAATTCTTTTGTGAAACTCTTTTCTCCAAACAGCGCTGAAATATCTTTAACCTCAGACTCGGTGCCAGGAAGATCACTGAGGTTCTCCTTCTCAGCAAACGTAACTGGAGCACACAATAATATTGATAGAGCTTTGCCTGCAGGTTGATGTTGTTTTGCCTTTGCTTTTTGAAGAAGCAGGCCGGCAGAGAACTCATAACGAACATTGTATTTTGCTAATAGGTATGGTAAGTTGTTATAGTTTGTTTGCTTGTCATTGAGCTTGTGTGTTAGCAAAGTCTCAAATGGTATAATGCCAAGTCTGCCAGTAGGGAGAATAACCAGGTCTGTCGTAGATGATGAGATCTCCGGAAGTAATAATTCCGAAAGTTTTTGTGATGACTTCATAAAGACCTCGAAATCATTGAAGAATAAACTATTGCGTAAACCTGTTATGGTTTTATCAAAATCTGATGGCAAGGCGTGATCAACAATGTGAAACTTTCCCTTGCTGATGATGAAGATGTAGAGCCTTGCATTTTTATCGTCGATGAAATAACTCAAGAGTGCTGTTTTTGTATTGAGCAGCGATTGAATATCTTTTATAGATGGAGAACTTGAATTGAATTTCAAATTGAAGTACGAGGGATACTCGTGCTCAAGTGTTTTAGTAAATGTTTCGTAACTGCGGTTTAAACTAAACGATGTTTCACGCAGATACTTTTCTTCTTCTGGTGAAGGTTTCTGTGCCAGCTTCTGCGTGCAGAGCGCGATAGCAGACTTAAGACTCTTCTCCTCTTCTAATAATGTTTTAGGAATACCGGCAAATGATTTGGCATCAGAGTCTGATATAGCTTCCAGCAATACAGCCGATTTACTTTTTTCAGCAAAGTAAAAGGCATCTTCAAAAAATCTATTCTTATGAACAGAATTCATTCCTGCATTAAATGCTATCCGCACGCCATCACCATACACTTCATTAGCCACTACACCTAATGAGATTTTATCGCTCTCATTTGTAATCTGCTGACGTAGCTTATCGATAAGGGAATCACATGTATGCAGTGTTTGCAGGGCTAATGAAAGATCTCCAAATTTTAATGTCTTTCCATAATACAATGCTTCAAGGCCCTGTGCTTTTAAGAGCAGAGAGTAGAGCAGCACGTTGCCATTGTAGAAATTTTTAAGCGAAGGATTTATTTTAATATTGCTGCTTTCGAAATCCGTTATGTTAGCTTTTAAGGCTTCCTGATAATTTGTTAGTGCACCTATGTAATTTCTCGAAGCCAGCTTAATGTTGCCTATTGTATTAAGCACACGTGCAACATCTGGATGCTTCTTGCCATAACTCTCTTCATACATCGTTAATGCTCTTTCATAGAAGCCCAGCGCGGCTTTCTGATCATTCATTTTTGAATATGTCTGCGCCAGATTGGAGAGCACGAAAGCTTTTGATGGATGTGGTTTAGAATATACCTTATCCCATATTTTTAAAGAAGCTTCAAAGTCGTTGATGGCATCACCATACAATTCCATATTACGATAGATCACACCAATGTTAGTATTGGCAATGGCAATCTTTGGATGTTCTTTGCCATGGATTTTCTGATAGATCGCTAATGCTTTTTCATAATACTCAAGTGCGCGATCATTGTCCTGTATGAAGCTATAGACAAGGCCAAGGTCATTGTAGGATGCTGCAATAAGTTCTGACTCTTTCGATTCTTTCTCACGTAGGGAGAGTGCCATTTGAAGCTGCTCTTCTGCCTGATTGTATTTGCCTGTATTAATATAGGCCTGACCCAGAAAAGATAGCGCCTGTGCTGCCTCCAGACTATTTTCTTTACCAGAAGTTGCAAACAAACTAATTGACTTCTGAAGCGACTCAAGTGCGCGATCATTGCGTCCCTGGTTTAGATATAAGAACCCTTCTGTAGATTGAATTACAGCCTGTAGAAATGATGCGTTGGTTGTCTGACTGATCTGTTGTTCGGCAAGCTTCAGCACGTGATCAGCTTCATCAAATCTGCCAAGGCGGATTAAGGCTTCAGCTTTTTTATTTTCTAATAACACAACAGCACTTTTATCTGTTGTTTGTGGAATTGCCCGATCAATCATACTCACAGCCTCTGTATAATTGGCATCAATCAAAAGATTATTAATCTGATCGAGGTTACTCTGGGCGACAGATGCTGAAGCTGCTCCAAGAACAAGGAAAATTAAAATGTAGTGCTTCATGCTAGAATCTGTAAACATAGCTTATTGTTGAAACGAAATGACGCGTGAGACCATCAGGGTTTACTTCACGTTGCACAAGCTTATGACCAAGTAAAAGTTTTATACCTGACTTTACATTGAAGCTATAGCCGGTGGTGAAGATTACAGACATGGCCAGGCCCTGAGCTTTGTCTGGTCTTACCCGATTGCCATTCTTGTCTGTGATTTCGTCTCTGGTAATACGGTAGATGGGTAACATGCCAAGCGAAAAATTTACACGTGAAAGTCGCCAGTTACGTTCAATGCGAACCATGACATCAGTACCTCGCTTGAGCTCTTTAGAATTAAAATTTTTGTATTTATGAACGTAAGCAGAGTCATCAGGCTCCGGATGTCCATGATCCCATTCGTTCCATAAAAATTGATTGTTGTTTTTATTGAGAGGCACTTGTATACCTGTGGCGAACAACCATTTTCTACTTATCAGCGAAAGACCTGTAATGACGTCATACGTGCCTAAGCTTGTTTGATAGTACATAGGCAAGTTGTTTCCATCAGCAGTTTTTTTATCCGAATTGTTCGTAGGAATTTTTCCTCCAACCGATAAGTTGACATCAAATTTCTCTTTGCTGTATAGGCTTCGCGTAAAGCACAAGGATATATCACCCATGCCAGAAGTCTTTGCCAATCTTCCCTGAATGGCCTGGTAGGGTAACTTAACCTGGAAGGATGTTTTTCTGTTGATACTGAAATTCATATCGGCCGTAGCCACATAGATAATAGGTGTGAGGGTTGTTGTCGCTCTATAAAAACTGACTTCCATGGAGCGAAGCTTAAACTCTATTTTCTTGTTGAAGGGTTGGTCGGGCTTCATGGCGCCCATTGTGCAAAAGCCGGCATCGCTACATCCTTGAGAGTAGGCGTTGAGTAATACGGTAAGCAGAATTACTAAGGTTAGGCCTGTCTTGATTTTTGTCATGGAAGAAATTAAATCACATCAGGCTAAATTACTAAAAAAGAAAACCCGAAGTGTATCTGCACTTCGGGTTCTTCATATTAATAACGTTGAAACAATATTACATACCCAACGACTGGTTCTCTACAGAAGCCAGTTCAAGTATTTTTTCATATTCGGCAGGTGTGATGTCGTTATAAAAGTAATGAACCGGATCAACCTGGTTTCCATTAATCAGAACTTCGTAATGAAGGTGAGGTGCGGTAGAAAGGCCCGTGTTGCCAACGTAGCCAACAAGGTCGCCACGTTTAACACTTTGTCCAGGTCTTACAGCAAATTCATGCATGTGGCAGTATCGAGTTCTATAGCCAAAGCCATGATCAATTTCAACCATCTTGCCATAGCCACTAAACTTCACGTCCACCTCAAGCACTTTGCCATCTGCCGTAGCATAGATAGGTGTGCCTATGGCAGCTGCGAAGTCAATGCCTGTGTGCATTTTCTTTACTTTATAGATGGGGTGAACTCTGAAGCCGAAGCCAGATGCCAGTGCCAGTAATTGCTTGTTTGAAATTGGTTGAATAGCAGGAATGGCAGCAAAAAGTTTTTCTTTATTCTCAGCCTGCTTGATTACATCGTCCTGAGATTTACTCTCGATATAAATTTTTCTTTTCAGCTTGTCTACTTTCTCACGCAGTTCAATGATCATGTTACCATTGAGCAGGTTCATGTCTTTCAGATCTTTGTAACGATCATATCCACCAACGCCAGCTTCTCTTACATCCTTATCGATAGGTTCCGCACCCAGAATTTTGCGATAGATATTATCATCTCGGTTCTCAACTTCAGACAGAACCTTATTCATGGTTACAATCTCCTTGCTCAGGTCTTCCACCACAAATTCAAGTTCCGCAATCTTATTACGACGCATCAGCTCTTTGGGCGACTCGAAATAGTTACCGTTTACGTAGAAAATTACGAGGCCAACAGCCATGAGCACGATAAGGGATAGGATTCCTAAAAAATTAAGAATCACATCACTTTTCTTGGTTTTCACCCGCTCGTACTTACAGGTTTCGGTGTCGTAATAGTACTTGATCCTTGCCATAGCTTAAATACAATTATAAGGTTTGAGGCCGAAATGGCTTCACTATGAGCTCATTACACTCGATAAAAGGCCCTTCCAGCAGATCAATACAATATGGTATCGCCGGAAAGACTGCATCCAGGCATTGCCGGATGGCTTTTGGTTTACCTGGCAAATTTACGATTAAAGTTTGATTTCTGATGCCGGCCGTCTGGCGCGATAGAATTGCGGTGGGTACGTATTTGAGGCTAACTGACCTCATTAATTCGCCAAAACCAGGCATCATCTTGCTGCAAACGGCTTCTGTGGCCTCTGGCGTCACATCCCGTAAGGCTGGACCTGTTCCGCCAGATGTAATAATTAAGCAGCATTTTCTGTTATCGGCCATATCAATCATGGTCTGTTCGATGAGATATTGCTCATCTGGAATTACGGAATACTCCTTTTCCCAGGGGCTTTTCAGGTATTCGTTTAGTGTTTCCACAATAGCCTTACCAGGGATGTCTTCATAAATACCCTTGCTGGCCCGATCAGAAATATTAATGATTCCAATGCGTATTGTCATCTCGTTAATTTCAAATTTCAAATTGAAAATTTCAGATTGGATTATGTGAGATCCGAAATTCGAAATCTGAAATTACTTTAATTGATATCTTCCTTTTTTAAAAACCTGACGTCCCTTATTAACACCCTGGCGGATTTCTTTTTGCTTTTCTGTTGGCAGGTTCAAAATATCCTGACATTCTTTAGAGCAACAGTTACTGTATTTCTCAGCGCACTCTTTGCATTGTATAAAGAGCAGATGGCAACCATCATTCTTGCAGTTGGTATGATCATCACAAGGCTTGCCACATTGATGACATGAACTGATGATGTCGTCCGAAATACGTTCACCTAATCGTTCATCGAAGACGAAATTTTTGCCGATGAATTTATTTTCAAGACCTTCTTCTTTTATCTGGCGTGCATATTCAATTATGCCACCGTTAAGTTGGTATACTTTACTAAAGCCTATGTGTTTCATCCATGCACTTGCTTTTTCACAGCGGATGCCGCCAGTGCAATACATGACGATGTTCTTGTCCTTCTTATCTTCCAACAGATTTCCAACCACCTGAAGTTCTTCACGGAATGTATCAACATCAGGACAGATAGCATTTTTAAAATGTCCCACTTCACTTTCATAATGATTTCGCATGTCAACAACAATTGTGTTGGGATCGTCAGTGATCTTGTTGAAATCGGCAGCGTTCAAATGTGTGCCTGAGTTGGTAACATCAAAAGTAGAGTCATCTAATCCATCAGCCACAATCTTGTTGCGCGTAAGAATTTTTAGTTTGAAGAATGACTTACCATCGGCTTCAACGGCAACATTCAGGCGAATGCCGTTTAGAAATGAGATACTATAAATATGATTTTTTAAGGCTTCGAAGTTTTCGGCAGGTACGCTGAGTTGGCCATTGATTCCCTCATGGGCTATATAAATCCTACCCCAAACATTCAGAGCATCCCAGGCCTTATAAAGCTCATCTCTAAAAGCCTTAGGATCTTCAATGAGGTGGTATTTGTAAAATGAAAGGGTTGTGCGGGGTTGATTGGTTTTTACCAATAAATCTTTGAGAACACGACTGTTCACACGGTTGTATAGCGCCATAACTGTATGATTAATTGCAGGTTAATCAATAAATGAACCGCAAATTTAATCTTTTAGGGCTGAAAAGGAAAACTCATTTGAACAGACTTGCGCACAAGATTATTCACTAACAAGTGAATTGCCTGAGTGTAAAGATTTTAATTTTCAGGAATAGGTTTTTGTTAAAGCTTTTTCTTCAACTCACCGCGCAGAAGCTTGTTGTATTCATCGCAGTTTAACGTGCCGTTTTCACTGCAATACGGACAGGTTTTATAGGTTTCGCCAAAAGGCCCCGGCTTAATAATCACGTGATTACCCTTGCAAACAGGGCAGCTAACTTTTCCGGAAGGCCCACAGTCAATATCATAGTTGTTAGACAAAACTTGTTCTGTTTTAGCTACTTGCTGTGATTGTTCTTTCAGGTACTCGGCTTCTGCTTGTTTCAACAACACTACAGCATCGTTCGAAAACTGACCGTTAGAACCTTTAAGCTGAATATATTTATTAAGCCAGTCTATACTCTGTTTGTACTTACCCAGATAGAGTGAGTTCTTTCCAAAGTAGAAAGTAAGATCAGAAGGAACACTTCGTATGTTGTTTAGAACATATAAGAATTTTTGATCCGCTGCCTGATATTTACCATCGTCCATCAACAAAACACCCGAATCAAGTTGTTGCATGATTTGAGCTCTGCGCTGTTGTTCAGCAATGCGGGCGTAATCCTGAGAAGTGGTTTGTGCCAGCGATGCAGTAGAAAATAAAACCAGGATAAATAGAAAATACCTAATCATGTTGTGCTTCAAAGTAATACCAAATTTGTATGTAGGCTTAGCAAAATCCCGACCATGTTTAATTGTATTTCTATCCGTGTTGTCAAGGCCTTATTCAGCCAACATAAGATGAAATCCAACCAGTAAAAGTTTGGAAAGCCTTATAAAATGTTACTTCTAAACTGATCGATTGCTTTTAAGTTGTTATTTAGCACTTAAAACAAGGATAATTATAAAAGTCCGCACAAAGTATGTGTTTTTAAAATGTCGTCAAATTAAAAAACACGTTTGTCAATTATTAACTTAGCTTCGTTCTATATCAAACTATGTCCACTACATCGGCAGATGCCATAGACCATTTAGTTCCTGATCCTGAATTATTTTCAAGTTTCCTTGAAATTTCTTCAGAAGCTATATGGGTAATGGATGTTTTGGAGAATAAAACAACATGGTATGCATCTCCCGCCAATCAATTAAAGTATGGCATAACGGAGGAAAAAGATTTTTGGGTCAACAATCTTCATCCCGATGAGAAAGGCAGAGTAGTTGCAGGTTTTCAACATGCCCTGGCAGATAAACAAACTTTACATTACGAGCATAGTTATCACTTTCGAGATAAAAAGCGGGAATACTTTTTTATTAAAGACAAGCTCAAGTTTATCCGAAATGTAAAGGGCCAACCCCTGCGTGTTATTGGTGTCTGGCAAGATATAACGGACGCCCGCAAGCGACAACAAAAATTGGAGCGAGCTTTAGAAGCGTTAGAAGCCGACCGTCTGCGATTCAAACATATTTCTGAAGTTTCAAATCTGGCCATGTGGGAAATGGATTTTGTTACGGGGCTCATCATCTGGACTTCGGGCAATAAGGCGTTAAGTGAATTTGGTTTAACGAAACCAGATTATCATTTGAAGGACAGAGAAGATTCAATTTATCCTGAGGACAGACAACGAGTACTTGAGAATTTTAATTTTTGCCTGACCAGCAAGCAAGAGAAATACTTTGATGCTTACAGAGTTTTAAAAGCGGATCACTCCATAGCGCATATTATAGATCAGGGAACAATTTTGCGTGACGAAACAGGCAAAGCTATTCGTGGTTTAGGTGGGTGGATTGATATAAGTCGTGAGCGTGATCGTGAACAGGTTTTGGAAACAGCGCTCGAGCATCAACGAAAGTTAAACAGAGAATTAGAAATCCGGAAAGAAGAGTTGCTTCAACTTAATGAGCAGCTTTCTCTCAATCTTGAAGTTTTATCGGAGCGCGAATTTATTTTAACACAATCGCAGCGACTAGCGAAAGTAGGAAGTTGGGAATATGATATCAGGACTGATGTGATATTCTGGTCGGAGGAGATGTATAATATCTATGGTATTGATAAAACATTTGATATTAATAACAGAGAGGAGGTATTAAAGCTATATGAGTCAACAGATATTCCTCTTGTTGATCAGATGTATAAATCCTTAAAAGACTCTGGCTCACTTCCGTTTGATATTATGGCAAGAGTTAATACTCCCATAGGCTATAGAAAGTGGGTTCGTATTACGGGATATCCTCAATCTGAAGAAGGGCGTTTTTGCAGAGTGCTAGGCCTGGTATATGACATAACATTTTTTAAAGAAGCAGAAGAAAGGCTTCGTTTAAGCGAAGAAAAATTTGCCAAGGCCTTTAGTAATAATCCTGACCTGATGGTTATCACACGTGAGAGTGATATGGTGATATTCGATGTAAACGAAAAAGTGTTTCCGGTTCTTGGTTATACACGTGACGAGGTTGTAGGGCATAATTCATTTGAGTTTTCTTTCTTTGCCAATATTACAGATCGTGAAAAATTCTTAACACAATATAATAGCTATGGTTTTGCAGAATTAGAATGCCAATGGAAGCGAAAGGGTGGCTA